>JBIKZJ010000018.1:0-30616 GCA_044354755.1 Schlesneria sp. | reverse complement strand
TCTGTTCGTTTTCGTCGCGGCGATCTGCAGTTCGGTGGTGAATGGTCTGTTGCGGCTGGTCGGTCTTGGTCCGAAAAACACTTCTCCACCCGAGGTCATCGTGACGGTCGTGAAAGAATACCGGAATGGTCACGGGTCACAGCCGATGCGGCGACTGGAATCTCAAAATACGGATCAAACCGAATGAGTGCCTCGGACGAGAAGCCCTCGTCGCCTGCACCGGCTCGGAGGTTGACGACCTACACGTGTCCGGGCGAGCCCTACTCGATCTCCCGCAGTATTCACCTGGCGCGGCTGGCGGCATTTTATTCGAAGTGCCATGACTGTGAGCATTGTTTTGATATCGAACCGAACTTTCTCGCTGCGGGAGCCCCCCCGTTTCAGCGGGAACCGCGAATATCTCGGCCGCAGTCGCTGGTGACGGAGGAAAATGTGCGCGGGGTCTACTTGAACGATCTTGACCGCAATCGAGCCATCGCCTGGGGTGAGGCGTTTGCCGCCCGGTTGTGGGAGGCGCAACCGATGCAGGCGGCACGAGAGCTGGCCGAGATTTCACAGATTGTCGAGGAACCGGCGGCGGAATCCGAGCAACCGTCGGTCGATGCGGTTGGGCCGAAGGTGATTGTTGGTTTTGATGAACGCCCCTCGTCCCCCGACATTGTCACCGGTGTTGTTTTGGGTCTCCGCAGGATGGGTTGCCATGTCATCGATCTCGGACAGACTTCGTTTCCGCTCGTGGCATTCCACTTGAGGGAGACCGATGCGACGGCGGGACTGTATGTGACCGGGGCTGGCAGTGACCCGGCACTCACCGGGTTTGACTTTCTTGGTCGTGGTTCCCAGCGATTATCGATCGAAACACTGCAGCAGATCGAACAGGATTCCCTAGCCGGCGTCGGCCGACAAACGCGGCAAATCGGTCGGCACCGTCCTCAGTCAATACAGTCCCGTTATGAATCGAGCTTGGTTCCGCGATTCCATGCCATCAGGCCACTCCGGATCGTTTGTGGCTCAGCGACGAGGCTATTACCCCGGATACTGGATCAGCTGTTTTCGAGACTCCCCTGCACGCTCACCCATGTTTCGTTGCCGATCCGTAAGCGAAACCTGTCAGACCCCAAAGACGTGGACCTGCAGCGCGTGGCGAGATCGGTGGTTGATCACCAGCAGCACTTGGGACTGGTGATTGACGAAGATGGAGAGCACGCAGCGTTCGTTACCGATCAAGGCCGCCTGGTGACCGTGAAACAAATGGCGCGAATTCTCATGGAATTCACCCAGCGGGAAAACCACACCGCAAAGTTCCTGATCGCCGCATCACTCTTCACGGAAGCAACTGGCTGGCTGGAGGGCCGCGAGGCGACGGCAATCAATGGGGGAGAAACCGCAACGGGTTTGGTTCAGCAGCTGATGACCAGCGCAGCCGTGATGGCTTTTTCGGCAGACGGACGAATCTGGTTTCACGATGTACATCCAACGTGCGACGCGTTGCTGGTGATGGCCCAGCTGTTACAAGTGCTCAGCCTCAGCGACGCCCCTTTTTCAGCAGTGGTCAATCGCTTGTGCGTTGATGCATAGCCATGCGGCGAACGAAAAATCTCCGAACTCACGCTGGGGGGATCGTTTGTCGTTTGTCCCCTTAGTGACATGTGGTTCTGGATCGAGCGTCCCCATCAGATGCTTCAGCGGCCACTGAGTGCTGCTCAGGTCCAGGCGTTCAACCAGCGGGGTTCGCTGCTTGCAGACTCAAAATCTGTTTTGCGACTCACGCTGCAGGGTGGTGAAATGTTCTGGGTGGTGAAATGTTCTGGGTGGATAACCGCAAGATGGCACACAATCGCATCAGTTTCGTCGACAATCCTGCCACGCCACGAACCATGGTCGGGATGTGGCGGTCGGGATGTGGACGGTGAACAAACCCACCCGAGAATCCCCCATAAACACGGTTCTCCGGTTGCGAGTCTCGAGCCATCGTGCCTACACTATGGCTCGGTAAAGTTTGATGGATGGAACTCATTCTCCGTACCCCGAGAGGATCACAACAATGACGAATGTTTCGCGCCGCGAGTTTTTTGAAAAATCGATGTTCGCTGCAGCAGCGCTGAGCCTCGCGAATACCAACCGAGCATTTGCAGCGGATGGTGATGCCCCCCCGACAGGGGATAAGTTGCGCGTCGCTGTCGTTGGCGTCAAAGGGCGCGGTGGATCTCATATTCAAGGTTTCGGCGATCGGGCCGATTGTGAGATTGCGGCACTGGTTGATGTGGACGAAACCATCATTAACGCACGAGCCAACGAAATTGAGAAAAAGACCGGCAAGCGTCCTGCCGTCTATACCGATATGCGAAAATGCTTTGAGGACAAAAGCATTCACATTGTCAGTGTGGCAACACCCAATCACTGGCATTCTCTGGCCGCAATCTGGGCGATTCAGGCCGGCAAAGATGTCTATGTGGAAAAACCGGTGAGTCACAACGTCAGTGAAGGTCGCCGGGTGGTTGAAGCGGCTCGAAAATACCATCGAATTGTCCAGACCGGAACGCAAAGCCGTTCCAATCCCGGGATGCGTGAAGCCATTTCGTTTGTGCATAAAGGGGGAATTGGCGAGGTCAAACTGGCTCGCGGTCTCTGCTACAAACCACGCGGATCGATCGGTCCCAAGGGAAACTACGATGTTCCCGCGAGTGTCGATTACGACATCTGGTCGGGTCCCGCCGAAATCAAACCACTCAGCCGCAAGTCGTTGCACTACGATTGGCACTGGATGTGGGATTACGGAAATGGCGACTTGGGGAACCAGGGGATTCATCAGATGGACATTGCCCGCTGGGGCCTGGGAGAAATGAGTCTCGGCGAATCTGTCACGAGTTACGGTGGGCGGTTCGGTTATGAAGATGCCGGGGAAACCGCGAATACTCAGGTTTCGATCCACGAATTTGCGAATGGGAAACGGCTGGTTTTCGAAGTGCGCGGCCTGAAAACAGCCCCGTTTCAGATGGAGTACAAAGACGGAGATACGAAAAAGTACACCGAAGCGGGTGTGGGAGTGATCTTTTACGGAACCGAAGGTTATCTCGTCGTCCCCAGTTACAGCGGGGGTGTCGTGCTGGACAAAGCAGGGATTCCGACGGGGGTCAAATTTGAAGGGGGTGGTGATAAGAACCACTACGCCAACTTCGTGAATGCCGTCCGAAGCCGTAAGCACGAAGATCTGAATGCGGACATTCTGGATGGACATCTTTCGAGCGCCCTGTGTCATCTCGGAAATATTTCGTACCGCCTCGGGGCGCCGACATCCGTGACAGAATTAGCGACCCGCTCGGGAGGGGACCCTGAAGCGCTCGAGACGCTGGATCGATTCCAGCAGCACCTGCGCGACAACTCCGTCGATCCCGCCACGACCAAAATCACCGCAGGCCCCAAGCTGACCTTGACACCCAAGGAAGAATTTACCGGTCCGCGGTCGACCGAAGCCAACAAGATGCTGACCCGAGAATATCGGGCTCCGTATGTGGTGCCAAAAACAGAAGATCTGTGATTCGCCTTGGGCGAGTTTCGGCTTATTTTTTGGCGACGTACGTCGCGATCTGCGCTGATTCCCTCAGCAGGACGGAAATTACTTGGAGTAGACTCATCCGTGACTGATCACCCATCGTCAATTGCCGTTTCGAACGAAATCGATCCAGGCTGCCTTCCCGCCTGGGAACGGGCGGACTTGCCTGAGCCGCTTCCGTTTGGATTGGTCAATCTCTTTAAGACGATTGGTCCAGGGGCGATTTTACTCGCAGCGGCCATTGGGGGAGGCGAATGGATAGCCGGACCATTGGCCACGAAAGAGTTTGGTCGCGGGATTCTGTGGATTGCGACGGTGGCCGTTGTTTTGCAAACGATTTTCAATCTGGAAGCGGTTCGCTATACGCTTTATACCGGCGAGCCGATTGTGACCGGCTTCATGCGTCTGCAGCCAGGAAAGTTGTTTTGGGCCTGGTTTTATATTTTGATCGGAATTGCCCAGCTGGCGACACCCGCTCTCGCTGCGGCTTGCGGTGCGGTTTTGTTTGCCGCCTTTATGGGAGGGTTGCCGAAAACACCGGAACAAGTCGCGACTCAGCACTGGATTGCCACGGGCGTCATCTTATTTACGGTGGCATTGTTGCTATCAGGCAAGTCGATTGAGCGCGTACTGGAACGATTGTCCTGGGCGATGATCCTGTTTATTTTCAGTTTTTTGATCATCGTAAATATTTTGTTCGTTCCGTTCGCGGATTGGCGCAGCACCATCGAAGGGTTTATCGGACTGCAGCCAACCCATGGTCATCTGGAACTGGTTCTACTGGCCACATTCGCAGCAACCGCTGGTTCAGGAGGGCTGGGAAACCTCGCCATATCCAACTGGTTTCGTGACAAAGGTTTTGGAATGGGGGCCTTATCAGGAGCCATTGGTAACGTATTGGCCGGGGACCATCTGCCAGTGAAACCGATTGGAACAACCTTTCCCATCACCCCCGAAAACATGCGACGATGGAAAGTCTGGTGGAGGTATTCGATTCTGGATCAGGTGGCGCTGTGGGCCTTTGGTTGTATTCTCGGCATGTTTTTAAATGTCAATTTGGCTGCAACGCTGATTCCGGCTGATGTGGAACTGAAGGGGATGGCTGCAGGAACGTATCAAGCACAGTTCATGGCCGAAAAGCTTTGGTCTGGTTTCTGGTACTTAGCGTTGTTTAATGGTTTCTGGATCCTTTTTTCCACGCATCTCGGGAATACGGATGTGTTGATCCGCATGATCTCGGACATCAGTTGGGTCGCATTCCCCAAGGTCCGAAGATGGCCTGTGAGTCGATTGTATGCCGTGCTGCTCTTGATCCTGACGACCTGGGCCGTCTTCGCCGTGAGATTAGGTACCGTTCTGCAGTTGTTTGAAGTACTGGGGGTGATCGCCTGTCCCATCATGGCCATTGCCTCACTGCAGATTCTCCGGGTCAACACCCGATTTCTCCCCCCCGAGATCCGTCCACGCCTGTGGCGAAGAATTGGCCTCATTGCCTGCTCGATCATGTATGGGGGGTTGACAATCGCCTTGATTCTGAAGCAGTTCAGCTGAAGGGGACACAAGGCCCCCCGAACGAGAATCATTCGGGGGGAACGCCGCCGCTTCAACCATCGCGATTGAGCATATCGATCAGTTCTCGCAGGCGAGCCGAGTCACGCCGATTGAAGTGGAGTGCGATTCGTGGCAGATCGCGAGTCGCCACATCTTCCCTTTCAAAGGGGTGTGTTTCCGCCCGAACAATGGTCCCACTGGTCAAAATGTCACAGAACTCGGTATTGAGCTTGGCAAGCAAATCGTCGCTGACCGGATTACGCAACCGCAAGACGAGCAAATCGCGGATGTACCGCAAGCTGTCATAGTTTCGGTAAAACTGCTGAATCTCATTGACGGCGGTATCGACGCTATCCGTGATTCGGACAAGTGAAAGATCTCGTGGGCTGATCAGCTTGCGTGACAAGAGTTCTTTGCGGATGAACTCGAGCCAACTCGACCAATAGGTTCCGCCGGGACTATCAACGCAGATAATCGGCAGCATGTCCCGTTTCCCCGTCTGCACCAGCGTCAGAACTTCGAATAACTCATCCTGGGTACCGAAGCCCCCTGGAAACAAAACTACGGCGTGGACTTCTTTGACGAACATCAACTTCCGGGTAAAGAAGTAGCGGAAGGTGACAAGTTTCGAGTCATGATTGATGACAGGATTCGCCTCTTGCTCGAACGGGAGCATGATATTGACTCCCATCGACATCGCCGCACCAGCACCAATGTGCGCCCCTTCCATGATCCCGCCACCGGCACCGGTGACGACCATCCAGTTGTCCGCCGCCATCCGGTGACCGAATTCCACGGACGCCTTGAAATCCACATGATCAGCGGGGGTTCGGGCGGAACCAAACACCGTCACTTTTTTGATGTGACGATAGGGAGAAAAGACTTTGAACGCGTATCGCAACTCTTTCAGTGACCGACTGAGCAGCTTCAAATCCCCGCGGCTGGCCTGATCCTGTTCCAGCTTGTCGGCCGTCTCTTTGATTTCAGCAATCAGAGCGGCTCGGGCATCGATCTCAAATTGTGCGTTCTCGGCCGAACTTGTCACGGAGAGGCCAGCAGAAGCGGGTAAATCAGACGTCATGTAATGCTCAATAAAGGGATTCACCAAAAATGAATAGATCTTGTCCGGATTTCAGTCCGTTGACGCTCGATATCGATGATCGGGCTTGGTCTCCCGAGTACGGACTAAGGTCCCGAACGGACTTAGCCGTCCACGGCGTCCAACGCCTCGTCCCGGGTGAGATAGAGCGCCCAGACGGTATCCAGGCGAGTCACTGACAGGAGCTCTCGCAACATCTGACTGGCCCCGCTCAAGACCATCTCGCCCCCACGACTTTTCACCGATTTATGGCAGCGCAACAGAAATGACATGAAAACGGACCCACAACTAGGAACATTGCTCAAGTCGATGACGAGCATGGGTGACTCGTTCGATTCGATCAATTCCGTCATCATTTCTGCCGCCTCATGCAGCAGTTCCGCCGACAAACTATTGATGTCACCTATGGGAGTGATCACAATCGTCCCGCCGGTCATTTCGACTTGAAAAAAGTCTTTGGCAGAGCTCATTTCGATCCTTCTGTTCTGCGGTGATCGACTCCATTCTCGGTATCAGGTACCGATTGGCACTCGCATCGGTTATCGTCGAACGGGTGAGTGACAACAAGCCCCCGATGACAGGGGCTTGTTGATTTTTTCCATCCAAATCAGCGTGTCGGGAGCTGATATCCTTCGCGATTCAGACGAATTCGATAGAGACTGGAGCCTGCGGTGATGTACAGAGTTTTCGCCTCAGTACCACGACCAAATCCGACATTGGTCGGAACTTCGGTGGCAATGTAGGCCAACTCTTTCCCTTCGGGGCTGTAGGCGTAAATTCCAGGTCGATTTTCCGCACGAACGGCGACGTACAATGTTCCATCCTTGCCCATGATCAGTCCGTCCGGGCCGTCAAAAGGGGCGTAGTCGACCAAAATTTTGCGGAAGGTCGCGGTCCCTTCCGGCGAAAGGTCGTAAGCCATGAGTGCCATGTGACCTTTGTGCAGCGGCGTAATGACTTTGTCCGCTTGGGCTGCGCTCCCACGAGTCAGCCGGTCGATGGCCGTCGATCCGTTATCGTTGCTGACCACGTACAAGGTTTTTTGGTCAGGTGAGATCGCAATTCCATTCGGTTTTCCCGCATCCGTGATGATCCGATGCAGTTTCCCATCGGTATCGATGCGGTAGACGGCCTGAATCGACTGATCAATCGGCTCGTGCCCGAGATAGCGTGGATCACTAAAGTAGATGCGTCCCTTTTCATCGAGAGTGATGTCGTTGGGCGAGTTCAATGGCCGGCCTTCAAACAGGCCCGCAATGATATAGCTCTTGCCGGTTTTCATGTCGGTCCTGGTAACTCGTCTCCCCCCATAATCCGCCCCCTCCGCCACAATCATATTGCCGGAAGCATCGAACTTGATCCCATTCGACATTCCGCTTGGTGAGCGGAAGATGGTGGTTTTTTTGGTCGCCGGGTCAAACTTCCAGATATGCCCCGCTTCAATGACCCCCTTTTCGTCCCGCGCGACATGCGAGAAGGTGATTTCACTGAAATAGACCTGTCCATCCAGAGCAACGCAGACACCTTCCGTCAGGACCTTTGACTCGAAGAGCTTTTCGACTTTGGCGTCAGCGGGAACAATCGGATCCTCTGCTTTCAGAACCGTATGATTGAAGGTCAGCCCCATGATTGCGATCAGAGAGACGATTGAAGTCTGAACTCGACGTAAGCGTTTCGTCATTCGTGCTTCCTTAATTTTTGACAGTGTTGACAATCGGTGATGAACGAGGCTTCACCACCGGCCCCACTTCTCAACTCAACGGCGCGGGATTGAAAACAGGTGAGGCCATGGCAGTCCCTCTTCGATTCTCCCAGAGCTTCGAAGATTGCTCAGTCGAACGAATAGGGAAAACCGCGTGAGGAATGCGAGGGTGAGACATACGGTATCCCGAAGCCCCTCTGGATTTCAATCGAGTGAGATCCATTGTTCAAGAAACCTGCTGTTGAGGGAGAAGAATTCATTTCCTCTCTACGTGTCGCACCATAGCAAACTGACGGGATTCCCAGCGATCCGCAGATCTGGAGTTTCAGATTGTTTTTCGAGTCCCGGCACCGGGGCGGTACTTCATTGCCACATTTTGCAGTGTCGTTAGAATCACGAGAAAACCATGCCTTGTTCCAGAAAGTGACCTGAATTCATGTTTACGATTAATCCGACGCCATTTGATATTCGTTTGGTGGCGTTTCGGATTCCAATTCGTGTTCATCCCTCATTTTGGCTGGGAAGTATGATCTTTGGACAATCACTCGGATCTCCCGAGCTGATCTTCCTCTGGGTCATCTGTTCCTTCGTCTCAATTCTGATTCACGAACTGGGTCATGCCCTGACGGCCGAGGCGTACGGGTGGCCAACGGAAATCGTGCTTTATTTTGGCGGGGGACTGGCGATGTCTCAACGCAGTTACAATGAAACGCCCTGGAAATCGATCCTGGTTGCCTTGATGGGGCCCGTCGCGGGATTTCTATTTCTGGGTGTTATTTTTGTGGTAATGATCGGTACGGCCTTGACCGGCCAAGGTCAGGGCCCCGAAACGGTAACGTCCTTTTCTTTGTACTTTCACGAAGCATTGTCTTTTTTGTTTTTCATGAATCTCTACTGGGGTCTGTTGAATCTCATACCCGTCATGCCTCTCGATGGAGGTCAAATTGCCCGATCTTTGTGCGAGATGTTCCGGTTTCGGGATCCGATCCGTGCCGCATTGAAGTTGGGCATCGTGGCCTCTGGAGCGGCTGCCTATTATTTTCTGGTTCAACAAAAAGAGATGATGCCAGGGATGTTGATGTTGATGTTATGCCTGCAAAACGTGGGTGCCTTGCAGTCACCCCGTTAATTTGATTTTTCTTCCCATCCGTCACACTCAAATCACACGCAGTGGATTCGCCGGTCATGGTGACTTGATCGCGCTATGACGGAACCGCGATTTTATTCAAAATCTGTTTGAGGACTGCTTTAGCGCGATCACGGCGCCCTTCGTGCAGGACACCTTTTACGACGATTCGATGGGCCAGAACGGGGACCACCAGCCGTTTAATGTCATCCGTAACGGCATAGCCACGGCCTTCAATCAACGCCAAACCCTGGACGGCACGGTAGAGCGTGATCGCCCCGCGGGTGCTGACCCCCAAATGCAGTTGTTCGTGTTTTCTGGTCGTTTCCACGATCTCAATAATGTACTCGTTCAGCGAGTCGTCGACTTTGACGGCGCGGACTGCCGACTGCAGGCGTAATAATTGTTCGGTATTAATGACCGACTGGAGTTTATCACCCGGTTCGCCATCGCGATGATGAATCAGGACATTTTTTTCGACTTCACGGGTTGGATAGCCAATCTCAATACAGACCATAAATCGATCAAGCTGATTTTCGGGAAGCGGATATGTTCCTTCAAATTCATACGGATTTTGTGTGGCGAGCACGAAAAACGGGGCGGGTAACGGATGCGTTTTTCCTTCGATGGAAACCTGTCCTTCACTCATGGCTTCCAGCAAAGCACTTTGTGTTCGGGGGGTGGTACGGTTGATTTCATCGGCCAGCAGCACATTGGTAAAAATGGGGCCAGGACGGAATTCAAATTCCCCTCGATTGGGAAGAAATACGTTCGATCCCAGAATGTCGCTCGGCATCATATCAGGAGTGAACTGGAGCCGCTTGAATTCACAGGACAGACTTTTGGAAATGGCCTTCGCCAATGAAGTCTTGCCGACACCTGGGGCATCCTCAACCAGCAAGTGTCCCCCGGCCAAGAGCGCCACCAGTGACAGATGGATCGGTTCGGGTTTGCCAAGAATGGCCGTTGCGATGTTCCGCTCTAATGCCGCAATTAACTGCTGATCTTCGGACACTCGACAGGCTCCTTCATCCCTATTCGCAAAATAGGGTCTTGGTGTGGCAGCTGGACCGCGAGAATTATAGAGTAGGGCGGACGACTTCGCGACAGTCTCGGAATCCGCCCCGAATACAAAACACGGAATTTTCAAGATTTCTCCAGAGAGATCCCGATCTCGTTGGACTATACTTGGCGAATTCGATCCGATCTGATTCGACCTGATCCCACGTGTGTTCTGGTTTCAAACATTGTCTACAGGCCATCAAATCGTGACAAACCCACTGACTGTGGCGAGTGAGAAGCTTTTGCTGAAGGCGTTGCTCGAGCAGGTGAGCCGGCGAGCTGCGACCGAACAACAGATCGAATCGGGATATGCCGCAGTGGTCGAGTCTGAACAGCAGCAGTATCAAGCGGTGATGCAGCTGTTAACCGAGACCTACGAGTCTCACCAGCAGCAACTCGACCAGCAGCATGAAGCCGATCTTTCCACGATCGATCAGGGGCTTCAGCACACATTGAGGGGGATCCAGACCGAATACCAACAGGTTCTGACCGATCTTGAAGCGCGATTCACAGGGGAAATGACAGCGGCGACGAAAGAACGGGATGATGCGACCTGGCTTGTCTCGTCGCTGCTGGATGATGATTCTGAGGGAAGCCCGTCTCACCGGTTTCAGCAACAACGTGTCGCGGTCGAGGCGATCGGCATCGAGTTGAAAACGGGCCTTCAGAGTACTGATCAGGGCTATGATCGCGTCAGCCATTTTTTACGAAGATCGCATATCAGCAGTGAATTCAATGCTCCACCCCCGACGGCGAGCCTATCCCATGTTGAAGAGATGAAGTCGGCATGTCTGTCCGCAATTCAATCCAGCGATCGACTGGCGCCGCGAATTCTCAGCCGTCTCCTCCCCAAGCTTTTTCTGGGACCGCTCCCACTGCTCCTCTTTCTCGTCCTCTCGATCCTCGTCTTCAGTGTGGTCTGGGGAACGGTTGATCCGAGCTTGTTGAAACTCAAGCTCAAATCCGATGCGCGTGATTGGGCTCTGATTGTCGCCGGAATTGCGGCAGTCGTTGGGCTGATCGGAACGTTCTTCCTGCACATCGTGGCAGGACAACGTGTCTGGCGAGACTACGAGCAATTGATTCAACAACGCGTTGACGCTCATTATGCCTTTTCCTTATGGGAAAAAGCGTCCAATGCCGAACTGAATCGGCTGGAAGCGGAATGCTCGGAACTGCATGAACTGCGGGTCAAACGTCGTGAATCGGCGCTGGCGGGTGCGGAAACCAAATATCAAAATCGCGTCGCCGAAGCGCACCGACTGGATTTGGACAAACAGCATCAGGCACACCTCGATTACCCGTCGAGACTCAATTCCACCATCGCTCAAGGGGAGCGTCAGACCGAAGCTGTCGAGAAACAATATCGAAGTCAGTCCGATGAAATGAGTTTGCGTCGGCGAACCGATTTTGAACGAATGCAAACAGAATTCCAAACCAGGATGAGTTCTGAAGCAGAAACATATCAGCAACAGTGGCTCGAATTGATCCACGCATGGCAGTCGGGAATTCAGACGCTCGCAACGCAAAGTGACCATTTTTGTGCGACCGCCCGATCCCTCTGTGCCGATTGGGAAACCATTCTGCGGAATGAAAAACCCTCTCCCGAAAATTCACCGCCATGGCTGAGCCTTGGTCGGATTCAAGCGGACTTGGGGCTGATCGAACGAGGGTTGCCAACCAATCCTCGATTGCAATCCAATCGAACCCGATTTGATCTGCCGATCCTGTTGCCCCTGCATGAACGGCCTTCACTGATTCTCAAGTCTCATGGGGACGGGCGCGAGGTTGCCGTGCAAACATTGCAGTCGACGATGCTCCGTTTTCTGACCTCGCTTCCACCGGGAAAAGTTCGCTTCACCATCATCGATCCGGTCGGCTTAGGGGCTAACTTTGCCGCCTTCATGCATCTGGCGGATATTGACGAACTGCTGGTCTCCAGCCGTATTTGGACGGAACCGTCACACATCGAAAAACGGCTGGCGGATTTAACCGAGCACATGGAAACCGTGCTGCAGACCTATTTACGCAACGAATTTGCCACCATCGACGATTACAATCATTTTGCGGGTGAAGTGGCTGAACCCTATCGTGTGCTGGTGATTGCCAATTTTCCGGCGAACTTTACCGACCTTGCGTTGCGGAGACTCATCAGTATCGCAGAAGGGGGCCGCCGATGCGGTGTCGTGATTTTGGTGAGCGTCGACGAGTCGCTGGAAAACCTGCGGGGCTTTTCTCCGTCAGATCTCGAAAAACATGCCACGGTTCTGCAGTGGAACACCGATCGCGGTTTTCGACTGGCTGATCCCGATTTCGCCGCATGGCCCTTGAAGCTGGATGCTCCTCCCAGCCCAGACGATTTTGGGCAGATTGTTCGCATGGCAGGCCAGCACGCGCGCGATGTTCGTCGTATCGAAGTCCCGTTTGAACGAGTTGCTCCGGCGGCGGATCAGTTTTGGATGAGCGACAGCCGGAAGGGAATCGATATTCCCGTGGGGCGCGCCGGTGCGACGAAATTGCAGTTTCTGCGGCTCGGCAAAGGGACATCCCAGCATGTGCTGGTTGCCGGGAAGACCGGCTCTGGAAAATCGACGCTGCTGCATGCCTTAATCACAAATCTCGCGTTGCATTATCGTCCCACTGAAGTGGAGTTTTATCTGATCGACTTTAAAAAAGGAGTCGAATTCAAGGTCTATGCGGAACAACAGCTGCCGCATGCTCGAGTGATTGCCATCGAGAGTGACCGGGAATTTGGCGTGAGTGTGCTCGAGAGGCTCGACGCTTTGCTGCGTGATCGCGGCGAGCAATTCCGTGAGGTGGGGGTTCAGGATATCGAGGGCTTTCGCAACGCAAGACCCGCGGTGGTGATGCCACGAACGCTGCTACTGGTCGACGAGTTTCAAGAATTTTTTATCGAGGATGATGCCTTATCACAGCAAGCGTCATTGTTACTGGACCGTTTAATCCGGCAAGGCCGCGCTTTTGGTGTCCATATTTTGCTCGGGTCACAGACACTGGCAGGGGCCTACTCACTGGCACGCAGTACGCTTGGCCAGGTGGCGGTTCGTATCGCCCTCCAATGCAGTGATACCGACGCGCATTTAATTCTCAGTGAAGAAAACACAGCAGCACGATTGCTGACGCGACCTGGCGAGGCGATCTACAATGATGCCAATGGGCTGATCGAAGGTAACCATCCGTTTCAAATCGTCTGGCTTGGTGAACAAGAACGCCTGCAGCATCTACTCGAAATCCGCAGGTCGGCCGAGTCACTCGGTGGGCGTGGTTCCGCTGCGATTCAACAGATGTCGCGCAGCTTGCCACTGGTTTTCGAAGGGAATATTCCCGCAGACCCGACTGCGAATCGCCGACTGAATCGGGTGCTATCGAAATGCCAACAACCGATCGGCCCCCTTCCACCGGGACCTCCCACTTCCATCGATTCCCCCTGGAGTTGCTGGCTGGGGGATTCCGTTTCGATGGGGGGGCCGGTCGAATTGAATTTCGGCCTGCGCGAGGGGGGAAATCTCTTAATCGTTGGTCGTGATGAACAGGCCGCCTTGGGAATCATGACGACATCTGCTCTGGCCTTGTGTGCTCAAGCACGATCGATCCAAACGAATTCCAGTGTGATTTCGGTGCTGGATGGAAGTCTCCCCAATAGCGAATCACTGCAAGCCTGGCAGCACCATCGCCATTTCTGGCACGCATCCGATGACTCCGCGACCAGCAATCAAATCATGAAAGTTTCCACACCGCGCGAGACTGCAGCGGCGATCACACAGTTCACCGCCGAACTACACAGGCGAACTGACGAGCCTGGGCATCCCTTGTTTCTCTTTATTTACGACCTGGCTCGGTTTCGAGACTTGCGCAAATCCGAGGATGACTTTGGCTATACTGGGGGATTTGGCGGTGCCAGTGATAAACCGGCCAATTGCGCTCAACAATTCAGCGAACTCTTGCGAGATGGCCCCGCCGTTGGCATTTTCACCGTTGCCTGGGTTGATAGTTACCAATCGGCGCAGCGATGGCTGGGGCGCGAGCAGTTGAACCGATTCGAGCAACGAGTGCTGTTTGCGATGAATGCCAATGATTCATCAAGTCTCGTTGATAGCCCGCTCGCAGGAAGGCTCGGTGAAAACCGGGCACTCCTGTACCGTGGCGATCTCGGGACACTGGAAAAATTCCGCCCCTTTTCTCCACCTGCGGTCGATTGGCTGCGCAAGTTATCGAGTCCCCCGGCGACGCCTGAACCGGTCGTGGCGCACGAGTCGACCCATGTCCCCATCGCATTACCCGTCCCATTACCGATTCCATCCAGAACATCACCCGCAGAAGAGTCGAACGTTGAAGAGTCGTCGGCAGACATTTCGGATGAATTGCCGAATATCGACGAACTGACCGTCCAATGACCCTACTCACGTTGCGGCGATCAACCCGCCTCGCAATCGGGGATTTCCTCTGCTCGATTTTCGTCGCCAACAGGAGGAATATAGCGATTTGTCAATCCGGCATAATCCTCGCGCACGGGACTGAAAACATCCAGCACCACGCACGGCCCACCAATGGCCACGGCTCGATGCTTGACGTGTGGTGGGATCAGGAACATCGAGCCCGGTTGGCATAACCGGGTCTCATCCCCAATAGTCAGCTGTAATGTCCCCTTGATCAGCATTCCACCCTGCTCGTGTGGGTGTGAATGTGAGGGAACTTCAGCCCCTTCCTCCATTTCCAGGTACGAGAGCATCAGGTGTTCACCAAACGGAGTTCTCATGCGACACCCTGGGACGGGTTGGATCGGCTGAAATTCAGAAATGTCAATAAAACCCATGTTGTATTCCCTGAGAGAGCTAAGCGAATCAGACTTGGACGGCGAATTCGGTTTGACTTGAAAGAGAATCGCCGCACCGCGACTTGAACACCGTATCAGAATACCCTCAGGAGAGAACTTCAACCGTGATCCGGAAAATAACCAAAATGGGGGACTGGCGGGCGATTCGCTGCTCGCGAAGAATGAATTGCTGGGCGACGATCCCTTGACTGGTTTTGCCCTCTGTGTTTGAGCGATTCCGATTGATCGGTTTGTAACAGTTGGGAGAAATAACGAAGAATTTCTGCTTGAAAAAGTGGTCGGACTCGCCGGAAAGGTGGTCGTGTTGAGTCGATTGCAAGGTAAAAGACAAGGGGATTATCACGGAATTCGTACATTTGATTCGAGGCGGGGCATGAGCGGCGAGATATTCACCGATTCTTCGATGCTGGAAATTTTTCGCGCGGAAGTCGAAACGCACGTTGAATCATTGACGTCGGGCTTGCTGGCTCTGGAAAGAAATCCAGGTGACATCAGTCATGTCGACGAGATGATGCGCGGAGCTCACTCCATTAAAGGGGCCGCTCGCATCGTTGGCATCGACCCCGCCGTTCGCGTTGCTCATGTGATGGAAGATGGATTTGTTGCGGCCCAAAATGGAAAGTTAACGCTGCGGCCCGAGCATGTCGACGTGCTACTGCGCGGCGTGGATATGCTGAATCGAATTGCAAACGCCTCCAAAGCCGCCACCGTCGATTGGAAACCTTTTGACGACGAAGCCCTTCCACTCGTCTCGGAAATCACAGCGGTACTGGCCGGGAAACCGATGGCCGCTGCGGATTCTTCAATGAAGTCTGCGCCGTCGCCGAGCTTGGCCGCAGTGGAAACCGTCGCGGTGGAAACAGTCACCGCAGAGACCGCCCCTGATCATTCTGCCCAAGACTTGACCATTCACTTTCCGGCACTGATTGATGCAGCGGCTGCCGAGAATGCCAGGCTGGAATTTGTGGCGGGGCTGGATCAACAGCGGGGTTCGATCCGTTTAAATCTGTCAAAAACGGTGGACCTGGATGCGACGGGGCTGGCGTTTCTTGCTGCGATCCCGGCCCAGATCGCGCAGGGTGGGCCTGTGGTCGAATTGACGGGTGTGGGGTCGGATTTGAAAAATTTGTTCAAGGCAACGGGTATCGATCAACTTTACTCGACAGGGGGGCATTGAATCACCATGTCGGATCGCCTGGACGAATTCGTGATTGAAGCGCGCGAGCATCTGGCGGTGGTCGAGGATTCGCTGCTGGCCCTGGAAAAGCGACCTGATTCCCAGGATCGAATTGACCGCTGTTTTCGTTCGATTCATTCGATTAAAGGGGATGCAGGATTCCTGGGACTGCAGCCAATTCATGAATTGGCGCACGCCATGGAATCGCTGCTTGATCAGACCAATCCGCCAGCCGCATCCTCGACCATCGAAACGCTGCTCGTGGCACGGGATCGGCTCGCAGTGCTCGTCGATGATCCCCACCGCGCTCAAGCTGTCGACCTGAGTGAGATCCTGCAGCGACTGAACTCGGCAGCCAGCGGAACGACTTCTTTTGAAATCGATTTGTCCGAGCAAACAGGCACTCAGCCAGGGGGCCTGTTGTCCTTTCTCCGGCAATTTCTGGCGCAGGGAAGGATCAGTGAAGGGACAATCCAGATTGCACCTTGCGACCTGCGGAACGGAGTTCCTCGTGGTCCCGTTATTTGGACAGGATTGATCCAGACGAATACCGGTTCAAAAGATCACTCATCACCCGCTGAGATTCCCATCGGCTCAAAACGGGTTCACACGGAAAAACTTTTGGCCGACCTATCGGTATGGTCTCGAACCGAGTCTAACCTGGTCAGTCGATTTCGTGATCTCGTCGACGTGGCTTGCGTCACGGCCGGCGCGATCTCGTTTCCATCCGTCGATCTGCGGATCGCGATTCCTATTGGCCCAGTACTTTGGTCGGGAGAATGTGAAACCCGGTTGTCCCGTGCGGAGCTGGTTCACCGATTTGGATTCCTGGGGGAACAAAATGGCGCGCAGGCAGTCGTGCCGTCGCGCCCTTCCATGGTCGATCCCAAGCCAACCCCCGCCGTGACGACGGTAGCGCCCCATCGCCGTCAAGCCCCTGCGGTGGTGGCTCCCACTGCCACAGCAAATAGTGTCCCGCCCGTCGAAAATGAGAAATCGACCACATTACGAATTCAGGTGGAATTACTGGATCGAATGATGACACTGGTCGGAGAACTGACTTTAGTTCGTAATCAGTCTCTTTTGGCATTCGCGGAAGAAGATGGTTCGCGGCGGGCGATTATTCAACGCCTGAATTCTGTAACCTCTGAACTCCAAGATGTGACTCTTCGGGCACGAATGCAGCCCGTGGGGAACTTGTTCAACAAGTTTCCTCGCATGGTTCGCGACTTGGCTCGTCAACTGGGAAAGCAGGTCGAGCTGGATCTCCAGGGACGCGAGGTCGAGTTGGATAAGACGATTCTGGAGCAATTGAGCGACCCGTTAATGCATCTGATTCGCAATAGTGTCGACCACGGACTTGAGATGCCTGACGAGCGTCGCGCCAGTGGCAAATCAGAAATTGGACGGATTGTCTTGTCGGCGGCTCATGAAGATGGGCAGGTTCATATTCAAATCCGTGATGACGGCCGCGGGATTGATTCCGAGGCGGTCAAAGCCAAGGCCTTGTCACTGGGGCTGAAGAATGCTGCGGACCTGGACCGGATGTCTCCGCGTGAGCTGTTCTCGCTGATTCTTTTGCCTGGATTTTCGACCGCGAAAAAGGTGACCGAGGTCTCAGGACGCGGAGTCGGAATGGATGTGGTGAAAACCAATATCGATCAGCTGGAAGGGACACTGACCATCGATTCGGCGGTGGGACATGGCTGTTCGATCGCGTTGCGGTTACCGCTGACACTCGCGATCATTCCTTGTTTGATTGTGGCGGTCGACGGCGAAAACTTTGCCGTACCGCAGCGGGATCTGGAAGAAGTGGTCTCGCTTCACCCAGGCTCGTCGGAACGGATTGAACAAGCCTTCAACACCGAAGTGTATCGATTACGAGACCGCTTGCTGCCGATCGTCCGTTTCACCGAAGTGCTGAAACGGAAAGAGCCGTTCACGGTTGAAGCCAAGGCCGAGATCATGACCGCTCACGCCGACGATCATGCCTTGGCACGGATCGAATACATCCTCGTCTTACGACTGGCAGGTCGACGATTTGGGCTCGTTGTGGACCAGGTCAAGGGGACGCAGGAAATTGTGGTCAAGCCGATGCATCCTTCGATGAAACGTGTCGGAATTTTTAACGGTGCAACCATCATGGGTGATGGTCGTGTGGCGTTAATCGCGGACATTCAAGGGATTGTCGAGCATGCCAAATTGAGTTTCGAATCGGCACTCGATCTTCCCGCCAAGACCGCCAGCGTGCGGGATGCGGCGCAGGCGCATCGAGTACTGCTGTTCGAATACGGACCGGATGAACGCTTTGCACTGCCACTCATTCAGATCCGCAGGATCGAGATGGTTTCGCAAGGGGACATCGAGCGGGTCGGTGGGCACGAGTACATTACGATTGATGGCGTCTCGACGCGGATCCTGCGTTTGAATAAGGTCATCAATGTTTCGGCCCCCGAGGCCGATTCACCGCAGATGTCATTGATCCTTCCCAAATTTGTGCAGCAACCGATTGGCATCCTGGTTTCGCGGATTGTGGATACCGAGTCTTTAGCGCTGGATCTGCAGCATCATCCTGATGATGAGACCGGGATTTTGGGTTCGGCCATCGTCCGTGACCGGCTGACTCTGTTTTTGGAAATGCATCACCTCTCGAATCAATTGCTCGGAATCACTTCGGTCGAAATCACGCCAGTTCACAGTCATTCTCAGCGGACGAAGAAGTTGCTGCTGGTCGACGATACCGCCTTTTTCCGTGAAGTGGTAAAACGCTATCTGGCGGCAGAAGGGCACGAGGTGGTCACCGCAATCCATGGACAGGATGGATTGTCACAACTCTCTCGCGAACATGATTTCGACCTGATTGTGTCGGATATTGAAATGCCGGTAATGGATGGCTGGGAATTTGCCCGCGAGGTTCGGCGTCGGGGAATTCAAACGCCGATGCTAGCGCTGACTTCTTTGAGTGGGATTGAGTACGAGGTAAAAGCTCAGGATTGTGGCTACGACAGTTACGAAGTGAAGCTCGATCACGATCGGCTGGTCCGCAAGGTTGGCAATCTGCTGGCTGCTCAGGAGGTTTCGAGATGAAAGCGTCTCCGCTGGAAAACCCCCGGTTGTTTTGCTCGTTTCGCGTCGAGGGAAAGCTTTACGGAGTGGACATTCTCGACGTGAAAGAGGTCACAACAGAAATGATGTACACACGGATTGCTCACGCTCCAGACGAAGTGCTGGGACTGGTGAATATTCGTGGTCATATCCATCTGGCACTCGACCTGCGGCGCCTGCTGGGGCTCCCCCCGATTCCTGTGACCGGTGAAAGTCGACTGGTGTTGTTCAAACCGATCGCAGGCCATTCCTTTGGGGTGGTTGTGGATTCCATTTCCGAAATCCACACGATCGCCCCCGATCGGCTGGAAACGTTTTCATTGGCCGAGCCGGCCTCTTTAGCGACGCAATTACGTCAAGTCGATTTGATTTCCGCCATTGGCAAGCTGGCCGATGAATTACTGGTCGTCCTGAATCCACGTCGATTCCTCACAATCGTCGAGCAAAACTTGACTCGTTCTACGTGATACCCGATACCCATTTTTCGAAAACGCTTTCGCCCTTTTTGTTGCAGGTTTCGCCATGAAAAATTTTAAACTCGCCTCGAAGCTGTTTTTATTAACGGCGATCTTGATCTCCTCGGTACTGTTTGTCGCTTCTGTCGCAGTGAATCGCCTGTCGGCAGTCAATGCGCACGTTCAGCACTTGGTGGGATCGACGATTGCCAAGGTGAATCGAACCTCAGAAATGCACGTCAAGTTTCTCGGGGCGGTTCGTGCCCAGAAAAACGCCGTACTTTCACCGGATGATGAGAACTCTGCAAATTATGCCGCAATCTCCCGCGCAGCGTTTACCGAATCGCGTGAATCGATCAGCAAGTTAAACGAACTGGTTTTGCAGGAACGGGTCGATGGTCAGTCGACAGCGGTCGAGGAATTGCTCAAAGCATTTGAAAAAGCCGAAGAGGTGAACAATCAGGTGCTTGACCTCGCAGTGCAGAATACCAACGTTAAGGCTCGCCAGATTCTCTCGGGAGCGATTCAACGTGACGTGGAAAACCTGAACAAGCGAATTCAATTGTGGGTCGACGAATCCATGGCCAAGGGGGCCACGGATGCTGATCTCGTCAAGCGTTTGGTTACCTTGTACGCGATGCATGATAGCGTCGTGAGTATCCCTTTTGCGGCTGCAAAACATGTCGAGCCGTTGACGATCGAAGAGATGACCGCGCTGGAAAAGAAAGTCGAGGAATTTCAGGAAAAGATCCAATCGGGACTGGCACTGGCTTCCGGTGGTGATCTTTCGAGCCAGTCTGATGTTCGAAATCGAATCTCGGATATGAAAGTTTCACTGGCGAAGCTGTTTCAGCTCTCACGACTTGACACAAATAATCGTTCCACTGAGCTTTCTTTAAAGGGATCAAAACAGGCAATTGATGAGGTTGTGAAACGAATTTCCAAACTGGAAGAACTGCTCGATCGGGAATCCAAGTCCGGCAGCGATCTGAGTGCCGCAGCTTACGCGAGTGCACTCTGGTGGATTCTTGGCACGACAGGGCTGGGGATTTTACTGGGGGGAATTATCGCCTATCTGGTGAAAGAGTCCGTTACAAAACCAGTATTTGAAGTCCGTAATCTCGCTCAGGCGATGGCCGGAGGTGACCTGCGGAGTCGAATTCAACTCAACCAGCAGGATGAAGTCGGTGAACTTTCCGACGCGACCAATTCCTTGGCCGACTCGCTGTCCCGAATTGTGGCACAAATTCAAAAAGTTTCGGAAGGACTGGCGAGTTCCGCCGAAGATTTGGGCGGCGTCTCGAATCATCTGCTCTCCCAAAGTGAAGCGACTTCACTGAATGCGACCAGCGTTGCCAGTGCTGCGGAACAATTGTCCTCCAATATCAATACGATGGCGGCTGCAGCGGAAGAGATGAGTGTCAACGTCGCCTCGATTAGTTCCGCCAGTGAAGAAATGAGTATGAATGTCGGCACGATTTCTTCGGCCGCCGAACAGACATCGAGCAATGTCAGTGCGGTCTCGACAGCAGTCGGGGAAATTTCGAGTTCGTTCACCGATGTCTTGAACGATGTGCGTGAGGGGTCTCGTGTTGCAGGAGAAGCGAGCCGGATGGCCGATTCGGCAACGGCGACGATTCAAACGCTCAGCCAATCCGGGACCGAAATCAGCAAGGTGACGGAAGCGATTAAAATGATTGCGTTGCAAACGAATCTGCTGGCCTTGAATGCCACGATCGAAGCAACCTCTGCCGGTGAAGCGGGGAAAGGATTTGCGGTCGTAGCCCATGAGATTAAAGAATTGGCCAACCAAAGTGCGAAGGCGGCAGAAGACATCGCTCGCAAAATCGAGGGGGTCCAGAACGATACGCGGCAGGCGGTTCAGGTGATTCAGAATGTTTCACAGATCATCAAGGACATTAATGCTTCCAGTGGCCGAATCTCGCTCTCGGTGGAAAAACAAACGCGGGCAGCGACGATGATTTCGCAAAATGTGGGTGAGGCGAATAAGGGTGTGGGTGACATCGCTCGTTCGATCGCCGAAGTGGCCAAGGCGGCAGGAGACATGTCGCGAAATGTGGCGGAAGCAGCACGGGGGGCAACCGATGTCTCACGGAATGTGGGTGAGGCGGCAAAGGCGGCAGGAGGAATCTCGTCCGATATCCATGGAGTGAGCGACGCCTCACGCTCGACCAATCAATCCGCATCCAAAGTGCATGACTCTGCCGAAAATCTTGATAGAATTGGCAAGGAACTGAAAAAACTGGTTGGTCGCTTCAAAATCAACTCGGAAGATATTACGACCGAATGAATGCACACCCGTTACGAGTGCTGATTGTCGATGATTCACGCATCTTTCGTAGCGTGATTGAAGAGTCCCTGGCAGGGCGCAGTGATATCCAGGTAGTCGGTTCGGTCTGGAGTGGCCAAAAAGCGATCGAGTTCGCACAGGCCACCCCTCCCGATTTTGTCACTCTCGATATCGAGATGCCGGGAATGAATGGCATCGAGACTCTGAAAGGATTGCGGGAATTAGGAGCCCAACGAAAGATTCCTATCGGCGTCCTGCTGGTCAGTTCGCATACCAGCCGGGGGGCCGCGATTACAATCCGGGGATTGGAAGAGGGGGCTTTTGATTTCATCACCAAGCCCCATGGACCCGATCCACTCGCGAATGCGGCACTGCTGCGCGAGCTGTTGTTGGAAAAGATCGACGCCTTCAAGTCGCGCCGATTTGTTCGGAGCGATGTCAGTTCAAACCCCGTTTCACAACATCCTTCGCCCCGTCGGGAAACTCGTTTTCGCGCGATTGTGATTGGATCTTCCACGGGGGGCCCCGAGGCGCTCGCCAGTTTGCTGCCAAAGCTAACTCCCCATTGCCCGGTTCCGATTTTTCTGGTGCAGCACCTTCCTCCAGGGTTTACACACTATTTCGCATCGAGCCTCGCACGTCGCTGTGGTACTCGGATCATCGAGGCAGAAGAGGGGATGCGTGTCCAGGCAGGGATTGTTTATCTGGCTCCAGGCGGAAAACATCTCATGCTGCACCGGGATGATGAGGGGGTCTTGACGGTCCTCGGCGATGCGCCGCCGGAATGTGGTTGTCGCCCGTCAGCGGATGTGCTGTTTCGTTCCGCTTCCATGGCCTATCGCGGCCAGGTCCTGACGGTGGTATTGACCGGAATGGGGGTCGATGGAACAAAAGGGGCGATGGTACTGAAACGGGCGGGAGCTCATATCATGGTTCAGGATGAAGCCACCAGCGTTGTCTGGGGAATGCCACGGAGTGTCGTTGCAGCGGGGCTTGCGGACGAGGTGCTACCCATTTCCAAAATTGGTGCAGTCCTTCGGTCTCATCTGGGAATGGGAGACTAGGCTGATGGATGTTTCGCCGCAAGAGTTTCGCGACGTGCAAACGCTGGTTCGCACGCTATGTGGCCTGGTATTGACGGCTGACAAAACCTACCTGGTACGGACTCGGCTGGAATCGGTGGTTCAGGCTCACAAATGTGCGACGTTTGCCGAGTATCTCGGACGGTTACAGCAGTCGAATGCCAATGCCATGCGCGATGAACTGGTCGAGGCACTCACCACCGGAGAAACGTCGTTCAATCGAGACGGGCATCTCTTTGAAGAGTTTCGTCAGCGGATGCTACCGGCAATTGCCGAAACGATCCGGCGTCGACGGGAGGCGTTTTATCCGGTCCCCGTCGCTCGAATCTGGTCAGCAGGGTGTTCGACCGGACAAGAACCGTACAGCCTTGCAATGGCGATCCACGACTTTATCACGTCCAATCCCCAATCGGGTTTGCGGGTCGAGCAGCTCCCGATCCTCGCCACCGATGTCTCGGCCCGATCGTTGAATACCGCAAAAGCGGGCCGTTATACCGAACGAGAACTGGATCGAGGTGTTCCCCCTGAACAACGCCAAAAGTATTTTCATCGCGACGACGAGTTTTGGGTCGTCAACGATGAGTTAAAGCGTTCAATCGATTTTCGGCGAATGAATTTTGTCGAGCCCGTGAATCCGTTGGGCCCCTTTGAAGTCGTTTTTTGCCGTAACGTGCTGATCTACTTTGATGCCGCCACACGACAACGCCTCTGCACCCAGTTTCATTCGATGCTGGTTCCAGGAGGGCTGTTGGTGCTGGGGGCGGCGGAAAGTTTGTATGGCTTGAATACCCCGTTTGTCTCTGAAGCCATTGGAGGTACGACCGTTTATCGAAAACCGGGACGGATTTAGTAATTGAGGAACGGTGATGTGTTTGCCTGGATTGGTTCAGTGAGTTCGAGAGATCTCGATGCGAGTCCCCGCAAATTCAGTCCAATACCCAAAAATCCGTCATCCATCGGTCCAATGACGCAAGCGATAATCGATGTGCCAAAAGAGTCCACCAATCATCAAACAGATCAATAAAACCGCGATGAGAAAGCTCAGCTTCGAGGGTAATAAACCGCAGACCGGAATCAGGATTCCAAGAAAAGTCACGATGGCTATGACAAGCAGCGGACCTAACCACCATTTCTTCGCGTAAAACTGGTTGATGATCGTGAGGTTAATCAAGAGGCAACCGACGAGAGTTGCGATCAGCGTCGTTGCCAAGACGATCGTCGGATTGATCGTCATTGCTCCCCCCGCAGCCAACGTGACGGGCAAGAGCAAGCCCATTCGTTCCCAAGCGGTCGCTTTCAGTTTTTCCAGCAAGATAAAACGAGGATCCACTGGTAACAGCATCAAGCTGTCCCAGGTTTTATCGCGGAACTCGGGGGTAAGAAGCGCATCGAAGCGAAATGCAATCACGCACGGGGTCACACAAATCGCAACAAGCCCGATTGGTAACATGGCAACACGCGCTGTCACACCATATCCGACTAGATAAGAAACCATCCCCATCGCGGCAAGCAGGCCCATCGCAATCCACCAGGTTCGCACCCAGTTGCCTCCACCAAGAATATAGACATCCTTCCAGAAGAAGGGGCGATCGGTACACCGAGGTCGCATTAGCACCGGTGTCACAAATCGGGACTTTTGCACCACCCGATCGCGCACCTCTTCATCGCCCCGTTTCGTCACTCGAAAACGCTGGCGGATCACGATCGAGGCTCCCCACATGGAAACTCCGGATGTGAAGAAATGGATCCAATAGCCGGGGTCCAGCAGGGAAAAGGTCGAGGGAGAAGTGAAGCCGTGAACGAAGCCTGAAATCGGAGCCAGACGAAATACATACGGAATCGCCGCCAGCACCCAGTTTCGCCGAACGGGAAAAAACGAATCTTCACCCAGCCAAAGGATCAAAGCGGCAACAGTACCGAATCCCCAGAACAAAAAATGATAAACCAACAAGAGAAAAAATGTGGCGGTCGCTGCGGTGGTCTCGGGGTTGCTCACCCGATTCGACGAAACACTCGCCACCATGGCAAATCCGGCAGTCAGGGCGAATAGCAAAAACAGCCAGGAAAATCCCACAACCCAAAGATCAAACGTGACAGCACCTAATGTTATGGCGAACAGAAACAGGGGTGTCATCAGAAACAACGAAAGAAAAATCGTCCACCAGCACCCACACGATTTCAGCCAAAGCATTTTGATGGGATCAATGCCCGTCAAACGCACAAGGTCACGCGATTCGTTACTGACCTCCCAGCAAACCGCTTTGGAGGCGTGCCGGATTCCTCCGATCAACACAAAAGTTGCTGCAACTCCAAACAGAGTTTGCAGCAACCATTTTCCATTCCCTCGGTCAATATCCCCCGAGATCCATGTCATGGAATAGCCCGCAACCAGCAGCGGAAGTAATAAAACCGTATAGTTCCGACCCCGAGTCGCTTCACGACGCAAGCACCAACCGAAAAAAGCTCGATCACGCGTACGAGTCATTCGTGAATTCAAATCAGGATCAAAAGCGGGCGATTGGTTTCTGAAAACGCTGATCATGGGGATTGTGCCGACAGTTTTCCGTTTTCCGTACTTCAATTCGCGGTGCTGACCACTGACCACCACCTACTGAAAACGGCAAACGGAAAACCACCTTCTAATGATCATGCTTTTCCCCAGCAGCTTTAAACGCCGCATCATTCTTGTTACCGCGTGCATTCACATAAGCGATCAAGTCCAGGATTTCGTCGCGAGTTAACTTGTCCAGTAAACCCTTCGGCATGATCGAAACTTTCGATTTTGTCCGTTCCACGACATCACCCCGCTTGATCACTACCGGATCGGTTTTGATCAGCGGATTTTCGACAATCTTGATCACATCGGGTGTCTCTTCCACGACCAGTCCGGTAATCACTTTGCCGTTACCCAGTTCGATGATGTTTGTCTGATACTTTTCGTTGATCTTGGCCGAGGGATCGAGAATTTCTTTGAGAATATCCACGCTGGTCCATTTCGGCTCCAGCTTCGTTAAGTCGGGACCAAACTCGCGGCCGACACCATCCATCTTATGGCAGCCTACGCAATTCGCCACGGTGAAAAGCTGCTTGCCATTCCCATAATTCGGAGCCGCATGCTGGTGTTCCTCGTGAGCCTCATGACCGGACAAACTGGCGACGACATCCGAAAGATCTTCGAGCTTCCATTCGGTTCGAGGCCGACGATCTTTCAGTAATGTGTCAACCGCTTCCAGCTTGTTCGCGGCCAGGTAGGTATCGGGATTGGCCAAGTATTCATCCAGATCCGCCACGACATACAGCGCACCGTACATGCGACGCCAATGCCCTGGATAAGTACAGACAAAAGGATAGATCCCGGGCTGTTTCGGGGCGTTAAAGCTGACCTTCTGAGTATCACGTGGCTGCAGCAGGCCACTCTTCGCCAGCACTTTATCCGATTGGGGGACATACTGCTTCTCAGCAAAACCGGGTTGCTGGGCATTCGCTTCAGACAGCAGTCCAATTTCTTCCAGGGCACCTGGCATGGTAATCACAAAATTATGTGGCATGAGATCGCTGTTTTCCAACAGGAATTCCACCGGCTTTCCGGCCGCAATCACAACAATGTCCTTGTCGTAAGCCATCTTCTCAAAGATCGTACCGATCTTGACGACACGGACCCCGAGTTCGCTCAGAATCGCACGAGCTTTCTTGGCCTCGTCAACCGGCAAGAGCGTTGATAACGCATCGGCAAATTCCAGGGAATCGAGTGCTGCGGGCGAGGTTCGTTCGGCCGTAGGAATCTTCTGGATCGAAGCAATCAGTACACCCAACAACGGTGCAGCTTCTTCTTTCGGCCATGCCGACCGAGGAAGTCGCTGCAAAGCACGAATGGCAGTCGTACGATCGGTATCGCCTTTGACAAATTGACTCAACGTTGAAAATGTCTTGCCTTCCTGACCACGAACGTGGGTTAATGCCAGCATGGCCGCTCGCCGTACCAGTGAGGCAGGTCCACCCCCTTCGAGTGCGAACGAGACATTGGCTTTCGGTGCGGGATTCTTCTCTTTCTTGAAAACTTCGCCTCGTTTCTCATCGAGAATCTTCAGGGTGAAGTTGTTCAGGCGGTCGGGAATCTCGGTCCGGTTGTAAATGTTGATCTGATCGATGGGGAATTCTTCTCCCAAGTCCACTTCCCACCATGGCTGTGGCGTATTTTCTTCCGTATGGGTTTGTCCATTGTCACCATAAGCGCCCGACTTGTTTCCATCGATGGCTCGCGCTGCATCGCCCCCAGAACCGGTGTTTTTCTGACTCGCTTTGCCACGACGAGCCACGTTGCTTCCACCACTCAGGACTTCGACTTCGGCCAGCGTTAACGTCCCGTTTCCAGGGAGTTCCACGCGAACATAGCGACCGAGTGTCCCCTTCGATTTCGGGCCAGCAAAGGCAGGCGGAAGTCCGGTCAAGAGCGGTTCGACCTTGTCATACAGTGTTGCCCGGACGGAAGCGTCACTGATCAATGGCATGGCGTTCACCAGGTCAAGCAGATGCTTGACATCGGTGGCAGCCAGAGCCCACGCCTGGTCCACACCACCATCGACGTTGATCAGCGAAACAAACCCAATCTGTCGGAAGATCGGTTGCTTGGCCGAAGTGGCCAGCTTTTCGAGTTCGTCACGAGCTGAGGTCAATTCGGCGGCGCTGCGTCCCGTTAATTGACGAACCAGATCAAACACGACAGTGATGTCCGCGTTCGATTGCTTGGCATCGAGAGAATGAATTGCATCCATAATCACTCGCAGTTCGGATTTCTGATCCAGTTGTGCCAAACCGGTAATCGCTTCACGACGCGCTTCATCACGTAATCCAGGACGACTGAGCATTTCCAGATAGACCAGGCGGTCTTTCTTTTCGTTTAAAAGTTGGTCGTTCGAGAGGTTCCTCAAATAGAACCGGGCACCGGCTTCCGAGGTGAAGGCGACACGGCGGTTTTCTTTGGTGGCCTGATCCATGTAAGGTTGCAGGGTCCGCATCACCTCGCGTGACATCAGGTCAATAAAGCTGTCGGTCGGTTTTTCACGCGCAATCAACACCACTTCAGTCGCCTCGGCCTGCGGCAGAAAGCTGGCAGCCCAGATCGACTGCAATCGCACCCGGGGCGCTTCGTCGTCAGCAGATTGTTTTAACAGGTCAAGCGTGTTCCCAACCCGATCTCGCCAAGCTTGGAGCACTCGCACGGCGGCGGCCCGAGCCCGATGATCTTTGGCGTGCAGACACTGTTCGAGCAGCGGAATATTGACCACATTGTGATGCTGGTGAACCCACAAGGCTTCGAGGACATCGTGATCGTAAGCCGCACGATTTTTGTCGAGACCCACCACCCACTTGGCGACGGCAGCAACCACATCGGCGGTTGGCCGACCAGAGAGTTCGATCCTGGCCCGTGCCCGGACGCGATCATCGGGTTCCAGCAAAGCATTCAGGAGTTTTTCGATCGGTTGACCAGCAATGGGTGTCGGCTTAATCAGTTCGCGACTTTCATGACGAATCCGATAGACACGTCCATGGATGCGGTCACGATTGGGGTCACGCAAGTTATGTTGCATGTGCCCGATGATGGGATTCTGCCAGTCCGTGAAATAGATCGAACCATCGGGTGCCGTTTCAATATCCGCCGGACGGAAGTGGGGATCCGTCGATGATATCAGCACTTCTGGGAATTCGGTGGCCCCGAAACTGCCTCCGTCTTCGTGAACTTTGTATTGCAAGATCCCCTGCAAGCCGATCACGTTGCCAACCAGCAGACTCCCCCGCATCTCTTCGGGAAAATGACTACTCGACAGATATTCAATTGCCGAGCAGGGACGCGTTCGCTGCTTATAGACAGAAGGAGTTCCGCCGTGCTTATTGGGGAAATCGAGATGGCTCGAGAACAAGGTTGCGTCGTACGGAACGGCGCCGGTCCCATCGACAACAATGTCCTGTCCCCAGGCATTGAAAGCATGTCCGTGTGGATTGGCAAACCCGTACGTAACATACACGTCGGTCTTCTGCGCTCGGGGCTCGTAGCGGAACACCGCTCCATTGGCAACGCGGCGAGGAGGTCCCCAAGGGGTCTCAATCTGACTGTGATGGAACGTCCCTTCCTGGAAGTACATCGCACCCCCTGGATCGAGCGTAAAGCTATTGATCGTATGATGCGTGTCTGCGGTGTCAAAGCCATGGGCCACGCGTGACTTCAGATCGTATTTGTCATCGCCATTGTGATCTTGCAGGAATAGCAAATCGGGCCCCTGGGCGACCAGCACCCCGTTACCCCAAAACTCGAAACCGGTTGGATTGTGCAAGTCGTTGGCAAACTGGGTGCATTTGTCCGCTTTGCCATCGTTGTTGGTGTCTTCCAGGATCAGCAGACAATCGTTCATCTCGGTGGTTGGCTTCCAGTGCGGATAGGTTGGCCAGGTGGCAACCCAGAGACGCCCCTTGGTATCGAACGCCATTTGCACCGGATTAATCAGCTCAGGAAACATCGTTTCGTCGGCAAATAATTCCACTTTCATGTTCTTGGCCACGGTCATCTTGCTGATCGATTCTTCACCCGTCAGAAAAAGGTGTTTGCCCCCTTCCAACGGACCAGGTTTGTTCGAGATGACCGGCAAAAATGCAGGAAGATTGCTGTCGTCCGGCTTGACGGTTTTTCCCTGAGCTGTCGCCCAGACAACCTTGTCGCGGTTCGAAGTCAGGGTGTCGAGAACATCCAGTTCTCGTTGTGCGACGGAGTAGTTCGACAAACCATCACCATAGCCCCCGGGCCCTTCGGCAAATTTGAGAAAAGCGCGATCACCATAAGTCGAGTAGCCATCCGTGACACGATAGCGATTAAACCAGTAAAAATTCTTGTCATTCACGGCGACGTGAAGCGGTTCCAATTGTTTTTGATTCGCCCCGGCGACTTCCCCGTTCGTGCCAAATAAACCTTGCATCGCTTGCCCAGCGATCAACAAATCCCCGTAAAGATTCTGGTGAATCCCATTGATCGTCGCGGTGGGTGCGCTATTCAATCGCACATTGCTGGCGACGGACGAGTCGCCATTGAACAACTTGAGTGTTGGCGAAAAAAGATCAACAAACATCACGCTATTGGCTTTGGCCACCACAGACATCGTCTCGGAATACAGCTTGATTCGGGCGTTCGCCGCAATCACCTGCGAGCGTGACAGCAGGTTCGGGTCGCCGAGAAATTCGTGAGCAATTGGCGAGAACAGGATCAATTGTGGAGCCGACTTGCCGTTGTATTTTTGGGAAAGCGTATGCTTGATAAATGCGTCAACATTTTCTCGGAATTGTGGTAGACCCGCCTCGCCCGCAAAGGACTCGTTGTAGCCGTAAAATGCGAAAATGGTGTCCGCCTTGGTATTGGTCAGTTCAAACCGATTCTCACGAACTTTTCCTTCGTCCCGTTTGGAGAGATTTTTGACCTGGGGACAAGGAGCACTTCCGCTGAGCCATTGATCATGACTGCCAAAATCCATCGAGCGATGTCGTTTGGACGCATC
>JBIKZJ010000247.1:0-9522 GCA_044354755.1 Schlesneria sp. | reverse complement strand
AATTGGTCTCGATCCACCAGAACGAATAAGTCGCTCGTGTTTCCAGCGGATGTTATTTGAGTTCCCTGATGGCTTTTGCTAGTGTCCATGTTCTGAGCTAACCGTAATTCCGTTTGATTCGCGGGAATTGTGGTCGAGATTTTAGCCAAACATGGGGCTGAACCGGTTTGGTCCTGTGTTGAAGTCGATGACACAAACGCGGGTGAATCAGATTGGAAATCTGGGTATGCAGGATGAGGACTATCGATCAATCCTGCGGAAAATCGGGATGGGGACCAGGCAACGATGACCATTTTTCAACGCATCATCGATCGAGAAATTCCGGCGGACATCGTCTACGAAGACGACTTGTCGCTCGCCTTTCGCGACATCAATGGCCAAGCCCCGACCCACATTCTGATCATCCCCAAACAGGCGATTCCGTCACTGGCCGATTCGATGGATGAAGATACCCCGCTGCTGGGTCACCTGCTGATGGTGGCACGCAAAGTCGCGGTGCAATTGCAACTGACCAATGGCTATCGTACCGTCATCAATAGCGGTCGAGACGGTGGCCAGTCGGTGAATCATCTGCACGTGCACCTGCTGGGGGGACGACCTCTCGGCTGGCCACCCGGCTGATTCCACCCTTTTCACTTTTCAACTTCACTATTCAACTTTGCATTTGACCTACACTTCATGGAGAAACGTTGATGGCAACCCGGAAGCTGATTCTCGCTTTGACAGTCGTCTGTGGTATGGGAGCACTACTGGTGGCTCAGCAGCAACCCGCCCCGAAAACGGGTTTGGGTATGGCCGAAGCGGCCAAGGGATTTTTAGCAGTGATTTCGCCTGAACAGGTGAAAGCTGCGACCTACAAGTACGACGATCCCGAACGAGTGAACTGGCATTTTATTCCGCGCGAACGGAAGGGACTGCCAATCAAGTCGTTGGAAGGACTACCGCTCAAAGCCGCGCAAAAGCTGATTCGCAGCGGGCTTTCCGAAGCAGGATATGATCAGGCCTTGAACGTGATGAGTCTCGAAGAAGTTCTGTATTTGATCGAACCGGGTGAACGATCCGAACGACGTGAAAAACGGAATCCGGGGAAGTATTATCTGACCGTTTTCGGCGAACCTTCTGAGACCGGCCTGTGGGGCTGGCGTTTGGAAGGACATCATCTTTGCCTGAATTTCAGCATCAAAGACGGCAAGGTGATTTCGAGCACTCCGGAATTCTTCGGTGCCAATCCGGGAACAATCGAAGCCGGCAAGGGACGCCAAATTCGCGTACTTGGTCCTGAAGAGGATATCGCTCGCCAGATCCTCAAGCTCTGCAATCCAGAACAGCAGAAGCTCTGTTGGATCAGCAAGGAAGCGCCCGGCGAAGTCCCAGGACCAAATATCGCCCAGGCGGTCGTGGCCGCTCAGGTTGGCCTGCCGGTCAGCAAAATGTCTGATGACCAGAAGAAGCTGCTGCAGGACCTGCTGGGGGAATACCTGAAGAATCTCCCTGCCGACATCGAAGAAGGCCGCCGCGATGCTCTCAATGCAGCAGGACTGGATAAGATCACCTTCGCCTGGTACGGCGAACCCGATCTGCATCAGGCTCATCATTACAGGGTTCAAGGCCCAACGTTTGTGATCGAGTACAACAACACTCAGAACAACGCCAACCACGTCCATTCGATGTGGCGTAACCTTGCCGGGGATTTTGCTCTGCCCCCGAAATAAGCCGATGAAATAGTCGGTTTGTGAAAGATTGATCTGCGATCCCAGGCAATGCCTGGGATCGTTTTTTTTGGGTGAACGAGAAAGCCACAGGGTGGCAGTTTTCAGTTTTCAGGATTTGGGATTCAGGATTTCTTTTCTTCCGATTCGCGTGATTCGCAAGATTCGTGATTTACAATCGTCGCATTTTTTGAGCGGGGTTTATGTGCGCTGCACCCTATGACAAATGACAATCATTGCATATGACGATCATTCATCGAGAGTACCCCCATTTGCGAGCGATCGCAGTTCAGCCCAGGTCGAACTTCGCTCCGAGCACTTTGGCAAACTCACGCAGCCAGGCGGGGTGAGCCGGCCAAGCGGGTGCGGTTACGAGGTTGCCATCGACGTAAGCTTGATCGACGGGAACTGCCACGTATTGTCCCCCTGCCGCAGTGATTTCGGGACCGCAAGCCGGATAGGCGGTGCAGCGACGGGCTTTGACAACTCCCGCAGCGGTCAAAATCTGGGCCCCGTGACAAATGGCTGCAATTGGCCTTTGATCGCCAGCAAAAGCACGCACGAGATTCAGGACATCTTCGTTCAACCGCAGGTATTCGGGGGCACGACCACCGGGAATCACCAGTCCCACATAATCCGCCGCGTTCACGTCGGAAAAGGTAGCATTCAAGGTGAAGTGATGTCCAGGCTTTTCGCTGTAGGTTTGCGCCCCCTCGAAATCATGGATCGCGGTGCGGATTGTTTCGCCCGCCCGCTTACCCGGGCAGACGACATCGACCGCATATCCCACGAAGGACAATGCCTGAAACGGCACCATGATCTCGTAATCTTCCACATAATCACCCGCCAGCATCAGCAATCGCTTGGTCGACATTCAAAACGCCCTTTGCTCGAAATGCGAAACCTGGAAACATCGGGCGGATAATAACCGACGGGTGAAGATCTTGCCAAAGGTATCAGCAAATCGCGATCCAACACGGCGATATCAGGAACCGATCGGGCGAACGATTGTCATCAACCGACATAACAAGAGTTTCCATCTCGTGCAGTATCCCAATTCGTACTGTCGAAAAACGGAAAACAGAGGATTCACCACAGAGACACAGAGACACGGAGAAGACGAAATCGCAGGGAGTTTGCGGAGAAGCACCAACACGGTTCTCGAGTTGGTAACGCAAGGTGTCAACGGAAGGCGGGTCAGCATTTTGCGAAAATCAAACCGTTCAAAAAATGGTTTTCAGGCGGTTTTTGGGTTCAACCACAAAAAGAGTTCGCGAGGTACAAATCCTTGACTCTTCAGCAAACAGGACGACTTCGGTCCCTGGTCCGTCCCCTTTGACGGCCATAACGATCCGAATGCTCAGTCTCGACCCGCTTCGTGGTCCCCTGCTTTCAGAAGGGTTGAGGCAAATCCATGGAATACTGCAGTCGATTCGTGAATCACACCCTGTTGAGAAAAGGCAAAGATTGTGAATCACGAATCAAACGAATAACTCGAATAAGAGGGGAAGAAAACCGAATTTTCACAGCCGCGCACTTAGTTTGTCGTTGAACCGTTTTTTCTTGCCATCCATCGATTATGTGCTCGCCGGGAAACACCTCTGCGGTTACTGGTATATCCCTTTCATGATGATGCAGTTTGCAATCTCACCCGCGTTCATCGCCTACATGAAGATGAAGCGGCGGCCGCGGCTTTTCGTGATGCGGATGTCACTTTTGGTCACGTCACTGGCACACCGGCCAGTTGCAAATCTGGCAGTGATCCAGTCGGCGATGTTTTTTACGCCGGTTTATCTGCTCGGCATCAATGTTGATTCTCCAACCGCTTCACTAGTTCCGCATTCCCCCGCTCGGACTCGGCGAACGCATCAAACAACCGATCGATGAGACCGGCCATTTCTTCCCGCGACAATTGTTCCGATGGAATCTGTTCCATACCGGAGACCTACATGATCCTCCACAATCTTGACAGCATCAGATTGCGCACAATGGACAGATACTGGATTGGTTCCGCTGATGAGAAGCGAAGAAAAGACGAAAGAGTAGTGAGTAGAAAGTAGATCGCGGCGGACGGTTTTGGCAGTGATACCAAACTTCTTATCCGTCTACTGTCTACTTACTACCCTCTACTCTCTCGCCGCTTCATGAATTGGCCGTTCAGGCCAATTCATGGAGGCGGGGGGAATTGAACCCCCATTCACAATTGAGAAAAACGCAAACATCGAAACGAGTTGCGTCAATTGCACTGAGTGCCGCGCTGCACGGGCGCTGCATTCTGGGGGCACTGGGAGTCAATTCCTGGCAACGAATGACGCTGATTTGCAATTGATCGCACATGTCTGGCCGCAGCTACTGGAAGCCGTTCGTACGGCCATCACGGTGCTGGTGAAAGCCAATGTTTCCAACGTGTCCGACTTGGAATCGTTAGCCGAGGAGTGGCAGAGGAGTCGGGAAGAATTGGCGATGCGACTGGCTCAGGACTGACGGTACATCATCCAGGGGTGTCTGCGCGAAGAAGAGTGGCAGGACGCGGATCAGGAGTTCTTTGGTATCATCGGGCCTCATGTGTAGATGCGTGCGAAATACGGCGGAAGCTCTAGGCCCTCAAGCTGTTCTCGGCTGCTTCGAGCATGCCGCTCTTGCGTTCAACTTACGTTGTACGCCCCGCACCTGCCGCAACTTGCGGCGATTTTCACTGTGAATCCAATTCTAATCACATTGGTTCAGCGTTGCCAGCATCCTACCCACTTTGCACTGGCGGTCGCTGGCGTCGGGCAATGGCTTCAGCGTAACATGACGTAGATGCACATGTAATACAGATGCATCTTGTTGCGATAAACAAAGATGGCCTATCGTTCAGTTTTCTGCGATCGCGTCGCCGTAACTCGCGCGAACCGTAGATTGAGCGGCGGAGCTTTCCGATGAAGAGACGAAAAAGCAGATGGTCAGACCTGGGGCCGTTCAGTCAGCTTATGATCACCAGCATTGTACTGGTCGCAGCGGGAGGTGGAGTCGTCGCAGTGCTCGGGGCTACGGGTTGCTTGCCATCAAGGCCACCCTCAGAGAGCAGTGGCATGACGGCAAAATCGATGGGTGTGAAAACCGATGAGCAAACTACTAAGCCCTTCATTCTTTCGCAGCATCCAGAATCTCACTGATTTGCAATTCAACGACGCGACGGCCGAAGAGCCTGCTGGGCGAGCCACTTTTGACGCTTCCTGCTTGCGAGCCTCGACTTCGGTGGGGTGACTGCTGCAGCCCTTGATGGCTACCCCAAAAAAATGACTTTGTCAGACACGAGACACTTGTATGCGTGTGCGACAGAAGTTATTCTGCACTAGTTATGCATGTGCAGTGCGATGGCGTTCGAAAACTCGTTGTCGTTGATTCACAAAGATGAGCATCAATTGTTTCCAGTTCGCGTTAATTGAGTCCGCCATCGGGCGTCGTGTCTTCTGATGACGTTATTCTTCGGCGTGATCGGGTCTCAGGCTCTCATGGCTTCCCTGGCAAGTGTCAATTCATGAACCCCACGGCAATTGCGATCGAGCCTGTTTTGCCGCTTGAGCAATCATTTGTTGAGGAGCTTCGTGAAGCGTTTCATAGTGCGGGTCTCAAAGCGACATATGTACGCATGGCTGTGGCTCGCTATTTGATGCAAGCTCCGGGACTGCTAACGATTAGCGATATTCTTGCGGGCATTGGACGTGAATCGTTGGATCGATCGACGGTGTCTCGAATCCTGCGAGTCTTTGCGGACGTTGAGTTCGTCTTGATCCGAAAGGATCGCGGTCGGGAACTCCGATTTGAATTGCAACGGAAGCTTCTGGTTCACGAGGAAGGGCAACCGCATTTCTACTGCATTGAGTGTGCCAGATTCTTTCTGGTTCCCACCGATTCATTAGGTGTCAAGATTGGCGACAGTGCCAAGCTGATTGTCGCCGAATTGAATGAGATTTTGCTGCGGGGGGTCTGCCATTCTTGCAAAGGTGAGGCGAAGGGGTGAGGTGGCGAAAGCCAATTCGTTGGTCGCTGATTTGCGAAAGCGTGGGGTCGCTGTCACGAAGTTGAAAGACAGGAAGGAATTCATTCGATGAAGCAGTATTTCGTTCCTGTCATCTTGATGCTGGTCATGCACGCGACGTGCGGTGCAATCTCGTTCCACATGCCTGGATCAGGCGGGCGACATGTTGCTCGCCTAGAAGCGGCGCCCGCCGTGGTCGAAGTGACGAGTGTTCCCTCGCATCGATTGCCGAAAGCCTGTCCCGCAGTCATCGCTGAAAGTTGTCCCTTAATGGATATTCACTTTCGTGCTGACGGGGCGAATTTGGATGAAATGCGATTCGCCCTTCAATGGCGGATGCCCTTCTTGGGTCAAATTGATTGCGACTGGAGCGGGTGGGAGCATGCTCGCGCAGCAGTACCCCTCCTTCGACATCAGCCCGTCGTGACATTGTCCTTGGCGGGAGCCGAAGTCTCCCGCCAAGGGTTGATCGCACTCAAAGACGCCACTCAACTTAAGGGATTGTCGCTCGAAGGGTGTTGGATGTGCGACGACGCGTGTCGATTACTCTGTCGGATAGAAGGGCTGGAGTCTCTTGAGCTTGTGGGTACGGGCATCACTGACGAGGGGCTTGTCGAAGTCGCGAAGCTATCGGAGTTGCGATCACTTGATTTGCGAGGAACTTGCATCACCGATCAGGGTTTGACCTCGCTAACAAGCTTGCCAAAACTCGAATTTCTCGATCTGCGGGGTACAAGCTCCACCCATGCCGGTATCTGTCGCATATTCAATACACGCAGAGACCTGCGCATAATCCACGATTCGAAATCGACCGATGTGGCTGGAAATCCGTAACGCCAAACAGGACTGTTTTCACATCTGAAAGAAAGAACTGACTTATGTTTCGTTGCAGCTTGGGAATTTGTCTGGTACTGGGAGTCTCCTTGATTGCCATCGGTTGTGGTCCATCGAAGAGCGGCGATAAGAGTGCTGAGGAAATCAAGAAAGTTGGTGCAAAGGACCACGATCACGACTCGCATCAAGGTGGGCACACACACTATGGCGCAGGACCGCACGGCGGTTCCTTGATCGAACTGGGTGGCGACGACTACCACGCCGAGTTAGTACTCGATCACGGTGCTCATGCGATCAGAATTTTCCTGCTGAAATCCGACGCGAAAACGCCGCTGCTGACGAAATCCGCCGAAGCGACAATTACGCTCGACAAGGATCAGAAACTCTCGCTGAAAGCCACGCCACTGGAGGGAGAGATCGAAGGTCAGTCATCCCGATTTGAATTGCTGGATGATGCCTTTGTTCACAAGCTGCTTGACAGCGGCTTCCTGCATGGAGATTTGTCGATCAAGATCGACGGAAAGCCGTTTCAATCCCATCTCGACATCCACTTTGAGCACGGAGTCAGTAGACCCGATCACAAACATGACGACGATCAGAAGGCAGAGTAGTGCCACAACTTGAGGATGACTTATTGGCTTCGACTGCAAAATATATTCATGTGCATGCGCCAACAGCATTGCTTTGCATAGCGTATGCATTATAATAGCGGTTGTATTTGTGCTGACACCTGTCCGCGTCATCTGACGGAGGCAACCATGCGCTCAAGCAAGTCTCTTGGGAGAACGCTGTCTCGATTGCTCACCTACGACTTTTGCCCGTGGGCGAACCGATGGGTTTATTGGTTGAAACGACCGATTGCCATTCTGAGTCTGGCTGCTGTCGCGGCGCTCACTTGTGCGATATTTGTGAAGCCATTGGCGCTCGTTGCCTTTGCGGCAGTGCTGCTGGTTGTTGTGTTGGGTTATTTGTGGCCAACGATCGCGGTTCGAGGGTTATCCTGCGGAGTACGATTCCCACAAAGACGGGTGACGGAAGGTGAACCTGCATTGGTTTTGGTCAGAATTACGAATCACTGGCCCTTTCCTGTATGGGGCATCGCGATCGAAGATGGTTTTGGGGGGAATTCCTCGACTATCGGAGGCGACTTAACGAATCGCGGATCGGTGGCGCTGGCCCGCGTGGCAGGTTGGACAACGTCTGAGTTCCGATGGGAATTTGTACCAGATAGTCGCGGCGAGTACCCGCTTGCACCGCCGAAACTGGTGACGGGATTCCCCTTTGGTTTGCGAAAGGCCAGCCGCCCCACTGCTGTTGATCAGACTTTGCTGGTCTGGCCCAGGGTCATTCCGCTAGAGACATTACTCGATGCAGCCGAAACTCGGCCATCGGTCGATTTGTTCTCGGATCATCGTGTCGGCGACAGTGGTGATATGACCGGGACGCGACTTTTTCGGGATGGCGACTCCTTAAGACGGGTTCACTGGGCACAAACGGCTCGACAGGGACGGATGATTGTTTGTGAGCGACAAGCGGCTGCCCAATCGGCAATTCGGGTCGTCTTTGACTCGGATCCCCACTTGCACCGGGGTGTTGGGAGTGAAGGCACTCTGGAGTGGTCGATCCGAATCGCGGCAAGCGTCTGTGCGGCCTATCATCGCGAAAACGCCCAGATCGAATGTTGCTTTGGACACGAAACCATTCCGCTGCGACCCGGTTCACAAGGGATGAAGGCGTTTCTCGACGCCCTGGCAAAATGGCGACCTTGCGATCACGAGCATGCGTCTCATCAATGTCGCCGCATTCACCACCACAACTGCGGTGTGTTTCAACTCACGATCACGACGGATCTCGGTCTCGAGCATCGGACTGAGCATCGTCACGTGCATGGCGACCAACGCCTGATCGTTTTGAAAACAGAAGCTTTCGACCAATCGTGCAAGTTTTGTGGCGGGGAACATCACCCATTAAATCGCTTGTCCATTGTGCTCGATCGTCCCGACGACGTGGTGACCGATTTCCGTCGTAAATGGAGGCAGGTTTGCCATGCGGGATGACGTGCTTTCCCCTGGGGTAATCGAGGCCGAAACACAGCCGAATGTCCCGATTCAACGCCGATCCTCGCTTGTTCGAAGTGACAGTACCGGAAATGGTCGCATTTCTTTTCGGCTCGCTTGGTTGCTCGCCCTCCTGGCGACCTTGACTTTGGAGATTTCGGCGACCGACGGTGATCAACCGGTGTGGACGATTGCTCTTACCGTAGCAATTGAGGTGGTCATCGTTGTTGTTCTCAGCTTAGTCGCAAGACGGATTGATTCGCTGGAAAAAACCAGCGTGGGCCGACGAGTTCTTGTTCCTCCACAGCAAGATCTTGATGAGAAAACTGGAGCAAAGTCGCCGCTGATCTGGATTCTCTGTCTTGCCACCGTTCCATTCATCATTGAAGTCTTGACTCGTGGCGCGATGAATTCGATGTTGCCACTTGAACTGCTGTTGCTCGCCTACTTCCGCAACGGAGTGCTCGCATTGGCCGTTTTTGCTTATCGAACAGACTGCCAACGAATGTGCTGTTCTTTAAGCACGTTTCTGATGATTTTCGCTTCAGCACTCGCCTCGCGGATCTGGTTGCATGGTTTGGTTGTAATGTTTTCGGTTTTCGGTATTTGGTGGTTGATGGGGAGCTACTGGGAAACCCTGAGGGGGCGACTGGCGGCGACATCCGAAACACAGCCCTCCCGACGCTGGCTCTTGGGATTGCCGATCATCGTATTGACGTTGCTGCTCGGATTGCCAGTGGCGGCAACGCAGACGCATGCCTTGCGTGGTTTCATGCCAAGTTCCGGTGGAACGGACTGGTACAGTGAATCGGCGAGAAGCGGAGTGGGTGACGGCGATGCACTCGTGGCTGGGACAGAGAATATACAGAGTTTTGCACCGATCGAAGACGCGCCGTTT
>JBIKZJ010000246.1:0-9527 GCA_044354755.1 Schlesneria sp. | reverse complement strand
CGAGGTGGCTCATTCCTCCCCAAAGATAAACGAGAATGCAGGACTTGGCGCGCCCCATCGTCTGCAGCTGTTGCTCGGAAGCGACCGATTTCGATTGCAGGAATGCGGGGAGCGAGAGTCCACAAAGAGCACTACTGTTCGTGAGCAGCCGGCGACGCGACAGACTGGGATTGACTGTTTGCATGGGTCGAAAGGACATGATCGCAAGCCTCATCTACAGTTCGAGTGCCGTAATTCTCCGCAGCGATGAAGATATTCAGTATGACAAATCAGGGTCTAAACAGGAACCCGAACCCGAATGCGATGTCTCGACCTCTGTTTGGCAGGAAACAACTTCTGGCAGGAAACCGGGTGGGCGGCATTCTATCGAAGGAAAAGTCAACTCGATAGAATCGGGTTGGACTGAGATTTGCCTGATTCTCTGTAAAGGAACTGCTATGAACTGGAACTTGCGCTTCGGTCTTCCCCTGCTCGGCTTGCTCGTGACTGCGCATTGCGCGTGGGGGGACGAGTCTCCCCAGAAAGCGGCAAGGCTCGATGTCGCCCTCAAAGTGCAAATGGATTATTTGATCGCTTTGCCCCAAGATTATGACAAGCAAGAAAAAGTCCCCCTGGTGGTGTTTCTGCACGGTGCGGGCGAACGAGGCCGCGACCTGCAAAAGGTCAAAGTCCACGGTCCCCCCAAGCTGATTGAAGCGGGGAAGAAATTTCCGTTTATTCTTGTTTCGCCCCAGTGTCCTGAGGGTCAATGGTGGCAAGCCCATGAACTGATTGCCTTGCTCGATGAAATCGAAAGCAAGTACAAAGTCGATAAGGACCGGATCTATGTGACGGGTCTGAGCATGGGAGGCTTCGGCTCGTGGCGACTGGCGGCCGAAATTCCGCAGCGCATCGCCGCGATTGCCCCGATCTGCGGTGGTGGCGATACCTCAACGGCTCGACGCCTTGCCAAAATGCCGATTTGGGTCTTCCACGGAGCCAAAGACACGGCGGTCCCCCTGGACCTGTCTCAGTCGATGGTCGATGCCATCACCAAGGCGGGGGGAACTCCCAAGTTGACGATTTATCCCGAAGCGGGACACGATTCCTGGACCGAAAGTTATAACAATCCGGAATTCTACGAATGGCTGCTGAAACAGAAGCGTTCGTAATGGTTGGCGAGATTTTGGTATGCTGTGGGGGACCAGGACGGGGGCGGAATTCTTTTCCCATGTATTCGGAATCATGAGCTGCGGATGCGTTCAGGCGAATCGTGATTTCGGCACGGAAAAAGGGAGTCATTCCCCAACCTGATACCCCACCTGCCACCTCCAAAGTGTGATCTCGCCCATGAAGATTGCGACAGCCCCCTAATGGAGTCTCCTGCTCGTGAGTTTTGATGATGATCTGACACCGTCTCAACGGGCTGCGGTTGAACACTTCGAAGGGCCGTTGCTGGTGGTCGCGGGGCCAGGGTCGGGAAAAACCCGCGTGATTACCCGGCGAATCGCTCGTTTGATCGAGCGGCGGGTTCACCCGCGCGAGATTCTGGCCATCACGTTTACGAACAAAGCGGCCCGTGTCATGAGTGAACGGGTGCAGGCGCTGCTTCCCCGGTCATTTATCTGGGTTAGTACGTTCCATCGGTTCTGTGCCAAACTGCTGCGCGAACACGCCTCGGTGGTCGGCCTTGCCTCGAATTACTCGATCTACGATACGAGTGATCAACTCACACTGCTGAAGCAGGTTCTCAGCGATTTGGATCTCGACGCCAGCCATTTTCCCCCCTCCAAATTGTTGGGGCGAATCAGCAAGGCCAAGAACGACCTGATTACGGCGGATCAATTCGTTGCGAGACATGCGGAATCAGTGGGGACACACATTGATGCAGTCTTGACCAAAGTTTATCCGACCTATCAAAAGCGTCTGCTGGAAGCGAATGCAGTCGACTTTGACGATTTGCTGATGCACGTGGCACGGATGTTGTCCGAGCATGATGAACTGCGGCGGTCGCTGGATGAACGATATCGATTTATTCTGGTGGACGAATATCAGGATACCAATCGGGCTCAGTATCAGATCGTCGCGGCGTTGTCTCAGATCGAGCCGAATTTGTGTGTGACGGGTGACCCTGATCAGTCTGTCTACGGCTGGCGCGGGGCGCAGATTGAAAATATTTTGCGATTCGAGCGAGACTTTCCCAAGGTCGCCTTGATTCAACTCGAAGAAAACTTTCGCAGCACGCCCGAGATTCTGGCTGCTGCGGATGAACTGATTCAGCACAATGTGCATCGCAAACCGAAGCGGTTGATTGCCACACGTCCCCATGGTAAGCCCGTTGAGATGCGGCTGTACCTGGATGGTCAGGACGAGGCGATGTCGATCACAGCGGAAATCCATTCCCTGGTGAAATCGGGGAAGCGGCAGTGGTCGGATTTTGCGATTTTTTATCGTGTCAATTCGCTCTCACGCTCACTCGAAACCGCCCTTTCCCGCTGGAAAATTCCTTATCAGGTCGCCGGAGGACTTGCCTTCTACGAACGAGCGGAAATCAAGGATGTGCTGGGCTATTTGCGTTTGATCGAAAATCCCAAAGATCGGGTCGCATTTCTGCGAGTCGTCAATGCCCCGGCACGCGGAGTGGGCAAAAGTTCACTCGATCGATTTGTGGCGTGGTCGGACGCGGCGGGAATTCCGCTCATGGATGCGGCACGCCAATCGGAACAGGTTCCGAATCTCTCGAAAAAGGCGGCAGTCGGGCTGCGACATTTTGCCTCGTTGATTGACGAATTCTCGAGCCTGGCGGCGAATCCGTTTGGGGATGAGGCGGGGTCGACCGAATTTGGGTTTGCTGCCGATTCGGAATCAGAGTCCTCGATCACCGCGGAACCTCATCCCGAGGGATCGTCGCTGGGGCCAGTGGCTACCATCTTGCGCGCGGTGGTCGAGCGGACTGGTTATTATCGTCAGTATGAAGGGACACTGGAAGAAGACGAATTGCAGCGAAAATCGAATATCGATGAACTGTTAAGTTCTGCGGTTCTGTATGATCGACAACTGACCGAGAAAGAAGAGGTCTCGACGCTAGGGGGCTTTTTAGAAACCGCCAGCTTGGCGCAGGATCTGGATTCGCTGGCCGAGGATACCGGGGCGGTGACACTGATGACGCTGCACGCGGCCAAGGGACTGGAATTTCCCCATGTTTATGTGGTGGGGGTCGAGCAGAACCTGATTCCGCACGAGCGATCCTTGCGAGAAAATAATCCGATGTCGCTCGAGGAAGAGCGGCGGTTATTATTCGTGGGAATCACTCGGGCCAAAGAGCAACTGGTGCTGACGCATACCGAGCGACGCGAAATGCATGGGCGAACCCTCTCGACCATCACCAGCGATTTTCTCAGAGAATTACCGGTCCAGCGCCGCGACTGTACGAAGGGAGGGGACGACGAACCGGTCGTTTCCCGTTCGAGCTCGATCGACCCTGATCAGCGCAATCCCTACGACGACCCGGTCGACGATGAGGGGACCTCGTCCGCGTCCGGTGGCCCAACCAGCGATCGGAATTCGCCGATGACCCAGGACTGGTCCTCTGGAGCGGTCAAGAAACGGAAAGCGAAACCAAAAGGGAAACCGCATTTAACAACTGCGGCGGCACTCGAGTCGGGAGCCAATCTCAGCGCCGCGATTCCGGTAGGGTTTTCGATTGGAATGCAGGTGAGGCATCCTCGTTACGGGTTGGGAACGGTCGTGGATATCAGTGGTTTTTCGCGGATGCGGACGGTGACCGTCGATTTTGCAGTGGGGGGGCGGCGTGAGAGTTTCATCGCCGCCAAGTGTCCGTTACAGCCTGTGGGCCTAAGTTGAAGGGAACGGGAATCCGTCATGACTGCCGAACTGGCTCAATTGGAACTACTGGCAAACGTCGACGACCTGGTCTCACGACTGACCGGCTGGGCGGGCGAATCGTCTATTTGGGAATCGGTGCAGCAAAGTCAGTCGCTGGTGAAACGGCTGCTGTCTCGGTTGGAACCGCTGCGAGGACGTGTCGAAGCTCCGCTGGTCGTGGCCACTTTTGGTGGAACTGGGGTCGGAAAAAGTTCGCTAGTCAACGCGCTGGTCGGTCAGGAAGTGACGACCTCGGGACGACAACGCCCGACAACCACGCTGCCGATCGTGCTGGCCCATCCGCAGACGGACCTATCGGTCTATCAACTTCCCGCCGATGGTCAGGATGCGGAATTGCGAATTGTGCGAGTCGACACGCCGCTGTTGCGTGATATCGTCATTATTGATTGTCCTGACCCGGATACTTCGGAAAGCGAAACGGCGTCAAGCAATCTTGCGCGGCTGCATCGGCTGCTCCCGTTTTGCGATGTTCTGCTATACGTCGGGACACAGCAGAAATATCGTTCGGCGAGGGTGAGTGACGAACTGCTGCAGGCGGCCAGTGGCTGTCGGCTGGTCTTTATCCAGTCCCACGCCGACCTGGATTCGGATATTCGCGAAGACTGGCGAAAGCATCTCAGCCCGCAGTTTCAAATTGCGGAGATGTTTTTCGTCAATTCCCGACAGGCCTTGCAGGAACAACAGGGGGGAATTCGCCCAACGGGTGAGTTTGGTCGGCTGATGGATCTGTTGATGCAAGAACTGTCTGCAACGCAGCGGGTCCGGATCCGTCGCAGCAATTTGATGGGGCTGGTGCAGGAGGTTCTGAATCACGCGCGTCAGCTGCTGGCGACGAGTGCTACCCAGGTCGAACGACTGGAGCAGGGGCTTGTCGAGCAGCGTCAGCGGGTCACCGAGCGGATGTCGGGCCGTTTGCGGGACGAACTGTTGGTAAGCCGCGGATTATGGGAGCGACGACTGCTCGGACAAGTGACCCAAATGTGGGGGTATAGTCCTTTTGCTTCAGTGCTCAAGATCTGGCACAGTCAGGCGAGTCTGCTGGCGTCGTTTTCGTTGATGCGATCGCAGACGACGGCCCAAATGGCACTGGTGGGACTGGTCCACGGGACCCGCTGGCTCACGTCTCAGCAACAGGAACATGAGGCCGAACGTCGTCTGGATTCGCTGGTCTCGTCCGGAATGACCGATTCGGAATTACGCGAGGCACAGATGGTGATTGCGGGCTATGTCCATTCGGCCAAGCTGACACGTCCGCCACAGGAAACGAGTTCGCTCGAAAGCCTGAGACACTCGGCAGCGGGTTTGCACCGGGAATTTCTGGCGGATGCTGCGCGCCGGATTGATGACCTGATCATGGCAACGGCGAAGCGAAATTCCCGCTGGATGACCCGGTATCGGTATGAGTTGCTGTTTGCCCTGCTCCCCGGTTTCCTGCTCTATCGAGCGGGGCGGAACTTTTTTTATGACTCGTTCTGGCTCGAAAAACCGTTGTTGGACACGAACTTTTATCTGCCGGCGGCACTGTTTCTGGCCTGTTGGGCGGGGGCTTTTGTGATGAGCTACACCTGGCGATTACGGCGTGGTCTGACGCGACGGATTGAAGAGTTGGCACGACAGCTGGCACAGGGAGACACCGGGGTGGGACTGTTTCCTAGCCTGGAACAGAATTGTGGGGAATTTGCGTACCATCGGGATCAGCTCGAACAATTTTCGTTTCGGCTGGAATCGATCCGTCAAAACTATCGCGTCAGCCAGGCAGAGGATCGATTGAGTCTTCGGCAGGATTCGCCGGATTAAGCCTACCTTCGTTAACTTCCTTAGCTGATGTTCCCTCTTCCTGCTGCTCTGTCTTTTTCTTCTCCGTGTGAAAGACTGTCGTCTTCAAGCGTCGACAACTTGAACCAAATTTCCTGCGCTATTTTTTGTCTCTTCGCTCTGACATCGTCAGCGCCGACAATGCCCGCATCGGCCCTGACGACGCAGGCCGTTCTTTAAGCATCCGCCTGTTCGAATGCCCGTCGCAGTTCCACTAAATCGTTGATGATCAAATGGGGTGGCGTTGGGGCGGATTCGAAGTCGGCTCGCGAACAAACCCCGGTCAAGACGCCGGTGGTTGCCAATCCCATCGCCAGCGCACCAGCGATATCGGTGTCATACCGGTCACCGACCATCATGGCTGCTTCGGGGAGCAGGCCCATGCGGCGAATCGCCTGGTCATACATTCCCGGATTGGGTTTACCGATGACGATGGGATTAACACCTGTGGCGGTGGCCAGCAGGGCCAGAATACTGCCGGCTCCCGGCAGCATCCCCCGTTCGCTGGGGTAGCTTGGGTCGGAATTGGTCCCGAGAAAGCGAGCACCGTTGCGGATGGCGAGCGTGCAGCGTGCGAGCTCTTCGTAGGTCACTTCAAAGTTAATCCCAGCCACGGCGTAGGTCGCCTCGTTCGGTTCTTGCGTGGTTTCAAAACCATGTTGTTTGAGGGCCGCCTTCAAACCATCCTGCCCGACCAGGATCACTTTTCCGCGGGGCCAGCCATGATCCCGGATTTGTTCTGCGAGCCAACCGATGGTTGCTTCGGCGCTTCCCAGGATATGTTCGGGGGTGGCACGAACCCCCATCTCTTTCAGCTTCTCGACAAATTGTGCCGGTGTTCGACTCGCATTATTGGTGACGCACAGCCACTTTCGGCCGGTCGATTCGAGGTAGTCAAACATCTGTTGAACACCAGGAAGCAGCCGCGAACCGATGTAGATGACTCCATCCATATCAAACAGGACTCCGCGGAGACTTCGAAGATTCAATTCCGGTGAAACCGTCACGAATAAACTCCTCATGAGAAAGAGAGACTCGGCTGGGAACGCGTTATCCCACGGAAATTCATGGATACATCGTCTCAAGTCAAGCGACGCGCGTCAGAGTGGGCGGTGATTGTGCTGTTCACGAGAGGGAAAATCCGATTTTCGGGTAGGGGTGCGGCGAAAAACTCGGACAGGATCTGGCCGCGTATCAGGGAAAACACCAGACCTGTGGCTGAGTCATCTCTACAACGGTACAATGTTGGGAAAGGGGCTTCGATGTAAATTTTTCAAATTCGATCGGCAAGACGTGCCGATCAGGTTCCTAGGGGGGGAGAAAATCTCGATCGGTGAGGCTTCGGTATGGAACCTGCTACGGTAGGATTGCGATGGTATGATGATGTTGAGACGGAAGGTTTTCTTGAGTTCGAGTGGTGGTTGAGGGAGATTTCCGGGAGAAAATCAGGAACTTTTGAGGGGTGGAGCTCTCCGTGGAATTCGGCAGGTGAAATCGCGGAATTCGGGTGCGAAACCAGCGGATTCCGGAAAATTTGGGTGCAGGAGAGGGATAGCGAGGGGCAATCATGATTCACTGGACTCGTTGGCAACAATTCCAGCAGGCTTTGTCGCTCTGGCAATGGGGGGGCCTGATTTTGGGGATCTCTGCAGCGATTTGGTTGATTGTGCGGTTAAGGACCTATTTTCGCGAAGATGCCGAGGATGCGGATGGGACGCTGGAAATGCTCACTCAGTTTCGCGATTTGCATCAGGAAGGTGGCCTATCCGACGACGAGTTCCGATTAATCAAGAGTCGCCTGGCAGTTACCGCTCGGGGGGCGCTCGGGGCAGGGAAAGCGAAATCGAGTGCAATTCTTGCCGAATCAGGATCCGCTGACGTTTTGAGAGCAAAACGGTTAGTAGATTCTGAACGAGTCAACTCGACAAATTCGACGACGATCAAGAAAAACAGCGAGAATGATGTAACGTCGGCATGGATGACGGACGAAGAAGCGGAATAGCGTGCAAATCCCATTTGCAATTGGAATGGCCAAGGACGCGCCGCCAGCTTTCACCCTGTGTCACTCACCGAAGAAGTTCAATCGGCAGCGTTGAAGGATAGCTGATGGCCTCAGGACGCGATTTCATGTCAACCGGTAAACGTGGTTCTACCGGTAAGAAAAATGCAAACTGTTCTTTCTGTCGAAAGAGCTACCGAGAAGTCGGTCCGCTCGTCGAGGGACCGGACGAGGTTTACATTTGCGGCGAATGTATTGAATTGTGCCAGAATATTCTGGACCAAGAGAAACGTCGTCGAGGTGGTTCTACGAAACTCTTTAACCGAGTTCCCAGTCCTCGTGAGATTACCGAGCATTTGAATCAGTATGTGATCGGCCAGGATCGAACGAAAAAGATTCTTTCGGTTGCCGTCCACAATCACTATAAACGCCTGATGGCGACTGCCGATGCCGACAACGAAGTCGAAATTGAAAAGTCGAACATCCTGCTGATCGGTCCCACTGGATCCGGTAAGACCTTGATGGCACGAACGCTCGCACGCCTGCTGCAAGTGCCGTTTGCCATTGGCGACGCCACGACCCTGACCGAAGCGGGTTATGTGGGGGAAGATGTTGAAAACTTGCTGCTGAAACTGCTGCATGCCGCCGACTTTGACGTCGAAACTGCTCAACGCGGAATTGTCTTCATCGACGAAATCGACAAGATTGGTAAGACTTCGCAGAACGTCTCGATCACTCGCGACGTATCGGGTGAAGGCGTACAGCAGGCCCTGCTGAAAATGCTTGAAGGGACCGTCGCGAATGTCCCTCCTCAAGGTGGCCGGAAGCATCCCGAGCAGCAGTACATTCAAATCGACACCACCAACATCCTGTTCATCTGTGGTGGAACATTCGTCGGGTTGGAAGACATCATCGCCAAGCGGATGGGAAAACGGACAATCGGCTTCGGAGCGGCCAAGGGTGCGGCACACGAAGATGAAAAATCCCGTACCGGCAAATTGCTGGGCCATGCCTGCACCGATGACATCATCGAATATGGGATGATCCCCGAACTGGTAGGCCGCTTGCCTGTGGTGAGTGCCCTGTTGCCACTCGCCGAAGAAGATCTGGTCAAGATCCTGATTGAACCAAAGAATTCGCTGGTCAAGCAGTACCAGAAGTTCTTCCAGATGGAAAATGCGGAACTGGAGTTCACGCCAGAAGCATTGCGAGAGATTGCCCGCATCGCCAAAGAGAAAGACACGGGAGCCCGCGGCCTGCGCTCGGTCGTCGAAGAATCGATGTTTGAAGTGATGTACGATTTGCCCGAACAGGCTCCCGGTAAGAAGTATATCTTGACCCCCGAAGTCATTCGCGGCGAAGCAACGCTGCGACCACTGGATGATTCGGCCTCGGCCGCATAGGCCCGTGTGATCAATTGAACAGACGCTAACAGCCCGGTCAGTTTTCTGACCGGGCTGTTTTTTGGTTTGAAAAGCGGTCAGGCGACCTTTTGATCTGCGAGGAGACCCCGAGGAATGGCTTCGCATTCGGCGCGCAGGATCCGAATGTTTGCGGGGGCTTCGATACCCAACTGAACTGCGCCGTGAGAGGTCCGGACAACGGTCAGTGTGATATCGTCGCCCAGTTTGATCACCTGTGACATTTTGCGGGTGAGTACGAGCATGAAATGAATCTTTCCGAATTCGCCACGATCTCGGGCAGGGCAGCAACTTTGGCGCCCCGGCGCGGCACCCGTGATTCGTTCACGGTTTGTTTAAGACATCCAAAGAATAGCGATAGAATCGTCTCTGTCAAGACGGCGATTCCCCTTTTCTTGGAATTGTTA
>JBIKZJ010000627.1:0-2893 GCA_044354755.1 Schlesneria sp. | reverse complement strand
ATGTTACACCTTTTTTTGTGTTGAAATTTCATAGACCGCGTTGTGGTAATCTTCGGGGTTTTTCCTCAATGAAGTGAACAATCGAACATATCGCTGCCCCCTTTCCCTAGTCTAAAGTTCAAACGGAAAAAACGACATGAAATTCTCATGATCCAAGTTCCGCAAAACACGGTTGCCAGAGCCTTTGATCCCGAAATTCGGTCAGTTCACGAGGTTCATCAAATGTGGACTCGGAGTTTTTTTAAATTGGTGGGATTACTATGAATTCATAAAACTTAAGATATTCGGTTTTTTGTAATGTTACCAATTCTAAAAAATGTTCCAACGAAAAAGCATCGGTTTATGCCGGGATTCATCGGAAATCGGGGAGCCCCGGATGCGAATAACGGGGAATTCCTGAGTAATTGGCGTCGGCAATTGAAGAGAATTCTCAGCGGTCATAACTCGTACCCGTCGATTGAGGGGGGATTTTTGACGTGAGGTCGTCCTCGGGGACTCAAGGGAGACTGCAAACCCAATTGCTTGACGGTCGATGCCCCCCATTCGATTTTGCCGAAGGGACCACCTCGTTGGGCGGAATTGCGGACTACCGACCATTCCTACTCGGTCAGCGGTTGATTGACTTGTTCGTCCCGCCGCAAGGTCGAGGAATCGGCCAGGAAGAACTCATGGCAGGTTTTGGCTCGCGTTTTGGAATCCCGTGCCGAAGAGATCCCCAACGCGACTCTGCCGCTCGAGAAACGAATTCGGCTCGCAGCCCGTTCCGCTCCACATACCGGCAGACGGTCAGAAATTGGGTTCAACCACAAACCCAGTGCGCGAGAGAGAAATACTTTACTTTGCAGCAAAGATGACGGCTTCGGTCCCCCATCCGTCTCCCTTGACGTCCATCACGATCGGACTTCCGGGTCTCGACCCGCTTCGTGGTCCCCTGCTTGCAGAAGAGTTCAGGCAAATCCATGTTTCGCAGGTCTGATCGGAATCTCGATTTTTGATTTTTCAAAATAAAATTTTGGTGGATGGTGATCCAACCACCACCCGATCACGTTTGATCCCGCAGAATGCAGCGGAATGGGTATTTTCAAGGGTCAACATCACACGAAATCGGCTTGGGAGAGTTCCGAGCGGTTCGTGGTTCTTCTCAAGGAGTCGCTATGATTTCTCTGTTTGCAGTGGTTTGCGGTCTGCTCGCCTGGGCCTTTGTCCGGTATATCCTGACCAGTTTCTACATCATTGATCAAAATCAACGAGCCGTTCTGACCAACTTTGGCCGGGCTCAGCGGTTAGGAGGGACGACGACGCTCGAACTTCCGATCGCCGAATCGTTGGGGAACGAGGAAAAAAACCGCTACGCGTATCCCCAGGTGCGAGTCGTGCAGCCCGGTTTCTATTGGAAATGGCCATGGCAACAAGTCCATCGCGTCTCGATCGCCACCGGAACCTTGAACATGGCCTACGATCCGGAAGCCCCCGAAGCGAATCAGAATGGGACAATTCTGGACGCCGTGACTAAAGATCAGCTGAATATTGGACTGGATGGACAGATTCGATTTCGCATCTCGGAAGCGAACCTGTATGCGTACCTGTTTGGTGTCAAACGACCCCTCTCGCACGTGATGGGATATTTTGTCTCGGTCCTGCGGGAACGGATCGCCAATTTCGAGTCACCCCCCCGTGAGATTTCGGGAGACGTGAGCGATCTTTCTGCTGCCGACGCGGCGGTCGCGTATGGGGTCTCGATCAACGACTTGAGAAAGAACTTGCGTGACCTGAACGAGCACATGGATCAGGAATGTCGCTCATCAGCGGCCCGATACGGCATGGTCCTGGATGCCTCGCTGATTACGGGGATTGATCCACCACCTGAAGTCGAATCGGCACTCGCCGCGATCAATACGGCTCATAATCAGGTCTCGTCCGGTATCAGCCTGGCGCAAGCCGCTGCGGATCAGAAGATCGTGCAATCTCGTCGGGCGGTGGAAATTGAAACGTTAAAAGCTCAAACCGAAATCGAACCTCTAGAACGGATGGCGACGCAACTGGATTCGCTGAAAGAGAGCGGTCCGACGGTCCTGCAATCCTATGTGCGGAACGTCAAAATGTCTCTTTACGAGCGATCAGAACGCGCCTTTGTGGAGATTGGATCATGAACGTTTTCGAGAAGTTTCTGTTTACATTTCTGCTGACGTTCGTCGGCTCATTCATGCTGGTTCCCCTGTTGTTCGCTGTTGCTCGATTCTTCGGGTTTTACACGATTGTGCGTGAACGCCAATGCCAAGTCTTCGTCCTCTTCGGCAAGGTACTCGCCCGGATCGAAGAGCCGGGAATTCACTTTCTCTGGCCGATCATCGGGTGGCGAGCCTTGATCGTGAACCTGCTGGGAACCTGTTATGTCCTTGACATGCGACTGGATCAGGTCTATCTGCGAAGTGCTCCGGTGAACTCGGAAGAAGGGGCACCGATGGGGATTGGGATCTGGTACGAAATGTACATCAGCGATCCGGTGGCCTACCTGTTCAAAAATACCGATCCCCGTGGCTCACTCTCCGCCAATGTGGAAAACTCGACGGTTCGCTGCCTGAGTAATCTGCCACTCGCCGAGATGATGGTCAATCGACATGGAATGAGTCGCACGGTGCGTGATGAAGTTTCTCCCCAATCCCATGAATGGGGATATCGACTTGGTTCGGTCTATATCCGTAAAGTACATTTCCGTGACCTGGATATGATCCGGCAGATTGAAAGTAAAGTTGTGAATCGCCTGCGTCAGGTGACATCCGCGATTAAGCAGGACGGAGCGAATCAGATCAGTATCATCACCAGCACGGCCGATCGGAATGCCGCGATCGAGTTTGCCAAGGCGGCCGCGGTTCGCCCGCAACTGGTCGGCGAA
>JBIKZJ010000626.1:0-2905 GCA_044354755.1 Schlesneria sp. | reverse complement strand
CGGCTGCTCACGAACAGTAGTGCTTTTTGTGGACTCTCGCTCCCCGCATTCCTGCAATCGAAATCGGTCGCTTCCGAGCAACAGCTGCAGACGATGGGGCGCGCCAAGTCCTGCATTCTCGTTTATCTTTGGGGAGGAATGAGCCACCTCGAGTCCTTCGATCTCAAGCCCGAGGCTCCCAAAGAAGTGCGGGGCGAGTTCCTGCCGATCTCAACCTCGGTCCCCGGAATCCAGATCAGTGAGCATCTCCCCTTGCTGGCTCAACAGATGGACAAATTGGCGATCATCCGTTCAATCCACCACGATGACTCGGCACATGGACGGGGGATGTACTGGAATCTGACCGGACACCGCCCCCCCCGTGCCGGAAACATTCCCCCCGAACGGGATGACTGGCCCTCTCTTCCCGCCATGATAACCAAGTTTCGCACGGCCCCGCGCGGCGTACCATCGGCCGTGCGACTTCCTTATCCCATGGTGGATAACGGCACGCTTCAGGCGGGCGAATACGGTGGGTGGCTGGGCGTTCAATGTGAACCAATCGTAATGCGACCCGCTGGGGGCGAAGCCTTTGCCGGCGTTTCGCGAACGCTGGGAGCCGAAGTCCTGAATTTGAACGACGTCGATGTCCCCCGCTTGACGACACGACGGCAGCTAATGGCGCGACTGGAACCGCCGACGCTGCGAACCCCTGAACACCGCAGCTTTCATCATTTCCACGATCTGGCCGAAGAGATTCTGTCCGGTTCCGCAGTCAAAGAAGCGTACAGTCTGGAACGGGAAACGCCTCGAGTCCGCGAACTGTATGGAAATCATCTGGGTGGCCACAGCCTGCTACTGGCACGACGATTGACCGAGGCGGGGGTTCCGATTGTTCAGGTCTGCCTCGCCACTGGGGAACTCAACGCCAGTTCAGGAGACATGTGGGACACCCACGTTGATAACTTCAACCGCCTCAAACAACGCTTGCTTCCCATTTTTGACCGCTCGACTGCGGCATTAATCCAGGATCTGTCGGAACGAGGAACGCTGGACGAAACGCTGGTGGTGGTTTTGACCGATTTTGGTCGGACCCCCAATATCAACCCCAGTGCCGGACGCGATCACTACCCTTATGTTTACTCGATGGCCATGGCAGGAGGCGGGATTCAAGGAGGCCAGGTCTACGGGAGCAGCGACAGTAAAGGGGCCTATCCGAAAACCATGGCCTGTACGCCCCCTGATATCCACGCAACCATTTTTCAGGCGATGGGAATTTCGCCACGAGCCGAATTGCGCGACGTGCTCAACCGCCCGTTCCCCGTTTCTGACGGCGAAGTCTTGCCGCTGTGCTAAAATCCGTCCGGCCCCGCGAGCGATCGCTCAAACACCTCGCTCGGCAAGCGGGCATCGAGAATTAACGACTCAGAAATTTTGACGGGTCGACTCATGCCAAAATTGTCGCATTGCGCTACCACATCTCAACTGCGAGAAAGAGATCAGAATTCTCCGCAGCGCGTGACCTCGATGGCTGCCGCCAGCTTCGTCATAGGGGAATACTCCAAACTGGGCAAAGATCATCAGAACTGCCAGAATCCGATGGTCTCCTGACGTTCTTCCCCAAGATGGAAACGTTCACATTTGTTTTCGGCGTTTTTCGATGATCACGAGCTACCGCGATTAACGGTCCCGCATGAAGCCTCTGGACTTCATCAACGCAACGATGCGGTTCACGCATTCGTCGACGTTGACCTGATCCGTTTGCAGTACGAGATCAGGTGATTTCGGCTCTTCGAACACAGCGGAGACACCGGGCATTTGTGCAATCTTCCCCTCGTCAGCCATCTGGTACATGCCGTATTGATCCCGTTCACGTAGCACTTCCATCGGCGCCGTGCAGAAAATCTCGAGCACGCGGTCTGGACCAATCAACTGCTTGACCTTCCCGCGTACTCCCTCGTGAGGGGCGACGAATGCCGCAATGGTGATTAACCCGGCGTCGTTGAGTAACTTCGCGACCTCGGCTGACCGCCGCAGGTTCTCTGAGCGATCGTCTGCGCTGAACCCCAAGTCGCGATTCAGTCCTTGTCGCATGGTCTGACCGTACAACACCATCACTGCCCGGCCTTCGTCCCACAGCCGACGTTCGAGTTCGTACGCGATCCGGCTTTTTCCGCTTCCCGTCAATCCGATCAGCAGAATGGTGACTGGCAATTGGTCGTAGCGCTGCTCACGCTCGCTCGTCGCAATCAGACTCTCACGCGGCTTGAGAGAGACCTCAGGCTCGGCTTCCCAGACGTCGCCGGGACCCCGGCTGCTGCCGGTTTCAACGATCATTCCCGCCCCAACCGTGTTATTCGTCAGCCGGTCGATCAGGATGAAGGCTCCGGTCGCGGCGTTGGTGCGGTAGGGATCACACGCCAATGGTTGCGTCAGGCTAAGCCGCACATGCCCAACTTCGTTAAGTCCTAGCCGTGCGATCGCGCGATGATCCAGAGTATTGACGTCGACGCCGTAGCGGAATGACACCACCTCGGCCGTGACTTGTTTTGTGGTTTGCTTTAATGTGTACGGCCGCCCCGGGACCAGCGGTTGCTCGGTCATCCAGACAACCATCGCTTCAATGTCACTGCTGACATGGGGCTGGTTTCCAGGGTGTACCAGCATATCACCGCGGCTGAGATCCACCTCTTCAGTCAGCGTCACTGTCACCGCCTGAGGGGCGAAGGCTTCTTCCAATTCGCCGTCGTACGTCACAATCGACTTCACCGTGCTCCGTTTCCCTGAGGGAAGCAACATGACCTCGTCCCCCTTGTGCAGGACACCGGACTCAATGGTCCCCGCAAAACCGCGGAAGTTCAGGTCGGGGCGAATGACATACTGCACTGGGAAACGCAAATCGGTCAGGTTACGATCGCCCGCGATG
>JBIKZJ010000625.1:0-2907 GCA_044354755.1 Schlesneria sp. | reverse complement strand
TTATGTCGTGTCGAGTTATTGTCAGTGCATTGGTGCTGTTGCTTGTCGGACAAAGGTCAGCCTCGTCGCAACAGGCACATCTCCCCTTTCAAGATTTCGTCAAGCAGCAGGCGCTGCAGTTGCGGGCTAACGACCAACCCGCTGCGACCGCCGACGAGTGGGCTCGGCGACGACAGTCGCTCCGAGAACACCTGATCAAGGCTTGGGGACCCTTTCCCGAAGTGGACTGCGATTTGGAACCTCGTCAGCTCGGCGGATTCCAGCGGGATGGCTATCGGGTCGAAAAAATTCTGTTTCAAACCCGCCCAGGGGTCTGGATGACGGCCAATGCCTACATTCCCGATCAGCCGAAGGGACGACTTCCTGCCATCCTGCATGTTCACGGGCACTGGTCCGGAGCCAAACAGGATCCCGTCGTCCAGTCACGCTGCATTGGCTCGGCAAAACTCGGATTTTTTGTACTCAGCGTCGATGCCTTCGGTGCGGGGGAACGGGGAGTCGGCAAGCCGCTGGGCGAGTACCACGGTGAACTGACTGCGGCCACGCTGCTCCCTGTCGGGCTTCCCCTTTCCGGACTGCAGGTCTACGAGAATCAACGAGCGGTCGATTATTTGCGATCGCGACCGGAAGTCGATCCCGATCGAATCGGGGTCACCGGTGCCAGTGGTGGAGGGAACCAGACCATGTACGCCGGCGCCTTTGACGAACGGCTTCAATGTGTGGTCCCGACCTGCTCGGTCGGAACCTATCAGGCGTACCTGAGTGCAGCCTGCTGCATGTGTGAAGTGGTACCAGGAGCACTCCGCTTCACAGAAGAAGGGGACATTCTTGGCCTGGCCGCACAACGGGGTTTGATGGTGACGAGTGCGACGCAGGACGCGTTTCAGTTTTCGGTGGGGGAAGCACGCAAATCGTTCGCCCGGGCCGAAGCGATTTCCCGTTTGTTTTCTGAGGGGGGAATCAAGCATACGATCATCGAATCGCCACACGCCTACAATCAGCCGATGCGCGAAGCGATGTACGGCTGGATGACGCGGCATCTGAAGCGAGAAGGAGATGGGACACCGATTCCGGATCCGCTGATTCAGCCCGAAATTCCGGAAACACTGCGATGCTTTCCTGGTGAATCGCGCCCGGACGAGTTTGTCACAATTCCCCGATTTGCCGCAAGCGAAGCACGGCGATTGATCGGACAACGATCGGCCCCGGTTGACCGTGCGAGCTGGGAAGCGTCACGGACCACTCAGCGACAAAAGCTCGTCGAAGTTCTCGGTGGCTGGCCTAAATCGGCACCGATGCACATCAAGGTCGAGACCAATCCTGAGGGAACCAGCCAATCGATCGAGTTTGACTCGGAACCGGCGTTACGTCTGGCCGCTCGACGGGATCTTCCCGAGAAACCAGGTCGGCTGGCGATTCTGGTCGACCTCGAACAGGGTGCCGAAGCGGCGTGGTCCAGCGAGCTGGCTCGTCAACTGCGTGACGAAGGTTGGGCGGTTGCCGCGCTCGAGCTACGAGCGACGGGCCGCTACGCCGACCCGCGTGATAAGATCGGTAATGCTCCGGACCACAATACCGCAGAATGGTCATTGTGGATTGGCCGTCCACTGCTGGGGCAATGGGTCTGGGATGTTCGCCGGATCCTGGATGCGATTGCCGAACAGGACGGATCGCTGCCGCATGATATTCTCGCCATTGGCCGTGGTTCGGCAGGGGTCGTGGCGTTAACCGCAGCAGCTCTTGATGAACGGATCACTCGCGTGCAATCGGTCGATTCGCTGGCGAGTTATGTGACCGACGAGCCTTACCGCGGCACGCGACTTGGCCTGATGGTTCCTGGGGTGATCAAGGAAGTGGGGGATATTGCCGACATCGCGTCGCTGATCGCACCCCGTCCGGTAACGATTCGGGGCGGCTTGTCGGGGGCAGGAACAAAGCTCGATTTGGCCAAGTTAAGCCACGAGTTCACTCGCACCGCTCGCGTCTTTCAACTGCTGGACGTCGCCAGTCTGCTGCGGGTGCAGGATCGTTGATCGCGAAGCCAAATCCGCGATTGCGTCAACACCGCGAATCGGGCCGTCGTCGAACGCTGCTTCCCTATCCAACACGTTAACGACCGGAGAGATTGATGCCTGGCCGCCGGTTGTTATCAGAAGGAGATTCGATTGATCCCCGTTACGTTCCGAACCGATATGGTCCCGGCGGGGCTGATGTCGAGGGGACTCAGGCGCAGGAACAGAAGTACGGACGATCTTTATTATTGATACCACAACCTTTTATGATCATCAGTCCGTTGATGATCAACCCGGGAAGCCAGATATGGCCGTAGCCTCCAGCGTCATCGATTCACTCAGCCCAGAATGGCTGACGCAGATCTTGCGAAAAAATGGTTGCCTGACCGCATCTCAAGTGGTCGCGTTTTCGACTCAACGAATTGGGGATGAGGTTGGTTTTCTGGATGCAATCTCCCGGCTGATCCTGACCTATGATCAAAAGGAAAAGCACGCTCCTGATTCGCTGGTGATCAAAGTGTCGTCGACGGACGCGACCTATCAGCGGATTGGTGATTTTTACCATGCCTATGAGCGTGAGTTTCACTTTTACGAAACGATTGCCCCGAACTCGCCCATTCGACTGCCGCGATGCTTTGGACGTGAAGTGGATCCTCAAACGAATGCTCATCTCCTGCTGCTGGAAGATCTGAGTCTGCTCACGGCGGGTGATCAAGTCCAGGGCCTGACCCCCACACAGGCTCGGGCATCAGTCGAAACGATTGGTCAGTTTCATGCCTTCTGGTGGGAATCCACACAACTCGAATCGCTCACATGGATGCCGTGTCGTCATATGGTACCATCCCGTTATCAGGCGGCCTGGCCCAAGTTTCGGGATCTGTTCTGCGGTCAATTA
>JBIKZJ010000624.1:0-2911 GCA_044354755.1 Schlesneria sp. | reverse complement strand
ATCATCCGCTGGGATCAACGCAATCGGTGACAAAAACCGATCTGCGGTGACTCGGGACTGCACGGCAATCGGCGACACCCCCTCAGGAGCCGCTTCGTTGCCAATCGCCGCTGGTATCTCGGCTCCAGCAGGATTAACTGAGTATTCCTTTTTCGGTTGGATCGTGGCTGAGGTGGAATTGTCATTGGTTGATAAAAACGACGGAATTCGGCGATGTACCGAAGTGTAATCGCATTTTTCGAGCGTTTCCGCCATGGCCGCTCGGATTGGATTCAGGTCCACGTAAGCAGCACAGGCCAACAGAGCCGCCTCATCCAATAACCGCACGGCCCGAAAGCGACTCTGCCAGAATTTTCCCAACTCATGATCTTCCCGATTGGCCCGCACCGCGATGTATTGACACCACACTCGCATCCACCAACCGAGATCACTCAATCGCAAACGGAGGATTTCAAGTTTTCGGGGGTCATTCCGAATCGAATTGAGTTCAAACTCATTCGGTTCTTCCGGATCCCCCGCCGAATTTTTCCGCACCGGACAAATCAACAACCACCGGCGAGCGACCTCGGTATCATCCCAAGTCGACACAACATCCGGGCGAGACCTCAGAATCAAATGGAAATGATTCGACATGATGGCAAATCCCAGCAGGTCGATGCCAAAGGCTCCGGCCAATCGCTGTAACTGATTTTCAATCATCACCTTGCGATGATCATAATTCTTGCCACTCACGGGGTCGTCACCCAGCAAATAACAGCGACGAACCACGCGATTCATGACATTGACCACCGCAACTTCATCAGGCGCAAACACTTCCGCTCGAGCCATCCTCGCCATCATTCCGCTCCAAATCAAAACAGATTAAAACCGATGATTTAGACAATTTGAACAAAATCGCAACCCTTTTTCAAAACATCACAGTGTCCCCGTGGTCGCCCTGCCCCCATGGTCGCCCTGCCCATGGTCGCGTCACCACGAACATCGATGTCGCCAAACCGCACGACGATGAACTGAACTTTGATTCGACGAATGACATTCATCATTCGTTCATCATTTCTTAATTTTGCTGAGTATCATCGATATGTTGAGAAGGGTGACAAGCCTCCTCAATTCGGGCTTTTTTTATTTTGTTGCATGTAAATGGGGCGGACAAATGGTTGGATCGCGGAAAAATCGAGCGGGGTTCACGCTCATCGAATTACTGGTCGTCATTGCCATCATCGCGGTGTTGATCGCACTGCTTTTACCGGCAGTTCAACAAGCCCGCGAAGCTGCTCGTCGTACTCAGTGCAAGAACAATCTCAAGCAAATCGGGTTGGCACTGCATAATTACCTATCGACCCACGCGACGTTTCCGCCGGGTCGGGGTGCTCCCGATATGATCAACCGGACCACCGGTGTTCCGTTGACCTCTTACACCAGTTACTCCGCAGCGGACACCACAGCGAACGCCGGGAATCGGTCAATTCATCTCTTGATCCTGCCCTATCTCGATCAAGGGAATGTTTACAACGGCATCAACTTTAACGGCCGCTGGTCCCAGAGAATGACTACCGGAGGTGGGGTCACTCCGTTGCACGAAGCCTATGCGGTCTTTGTACAGACTGGTGGTTTGTTCCTTTGCCCTTCCGACAGCGCCGTCGGAAGACTCACAACTGAGAACAATTATGTGGCGAATTTTGGTGGTTCGGTTCATTATGGTGGCGCACAGGATGCAACGAATCAATTTACGTTGACGGCAACTTACAATTCGCCAACATATGGAACCATCCCTTGCGGCGGAAACGGTGCATTCACGATTGGTTTCGCTTTGTCTGATCGTGACTTCACTGATGGGACGTCGAATACGGCCATGTTCGCCGAACGAACACGTGGCAGTGGACGCAATATGACCACGAGCTTGCCAGGAAAGGAAGACGTGATCACGATGCCGGCGCGGGACACCAGGATGAACGATCCTGAGTTTCAATATGGCAATTGTTTGAATTACGTTCCTGCCGTTTCAAACTTCAACTTTTCCTCATTCGGCCGCTGGGTTGGAGGCAGTGATTTCTCGAACGGTTGGCCGTGGGCCGCTTACTCGGGGTCCTTATACAATCACGTTGCGACACCGAACTGGAAAGGGCAGGACTGTGGCAATCTCAGCGCGATTTCTGACACTCCTGGTGAACACGCGATTATTTCAGCCCGCAGCCGGCATACGGGTGGAGTCAATGTGACGATGGTGGATGGCAGTGTGCGGTTTGTGAGCGATAGCGTTGATCGCGGAGTATGGCGTGGAGTTGGCAGTCGTAATGGTGCGGAAGTTGTTTCAGACTTCTAAGAACTCTGGGAAAGACGGGATAATGGCTGCTGCGTACATTCAAACGATCGGTAGATGCATTTCACGTTGTTTTCTGAGTTTTTAACGAGTCTTCCGAGAAGGGAAGTCCTCTGAAGTGATGTATGCCACTTCAGTGCGGTTTCGAAACAGCTATCGGAGTTGTTTTGATGTTAGACTATAACTTTTGGCGTCTGGTTTTCTTAAGCCATGAAACTCTTCTGTAATCGTGCAACGCGCATCGCCCTCGCGTACTTTGTCGTTGCCTTCTGTCTCGGCTGCGAATCGTCCTCGAATCAAGTTGCCACAGGGGAGTCGTCCCTTGAGCTGGGGCTGACGGCATTTCGAGAAAAGGAATTTTCTGATGCTGAGCGGCTTCTGTCGGATTCATTGGAAAAAGGAAGCCTTAACGCGGACCTGATGAGTGAAGCTAAGTTAGCGCGTGCCATAGCTCGAATTGAACTGGACGATTTCGACGGAGCCCGCGAGGATCTCGAGTTCTTACTCGAAGGAGCTCCCAATGTCGTGGAGGTGTTGGTCACGCTGGGTCGACTGGCGATCAAAGAGGGGAACAACGACGAGGCAAAACGC
>JBIKZJ010000245.1:0-9617 GCA_044354755.1 Schlesneria sp. | reverse complement strand
ATCTCATGGGTTCGCGGGGGGAACTGCCGGAACGGGAACAGACCGTCACCGTGCGAGGTATCGTCAAAATGACGGGTGCCGCTGTCGATCGCGCGCTCACCCCCCAAGTCAAGGGAATCACGGATGTTGAGTCGTTGGCCGACTGGGACCAGCCATTCCCCATGGATCTGGATGCCGTCACACCCCGCGATGACGAATACTGGGATAGCTATCGAGCCATTCCCAAAATCTTTATGCCACTGCTGACCGCACAGACCCTTTGGCCCAGCCGTTATGGGTCGCTGACTTCACTTCGGTTGGCGCGGCCCGCCGATCTTGCGAACACCGGCGACAAGACCTCGTTACGGGACGAGTTCACCACGAAGTTGCTCGCACAATTGAACCCGATTGAAATCGGTTTCGACTTTCTGCCCGTCAAGGCGATTGGTCTGATGGCCGCCAACGGATCGACCGACTTTTCAGGCCTGTTTTTTGGCTTCAGTCTGTTTCTGATCATCGCGGCCATGATCCTGATTGGATTGCTGTTCCGGCTGGGGGTCGAGCGACGAGTTCGCGATTTGGGGCTCTTCTCGGCGGTCGGTTTTACGTTGCCGCAAGTGCAACGACAAATGGTATTCGAAGGTTTTCTGATCGGAGTCGCCGGTGGGGTACTCGGAGCATTCGTAGCGGTTGGTTATGCCAAACTGATGATTTATGGACTGACTCATTGGTGGGTTGGTGCCATTGGAACCCAAAACTTGCGGCTGGATGTTCGTCCCCTCAGTCTCGTGATCGGCTTTCTGATCTCGCTCATCGCCGCGCTGATTTCCATCTGGTGGGGGCTCAGACATTTGAAACAGCTGAGTCCCCGCGAGCAACTAGCGGGTGTCACCGAGAAGGAAATTGATTTCAGCACGCAGCAAGCACAAGGCCGACGCGTCTTTCGGCGCGCGATCGTGTGCAGTGGATTGGCACTGACTTTGATGATTGCGAGTGTGGCGGGTTTGATCCCCGCCGCCGCTTCGTTTTTTGGTATTGGTATCCTGCTACTGATTGCCTCGATGTCATTCCTCTCGGCTTGGCTGTGCGGCACCGGGGGAATTGCCGTATCGGGACGTGGTCTTTCGGCTCTGGGTCGCCTTGGGCTGCGGAATGCCTCACGCCAACGGCAGCGGACGGTCATGACCGCAGCCATGATTGGGACTGCCACCTTTTTGATCATCGCCGTCGCCGCATTCCGTCGTGATCCGACCAGTGAGCGTCCCGATAAAATGACGGGAAATGGCGGATTTACTTTGGTGGCGGAATCCAGCAGCCCGGTGCTGTATGACATCAACACCGCAGAAGGCCGAAAGAAACTGCAACTCGCCCCCCCCGACGGATCGCCCGAATCTCAAGCACTCGCCTCCTTAAAAGTCGTTCCGTTCCGGGTCAAGCCGGGGGAAGATGCCAGTTGTCTCAACCTTTATCAAACCCGTGTCCCAACGATTCTGGGTGTCCCCCAATCGCTGATTGACGAGGGACGATTTGCCTTTGCCTCGGGCTCATGGAAAGAACTGAACTCGCCAGCCAGTGGCCCCACACCGGCGAATCCAGCAGCTTCTGTGAGGGAAGCCACAGCCAGTTCGAGTTCCCAGCCGCTCGACGCCCCGATTCCTGTCCTCGGGGACATGAACACATTGATGTTCTCTCTGCATAAAGGTGTTGGTGCCACCATTGCGATACCCAACGAAGAACATCCTCAACACCAGTTGATCGTGAAGGGGATGTTTCAGGACAGCCTGTTTCAGGGGGTGCTGGTGATGTCGGAAGCCAATTTTCTGAGACTTTTTCCCGAGCAAAAAGGGTTTCAGTACTTCCTGATCGAAGTTCCTGTCGAGCAAGCTGATGCCGCAGAATCCTTGCTGGAAACTGAACTCGCCGAATACGGGTTTGATTCGGAACCGGTCAGCCAGCGACTCGCTCGGTTTCTCTCGGTCCAAAATACTTACCTCTCGACATTTCAGACACTCGGTGGCCTGGGGTTGTTATTAGGGACTTTTGGCCTGGCAACCGTGATGATGCGAAATGTGCTCGAACGCCAGTCCGAACTGGCACTGCTCCGTTCGGTCGGATTTCAGCCGAGGGGCCTGGCGATCCTCGTGTTGTGGGAGAATGCCTTGATCCTGTTATGGGGACTCCTTGCCGGTGCCGGATCGGCGATCCTGGCTACCTCACCAAACCTGTTAAGCCGTGGTGCCGATCTCCCTTGGATCTCGCTGGCGACGTTGCTACTGATCGTCTTTGCGACAGGAATGCTTGCCGCCAGTTTCGCCATCTGGGGGGCGATCAGGCTTCCCATCGTTGCCACCTTACGTGGTGAATAATCAGATCCGCTAAAACACGACTACGCTGAATGACCAAACGGCCAAAATCTCGTGACGCCTGATCCGCCAGCGGTCAGGCGTCATCGTGGTTCGACTCGCGCTCCATCACCCGCGTGCGTTCCATCACCCGTTCGCGACAGCGGCGTCACTCAGCCATTCCACAAAATCGTCTCTGGTCGACAGTCTGGCTGCCAACACAGGGTCGGCAAAGATTCGGACCCGTTTGACATAGTCATCAAACTGGGTGCGTGCCAACGCATTGACCACTGGTGAGACCCGGCTGAGCGGATGATATCGCCGCTCTTTCGGATAGTAGATATCGACCTTGAATTCGACTTCCTTGTGTAGTGGCGGTGCATCGATCAACAAGTCAATCGGATGCAAATCGCAACCCAGTTCCTGGGCCACACGTGCAGACAATCGCCTAGCCACATTGAGCAGGTCTCCGTAAGGGCGACCCGCAATCCGGCGATACAAGTCCGGTGTCTGGTAGAGACTCAATTCGAGCACCCGTTTATGTAGACGCCGCTTCGGACCGAACAGCCCGTCCAAAAGTGGTGCAACAAGGGTCCCCGCACCGGCCAGTCGCAATTCTCGAATCACATCAAATTCGCTCTGCTGAAACAGCGTTTTCAGATCCAGAGACCGATGCAGTTCATAAAAACTCCGGGCAAACATGCAAGTTCCCGACCGGACGGCATGATGCCAATAAACTTCACTGAACATCACATATCGAGCAAACACCATCAGTTCGGCAGCCGTTTTTCCCTTCGAGCTGATCGCCAATCCGTCCCCGTTTTCATTCACAATCAGCGACTGAATCAGCCGACCCCGGTCAAAGTTTCGCCCATAAGGAACCCCGGCATGCAGACTGTCTCGTTCGAGGTAGTCCATCTTATCAATATCAATCGGGCCCGAAAGAATCGAACGCATTAGCCTGAGTGTCGCCGAATCGGACTTTGCGACCAGCACATCCAGCACCTCGTCCGGCTCGATCCCCCATTCGTTTTTCAGTACCTGACCCAATTCGCGATCAGGAGCCAAAAACTCAGCCGCGAACTGTTCATGCGGCGGCAAATCCGCCAATCCCATATCTTCAATCGGATGGCAAAACGGCCAGTGTCCCAGATCGTGAAGCAGCGCCGCCACCATCAGCACTTCCGCCTGATGCGGACTGACCGCAGCCGCAAATCGCTCGTCCTTGCCAAGTTGCCACAAATATTTCAGGGCATTATGAAAAACACCGAGCGCATGTTCAAACCGGGAATGCGTCGCCCCTGGGTAAATTCGCGACGCCAGTCCCAGTTGCGAAATCTGCCGCAACCGCTGGAATTCCGCCGTATCGACGATCGAACGGACTCGCGCCGTAAACGGAACATCCAACTGGTGAGGAATCCGTATTAACGGGCCACCCGCCTGCAAATCAAATAACTCGGGTATCAAGCGATAGGGATGAGCCATGATAACGTCAGCGAACCTTATATCTCAGTTGCAGGAGTGTTTTTTCTACGGTGTTGAGCTGATCACCTTGAAGCTCGATCCCCTCGTCGCTAAGGGTTCCCCCCGCTCCACAGCGGTTCTTGAGCAGCGTTAAAAGTGCGGGGAGGTCATTATCCGTTGCGGCCAGCCCCTTGATCAGTGTCACCATTTTTCCCTTTTTCCGTTTGTCGAGCGAAAGACGAGCCGTTTGTCGTTCGGGTGGCACAACGGTGACCTTGATCGTCTCCGCAGGACAGCGGCATTCGGTCTCGGGGAGATCACACTTCTCGCATCGAGGAGCTCGGTCAAAAATCGTTCCTGCCAGCAGTCCCATAAATCCCCGCTCACTTCCCCAGCGCCCCGTTACCAGTTGCCTGTTACCAGTGTCCCGTTCTCTGGTTAGGTTTTTTGTCTCCCTGACCAGAGCCGCATCTCGATAAATGAACCTCCGAAATGGTCCCCGTCTGTTGAGCCCGAGGACCATCCCCAAAAACGTGCTTCCCAAACCGGATTCACCGGTCCTGCCCTCCTCGCACGATCAGGCCTGCGGTTCGGTCATGCTCCAGGCATCGAGTGCTTGGGCCAGTTGATCCTCTGGCAGGATTTTCTGGTCCAGGCAGAGTTGTCGAATCGTTTTGCCACTTTTGAAGGCTTCCTTGGCCAATGCCGCCGCCTTTTCATAGCCGACATGCGGATTCAGACTGGTCACCATCGCCAGACTTTTCTCGACGCTCGCCTCGCACGCCTCAACATTGGCCTCCATTTCGATCGCACACAAATCGATGAACGCAATCGTCCCCTGCGCCAACAGTGCGATCGATTCCAGTGTGGCATGACCCATGATTGGCATCATGATGTTCAGCTGAAACTGGCCCCCTGTCGCACCGCTGAACGCCACGGTCTGATCATTCCCAATCACACGTGCCGCAACCTGCATCAAACTTTCGCACATGACCGGATTCACTTTCCCCGGCATGATCGAGCTACCCGGTTGACGGTCTGGCAACACCACCTCATAAAATCCACAGCGAGGTCCCGACCCCAGCCAGCGAATGTTATTGGCGACATTAAACAACGTCGTGGCAATCGTCCGCAGATGACCATGACAATCGACCAACCCATCACGCTGGGCATTCGCTTCAAAATGATTGACCGCCTCGATAAACGGAATCCCCGTTTCCTGGGCGAGTGCCGCACAGGTGTGGCGAGCAAAATCCGGATGGGTATTGATTCCCGTCCCCACGGCGGTCCCCCCCACCGGCAGTTCGAGCACCGCTTGTAGCGCCTGTTTGGCGCGACCGACGCTCATCTGCAGCTGTCGGGCAAATCCCCCAAATTCCTGTCCGAGTCGTAGCGGTGTCGCGTCCGCCAGATGCGTCCGGCCAATCTTGATGATCTTGTCCCAGGCGGATGCTTTCTCGGCCAGCACCTTTTCAAACCGCTGCAGTGCGGGAAGCAATCCTTCGTGAACCGAACGAGCGACCGCCACGTGAATCGCGGTGGGAAAGGTATCATTCGTACTTTGCCCCATGTTGACATGGTCGTTGGGATGAATCGGCTTTTTGAGTTCAAACCGATTGCCACCCGTGATTTCAATCGCCCGATTGGAAATTACCTCGTTGATATTCATATTGCTCGAAGTGCCCGAGCCCGTCTGGAATACATCCACGGGAAACTCGGCATCAAATTTCCCTTCGACCACCTCTTTCGCCGCAGCCAGCATCGCTTCGACCTGAACGGCGGTTAACGGGTTTTTTCCGGTCCCTGTCAATTTTCCCAAATCCCGATTCGCCACCCCTGCGGCCCATTTGACTAAACCCATCGCCCGAATCATTTCCGCTCGGAGCGTCCATCCGGACACTGGAAAATTGTCGACCGCGCGTTGCGTCTGTGCCCCATAGTAAGCTTTGGCGGGAACCTGGACATCACCCATCGAATCGTGTTCGGTACGAAAATCGGTCATCGGAATTCGGCTTTGTTACGGGGAAAACGGTGTACTCAAACCAGAGACCTGCAGCGGACTCTGTCATCCAGCATTTGAGTATAACGCTCATCGGCCCGGTCTGCGATCTTTCGGAATCAACTCATTCCAAATCCGCCGTTTCACAGCCGTTTTCACCGCAGATTCACCGAGAAAATTCCGCTGTCATGGGGGGCCTGAACGATGACGATCATTCGAATTCATCGTCTTTCCAGTTGGCTGCCGACCGAAGCAGTTGATCATCAGGGGAAATCCGCTGGTAAATCAGTGCTTGTCGCAGGATGTTCGCTGCAGCCGGAGCGGCCACCTTTCCACCGAACGTCTCGCCCCCGACCGAGGACTGATTGACCACCACCAGTGTAAGCAGTCGCGGTGATTCGACGGGAGCCCCGCAAACGAACGAGCTGATGTATTTGCCATGAACATAGCCCCCCTCGGGCGACAGCGATTGCGCGGTCCCAGTTTTTCCAAAAACCTGGTAACCGGGAATCCGGGCCTTCTTCCCCGTCCCCCGCACGACCACATCCTGCATGGGGTGCTGAACAATCCAGTGCGCCGTCGCGGGACTTACCGTCGGAGTACTCATCCCGTTCAAGACGGCCGCCGAATCCTGTTGGTCGTGCATTACAATCCGTGGCCGAACCAGCGTCCCTCCATTTGCCAATGCCGCATGAGCCGTGATCAACTGCAGGGGAGTCGTCGCCAATTCGTGCCCCATCGGAATCGACCCGGTCGAGTAACTCGTCCATTCCCGTAAGGGACGCAAGATTCCAGGTAACTCGCCCGGTAATTCAATCCCCGTCTTCCGCCCAAACCCGAACAGCAACGACGCTTTAGCCAGCCGTTCGTTCCCCATCCGCTCACCGATTTTTGCCATCCCAATGTTGCTCGATTTGACCAGCACATCGGTCAAACTGAGCACCCCATAGCGGTGATGATCATGCAGGACACGCCGACCCATCCGGTACTCACCATTCCCACAATGAAAGTTTTCTTCCCGACCGATGACCCCTTCCTCCAATCCGTAAGCCACGATGATCGGCTTGAAGGTCGATCCCGGTTCGTAAATATCCGCAATCGCTCGATTCTTCCACGAGTCGGCCGAGGCCTTTTGCGGGTGATTCGGATCGAATGTCGGACGGGTTGCCATCGCAATCACGTCGCCGCTCACAGGGTCCATCACCAGCGCTGAGCAACTTTCAGGCTGCCATTCTTCCATCACCTGGTCCAGCTCACGCTCGGCATATAGTTGGATGACCACATCCAGTGTCAACGGAACCGTACGCCCCGCAATCGGCAGCTGATAATCCTCGTCCAGAATTTCAATCACATGACCACGAGCATCGCGGCCAATCCGCCGGTGCCCATTTTTTCCTCGTAGCGTCGCATCAAATCGCTCTTCAATCCCACCCCGACCAACGCCATCGATATCCCTCAGTCCCAGCACCTGAGCCGCCACCACCCCTTGCGGGTATTCGCGACGATATTCATCTCGAAACCCCCACGAACCTTTGGGTAAGTCCAGTCGTTTGACCGCCTCGACCTCCTCCTCGACCAAACGGCGTTTGATCCAGAGAAATTTTTTGGTCGAGTTTCCGTTCAGCTTCTCGAGCAATCCCTCTTCAGCCAGCCCCAGTGGTTCGGCTAACTGGTGCGCTAAATCCGAAAGATCCGTGATCCGGGCGGGAATCAAATACAGACTGCGAGCCGTGAGTGTGGTCGCCAGCAACCGTCCCTGACGGTCTACGATATCCCCGGGACGGGCGGGAATCTCTTCCACGAGCTCTCGCTGCTGTTCTGCTTTGCCGGCAAACTTTTCGCGATCCCACCATTGTAACTGCGTCAACCTCGCAGCGAGCGCAAGCCAGCCCAGACCCAGTATCGTCACGATCAGACGAACTCGACCAGACACATGTCCTTCGGCGCGATCAGTGGAAAGGTGGGACATGTCAGCCTGCAGATCCCGAGTCAACTCGACCCTGCAGCGTCGGCGCGCGACGCGGATCGGTACGCAAGGTTTTTTTCGGACGTTCCAGCGGCAGCTCGCCCCGCTCTAATGGACCTAACAGTCGCTCGGGAGTCCCCAAACGCTGTGCCTCGACTCGTAACCGAACTTGTGCATCCAAAATCGCGTCCAGGCGATACTGCTGGTGACTCAGCCCCCGACGTAACTGCAGGTTATGCGTCTCTAACACGGTTCCCGTGAGTGCCACGAGGACAATCAAACTTAATGCGGCCCCAAAACGGAAGAACATTGATCCATTCCCGCAAAATCCGACGCCATCACCGTGACAACCGTTTGCTATCGGAACTCGCGCTGCGTTCCCACCACTTGAACACGACTGGCGTCGGCAGGAAGTTTCAAAACGGTGCCAATCTTGAGTGAATTGCCGTCTTGGAGAACATTGCGGTTCATCTCCAGAATCTGCACCCAGCGCGACGATCGCCCCAAATGAGATTTTGCAATGTCGGTCAGGGTGTCATGCCCCCCCACCCGATACAATGGTGTTCCGTCAGCAGAAAGGAAAAATCCGGCAGGTGCGGCATCTTCGGACTTCTTGATCTGCTTCTTCACCACGGTCGGTGCCGGATCAGGCTGCGCCGGACTCGGAATCAAAGCCGCATAACGTTGCTCGAGCACCGAAATCTCTGGCGTGGAAATCTCGATCCCCGGTTTCATCCGCTTTTCATCGGGAATCGCCTGCAGATTGTGTTGAGCCAATGCCAGGTAATATCGACCCGCGCCGTATCGCTTGCGAGAAATCGACCAAAAATTGTCGTTCGGTTGAATCACATACGTCGGACCGCTGGCGGTTGGAGCACTCCCCTTGGCAGCCGTTCGGGGGGAAGCATCGGACGAGCCTCGACGTTCTTCAAATGTGACCGGTGCTGCTCGTCGTTCAGTCCGGGGAGCCGCTTCCAGACCACGATCAAAGTCTCCCGATTGACGTACCGACCCGGCTCGACCTGATTTCGCATCCACCCCCTGAGAATCGCCAGCCCCATCGAATCCCGAGGAAGTATCGAGACGACGGGCCTCTTTCGGAGGAACGGTTCGCTCTGTCGCTGGCATTTCAAATTGCGGATCCTCAGTATTCGCTTCCGCCCCACCTGCCACCGGCAGCGGCAAGGATCCCGCTTGAGTTTCCGTCGGCTGCGGATCATCAGCCACGTCACCGGAAAAGGGATCGGGTTCGGTGTTTTGTGCCACTTGAACGATGCGGGTGGCTGACTTGCGTTGAGTCGGTTCAAACTCGTCGAACGAGACTTCTGCCGGTTCGCGCGCCGATTCTCGGGCAGCCGCAGTCCGGACGGCCGCAGTCTGGATGGCCGCAGTCCGGACTGATGGTTGAGACCTGACCGGCTCAACAGGCTCTTCATCAGGAGCGAGCATCACGGGGAGCTTGGTTTTCTTCGGGGTCGGAATCGGTTCGCTGAAGCCGAACGACTCGTCCGCTTCAGCCCCCCTCGTGGAGAGTTCACTCTCGCGTCGGGGATTTTCGTCAGTCCCCAGCCGAGAATTTTCGCTTCCATCGCGAAGCCGTTTTTTCCGCAGCAGGTCACTCACACTCTGGACTCGTTCCTGATCGCGCGGGGTCTGTGCCTCATTTCCGAAAGGGGAGTCATCCGGTTCCTGGATCGCCGCATTCGTCGAATCCTGGTTGGCGAGTCCTTCCAGGGGCCGATGAATCTTTTGATAAACCAGAAAGCCGAACACGCCCACCAGCAGGGCGACCATGAGCAGGCCGACTTTGGTTTCGCGTGTCATGATGAGGTTCCTTCCTCGGGGTGTTTTTTCGAAAGAGTTTTCG
>JBIKZJ010000244.1:0-9634 GCA_044354755.1 Schlesneria sp. | reverse complement strand
AGAGTCGCGAGTACAACGGGGGCGAAAAGTGCGATGAAAATCAACAGCCAGGAAATTCGCTGGAGACTACTTTTGAATCGGTTCATAGAGTAACTCCAACGAAGATTTGCCTTGGGGAAGATCGAGTCGCAACAGCAGTTCGGATCGTTGCGGATCAGCCGACAGCGGCCTGAGTTTGGTTTCGCGATCGGGAATTGTCAGTCGTAATGCACCGGTTTGGAACAAGCGTTCGGAAGAAGATTGGATGTCCCCGGTGAGTACTCGAAACCAAACGGTTTGCGGCAAAGGTGAGTGGAATTGAAGAACTCGACTGAGCCCCCGTTGTTGTTCTGTCCCTGTGGCGACGGAGCGATCTTCGATCTCGATGGTACCGCAGTGGTATTGGAACGTGGGAATCGAAGATTCGCCGAGAAAGTATCCGCGAAATTGATAGCCGAGGTTTTTGGGGTACAGCGGGTTGGGGTTGACGCGCGCCTCTTTGGTCATCACCGGCATTAGGGGCCAGGGTGTGTTTTCATCTGCCAGCGAGACCAGCGAGACATCCTGGGCGAGGGTGACGGGTTCGCTGGCAGGATGGAAATCTCCTGACCCCTGGCCATTCCAGTTCACCCCAATAAAATCCCCCAGCCAGAGGGCCGACAGAGTTCCCGTTTCTGCGTTGAATGCGTAGTTCAGTTTGCCAGGTAATCCGACGGCAATTCCGCGAAAACCGGCGACACGACTGCGTCCACGAAACGTTCGGGCCGCGTTGCTGACCGAGAGTTTGGTCGAAACTCCACGGATTCCCGAGGGGTCGGCTGCCGAAGTCCCCAGCGACAGATAGTACCAGATCGCTTCAATCTGCAAGTCGGTGTTTCCCTCAAGAATCGTTTTGTGCGAGGCAACTCCGTTGGGCCAGGCGGTAGGCATGACGATACGCGGACGAAAGGTACCGGGGTTGCGGACAAAACTGCTGAACCACCCGGGCTGCAGCCGCTGATACGTGGTCATCAAGTCAATTCCCTGATTGACGGGGGCTGGTTTCCCATTGAAATTATGGCAGGCAATACAGTTCAGACCTTTGTCGCCGAGCAATTCTTGACCCGCTGGCCGCAGCCGTCTTTCGCGGTTTCGTTCGCTTTCCGAATCGCTTTCCGGGCTGGGAATGGTCAGTTCTGGTCCAGGAAGCACGTCGAGTTGCGTGAACAGAGCGGGCAAATGGGCCAGATTTGACGGACCGAATTGGGGCATGCGGGTGATCATGTAATGGCGGACACTTTCGCCGTCGTAGAGTACCTTTTTCATCCAGGCGGGTTGCAACTTGGCTCCGATGAGGGTGAGCGGGGGTGGAATCCGGCCATCGTCTCCGAGTTTTTGTTCGCGGGTGGAAAAGAACGGGTTATAGAACTCGGGAACCCCACCAAAATCATCGCGCGTATGGCAGGCGATACAGTGGAAGGTGGTCAGCGTTTTCGCCACCACGAGGTGCTCGGAATCGAGTTGCGGGGTTTCTGTCAGCGCTGCACGAATGGCCTCAAGCGCAGCGTCGTCGAGGGAAAACCGGGGACTCTTCCCCGCCGTTTCGGACAAACACCCACGAGAAAGATCGGCATTTTTGAGGGACCCGATCCGCGGCGCCGGGGTGATGCCCTCCACGGCATGACACGCAGCACAGTTCAGATCTTGAAAGTATTTTTTTCCCCTGACGACCAATGGCTCTTGGGGAATCAGTGCCGTTGCGGGTTGATGTGGTTCTCCAATCAGATATTCGGCGATCGCGAGCGATTCGGCGGGGGTCAGCTTCAGATCAGGCATTCGTCCCGAACTTCTGACTTTCAGCGGCTGAAACAGAAATTCCCCCAGCGACTTAAGGCTGTATTTGGCAGGAACCTGTTCCAGCGGAATGGCAATCGGTTTGAAGGTCTTGCTTGCGGTCAGATTCTGGTCTTCGTCATCGTCAGGCTCGTTTTCATTTTCCTTTTTTGTCACGAGCGGCGTGCCGTCGATCGCTGCTCGGGGACCATGGCAGGCGACGCAGCCGACGGAATGATAAAGCGTTTTCCCTTCCAGTAGATGACCTAGAGGTGCGAAATCCGTGGGAAAGAGCGTTTTGGATTGGGCGACGAGAAAGTGGGTCAGCGCTTCAGCGATCCGGCCTCGTTCTCCCTCGGGCTGCGCTGCGAGGAGATCCGGCATGGATGTCCCCGGATGAGCGGAGGAGGGAGATGTCAGGTATTTGATGAGGTATTCTGGGGCGATGCGTCCCCCGACTTCGCTCAAGTCGGGGGCAGTTTTTTCGGGCAGCGAGCCCCGTTCGATACCACGGTGGCATGCCGCACAGCGTAACTCGTGAATCAGCAAATCCCCTGCCTGAGGCTGGGTCAGGGGATGGTTGCCGGGTAGAGCGGGATCACCGGCTTGGGCCGAAACGTTTTCGATCCCCAGCGTCGAAATGAAGAAGCCGCAAAAAACGAGACCGATTGCCTGGGCTGCGACCCGATGCCTGGGGGAACCGACTGTTGATGGACGCTTCGTCATCATGATCTTTGCCTGTGATGGGGCCGCTGATTGATCAACACCCGCACGGAGTTTTCGTGTTGATTGGCAGATTAGCGTTGATAGGCTTTTCCCGGCCATTGACTCCACCACTGCTGGAACAGTTTCAGTTGAGACTCGGCAAAATGCTGTTGACTGTGTGATAGCCGATCGGATTCATTGAAGTTCAGTGTGTAGTCCGCATCACCGAGCAGAACGAGCAGGTATTTATAATAAAGGACCAGATCAGGCCCTTCATCAAAGCGAGATAATTCGGCGAGGGCATCTTCGAGTTCTCGCGCTAGTCGCCTGGCTTCGACATCACCATCCGCTGCCCGTTTGCAGAGTGCGACCAAATGCAGCACTTCTTTGGGGAGGCAGTTTCCAATTCCGGTGATGGCACCGACCGCACCACAGCGAATAAAGCCATGGCAAACCTGGGTATCGACCCCCACCATCAGCAGCACGTGATGATCGGCTGACGTGATGTGCTCGGCCGCATAGCTGAGAGAATCGGCACCACCGAATTCCTTGAAACCGACGAGATTGGGAAACTCGCGGCGAAGATCAAAGAACAGCTCGGCTCGGGTCTCAAAACCATAGTAAGGACTATTATAAATCACGGCGGGAAGATTCGGAGCGGCCCCGAGGATCCCAGCGAAGTGTGCTCGTTGAGCCGCTGGCGATGTACCGCGTGAGAGGACACGCGGGATGACCATCAATCCTTGAGCTCCGACCTGTTGAGCGTGAGCTGCATGGGCCGCAGCGAGCGCGGGATTCTGGGCGCCGGTTCCGACGATGACGGGGACTCCTGCTTCCGTTAATCGGCGGACACCTTCCTGCCGCTGTGCATCGGTGAGCAGTGGCCAGTCCCCCATGGAACCGCAATAGACGACGCCGTTCATTCCTGCAGCGACCAGGGTCTGCGCTTTCTTGACCAGTACGGGAAAATTGGGTGTCCGATCTGGTTGGCACGGCGTCATCAGGGCGGGAACACAGCCTTGGAAAATCGTTGAGTTCAATCCGTTTCCTTTCAGGTGGAATAGGTATTTGGGTCGATTGCTCTCAAGTAAGATTCCATGAATCGCCTCGGACTGTTGTCAAGAGAGGGTATCAACAGAATTGACTTGGAGGCCACAAAATTCAGTTGGAAATCGCGAATTGGCGAGCAGCCTGCATCAACGCACCGTGGGCTTTGTCACCATCTTGCGGGAATCCTGCGTGCTGGATCAACCAGACGGTTGCAATTCCCCGTTTACGATCGACGGTCGTATTGGTAGCGAGGGCGCCGCCATGTCCGAGCCAGCCGTCACCGACGGCCCAGCCGAGTCTCCAGAAGATTCTGTTGGCGGGAATCGGTTGCTTCGCGGAGACATCCAGGTACCCCGCCGTTTCGATCGCGAGGGTCTTTTCTTTCTCCGCGACCAGCATCACGGCACCGGTTAGGGCCCCTTTTTCAACGAACGGCGTGACAGCGGAGCTCACTTTTGTTGTCTGAGACCATGCCATCGGTGGAGAAAAACCGAGCACGGTGACGAGTATCAAACAAGTGAGTTTCCCGCATGACCGCTTGAACTGGGGCATCGAACACACCTCTTGAATAGAACTGATGTTGGGCAATTTTTCTGCACGATGCCGACGAGAGTAAACCGAGTGGAAGATTGCGTCCAGTCACTGGCGATTTTGCCAAAACGTGTGTGCAGTGGCGTGTGCAGGAAAAGGACGGGAACCAGAAATGGACTTTGGAAATGGGAGTGGCCAGCCATGGCGCGAACACCCGCGAAAAGAGGGGGGACCAATTGTGGTTACTCGTGAGGGAAACCGATCTGCTGAGTCTGGGGTGGCCTGAGATGCAGGCTCAGATTCGGGAAGGATTTTTCGCGGTTCATTCTTCGTGTCCGCTTGGAATGCGGAGATTGGCCTTGTAGAATTCGTTGCCATCAAAAGCCATTCATGTTGTGATTCATGAGACAGTGAGAAACTCAAGGCAGTGAGAAACTCAACTGTCTGGCGATTTCGTTTCGTTCGTTGAATTCGCCCTGTGTTGATGTCGATTAAGTTCATGCACCGGGTCCTTCGAGGAATTTTCCCATGTCCACGTCCACTCCGATTTCTGAGATTCAGGCCCTGACGGCCAAGGCTTTTCGCACCCCTGAAAAATTCACAGATTTCTGTCGAAACGGTGGAAAACCGCTCGGCGGCATCATCAATGGTGAACAGGTCAAGGGGACGATGAACGTCACGTTTGAGACCATCGACCCTGGTTCTCAGGAAGTTCTTGCGACCGTCTGTGAAATGGGCGAAGCCGAAGTCGCGCGGGCTGTATCGGCGGCACAACGCGCATTCCAAGGTGATGGCGGACTCGGTTGGCGTAGTGTCGATGTCGAAAAACGGATTGCCTTGTGTCAGAAGCTGGTCGAACTGTGCGAGCGTGATCGCGACGTGTTGCTGGCCTGTGAAGTTTTGGATGGGGGAAAGGTTTCGGAATTGGCCGAAGGGGACTTCGATCAACTCCGTAACTGCATGGAGTACTTTGCAGGGGTGGCTCGCAAGATCCCTCTGGGGGATGGTCCATCGACGATCATTTCTGAGACGGTCAATGGTTTTGCATACCGCGAACCGTGGGGCGTTGTCGCGGGGATTATTCCGTGGAACTACCCGATCGTACTGACCTCGTGGTTCATGTTCCCGGCGCTGCTTTCGGGCAACACGATTCTGATCAAGCCTGCAGAAGATACACCGCTTTCGGCACTGTATATCGGCAAATTGGCTCAGGAAGCCGGTTTTCCGCCAGGGGTCATCAACGTGTTGCCGGGCCGAGGTGAGATCACCGGTCAATGCATCGCCGAGCATCCTGGCGTGCGCTACATTGCCTTCACCGGTTCGCCGGGTGTTGGCCACTTAATCATGCGAGTTTGTGATCGACACGGAACACGGATGAAGCGTGAGATGGGTGGCAACGGTTCTGCGATTGTCTTGGCGGATGCCGATCCGAAGACGGTGGCGCGTCTGATTGGGCGGCATACGAATCAGCACTACGGACAGACCTGCTGTACGATTCACCGCATTTTCGTCGATCGTAAGATTGCCGATGATTTTATTGATGCCGAAACCGAATTCTTTAAAAACCTGAAGATTGGTTATCAGGCGGATGCAGGGACACAACTGGGGGCGGTGATTAACCCGACGCAGCGACGTCGTATTCTGCAGGCGCAGCAGGAAACGGTGGCTCGTGGCGGGACCGCTCTGCTGGCCGGGGGGGAAGCTTCGGTTTCCGGGAAGACCGGTTTCTACGTCAAGCCGGCGTTGTATCGCACCGAGCCTGGTCATAATGTGAACCCGCAGGAAGTCTTCCATTGTTATGCGACGATTTGCCCGGTCGCTTCGGCTGAAGAAGCATTGCTGCTGGCGAATAGTTCACCTTATGGTTTGGGTGCCAGCATCTGGACGAAGGATGTGCAGAAGGGTGTGGCGTTAGCCAAGCAATTCCGCGATGGAACGGCACAAGTCAACTGCCACAACATGGTTTCGTATGGACTGCCGTACGGTGGCCAGGGAATCTCGGGTGGACCTGGGGGCGGTGTGAACTGTGAAGAGACCTTCACAGATTACACGCAGGTCAAATCGGTCTACGTGGGGAATTACCCCGCATAGGTGAACCGAGTTCGAGGATGAGCGCAGGGCTTTTCGGCATGACCGAAAAGCCCTGTTCGTTTTTGATCAGTGTTGTTTTCACTCAGTGTTGTTTTCACTCAGTGTTGTTTTCACTCAGTGTTGTTTTCACTCAATGTTGTTTTTGATGAACTGCTGACGGCAGGGAACCGAGTGAACGCCCGTGAAGGAATTTAACGCCGAGTCATCAGCGCTCACTCATCACCACGTGACAACAAGTCACGCAGGTGAAAGTGGTGTTTACCGAGCTTTCCACCGTAATTCCCGGCGGTGATCATGACGACGTCGGGTTGGGCGGTTGCGGCTTGCAGGCCGCGTCGCATAGCCGACTGGACTGCGTCATAACTGAGTCCATCGATCACGATCTCGTAGACCGCCTGACACTCTGTCGGGAGTTCCGATTTCGTCATGGATCGCAAGGTCGGACAAAACGCATCGTTGGTACTTGCTTTGAGCTTTGGGTATTTCGAACCGACTTTGCTGCCCGAGCGAACAATTCCGCCTGGGAACGGGAGCGCAATATCGACCCCTGTCCGAATGGCGTCGACAGCAGCCTCGGTCGCCTGCAGGGCGGCGCTGGTGCTAAGGGCGCCAATCAACAGGTTTCCTCCGGCAATCCCCGTGATTGTGCCGAACCAATCTTCGCAGAGAAATTCTCCATCCATGACGGGAATTCTCCAGAAACGGCGATCCTCCAGTTTTTTGGATTTCTGAAAACCATCGCCGAAATACCGGAGTGCACCACCGATCCGGATTTGCTTTTCTTTGGGGCAACCTTGGATTCCGTTATAACAGGCTGTTGTCGGACAGGTGAGGATACACTGCCCGACCCGACCTTGAATGGCTTTGGATAATCCTTCGATCGAGAAGCCAAAGACAAGGACGGCGACCCCCGGGTGTCCATCGGGTGTCTCCTCGGGAGGAATCGATCGTTCGATGGCGGCCTCAACATCGCAGGCAATAACGCTGGTGGCATTGCCACAAAATTCGGTTGCGGCAATCAATGCCCAGCGTGGCGTGGCAGCGGTGATGACCAGTCGAGCCGCTTTGATCGGGAATGCTTCGGCGAATGTATCGACGATTTCGACGTGGTTTCGTCGCAAGGGTTGTTGGATCGATCCAGGGGGAGTCGTACTCATCCGCAATTCCTCAAGGCTTGATCCTGAATGATATCGCTGGATTGATATCGGTGTGTGATGAAATCGACCTGCGGCCGGTAATGTTCGATTGGCTCTCTGTGGTAACTATCCTGGTGGCAAGAATCCAGAATACATTTTGGCATCAAAAGAGAACGTGCCTGGTGAAGTCAACTCAATCGGCCTGAATGTCCAGACCGATTGAGTTGTGATCTCGTCAGAGATGACTTTCGATGTGATCGATGGATCCATCGGTGTGCTGGCGGAATGCCGGGCCTGCTTCATGGGGTGGTTTGGAGTAGATCTTCAAGGTGACTTGATGGTCATCCACCAAACCTCGGATCGTCACAAATGATGAATTTCCTCCATTCAGTGCCGCGCTGACACTCCAGCGAAAGTCATCAAGGCGGGTGAAGGATTCGGTTAATTTGGCAAAATCGAGTTCGAAACCGATGAGCTGAAAATGTCCATCGTCTTTTCCACCAATGATCTCGGTAGACCCCAAGTAAAGACGTGCTTCCCAGCCTTCGCTCGTGAATTCGCACTGCGAGCCGACGCGACCGAAACCTCGCATCGGCTCAAAAAACGCGGCGGTCTGGTGTACGAAAACAGACAACCATTCCGGGCGTCGGTTTCGCTCACTTCGCTCGCGCTGATGTTGTTCGAGTTGTTTGAGCAGATGTTGTACGAGCAAATGAGAATGGGCCAAGGTGGCGGACTCCGATTGAATTGTCTTTGGATCTCAATGGGGGATTTCGTGTGCGAGATCCATCCCGCCCGAGGGCTCATGCCCGGCTTCGATGTCGGCAATGTGTCGGCAATGTGTTGACTAGGTTCATATCGGGTGAATTCAGACAGAATCCAAGCAGAACTCGCAAGAGTCGGATCATGACGCCGGACATGGGAGCAATCACGCACCGTATGCAGCCGATCCGCATCCCTCGGAGGATCGGGGTTAAACCACCTTTCCAATTCCTGACGCGGATAGCGATTGTTTCCACGGTAACGGGCTCGCCACGAACGTGACTTTCCGTTGTAATCGTTACAACAACCATTGTGTTTGAGTCTTCTTCACCCGAATGACCCTAAGGATTGCAGAAACCGCAAGTCTTTAAGGATCCATCGATTGTATAAAATTTTCTCTCATCGAAAGCGAGTCGTTGGCGTTATGGCATGCCGATTGCAAAGCCAGGAGATTACCCGTCGATCGTTGGCGTAATGCCAACTTCAACCGTTCAATTCGATCCCATCCAATACTTCTCCGGAATCAGCATGGACACAATTTTCCGTGTCATTCTCGTTGTCTTCGCGTTCACCGCCGTGGGTGCTGGTTTTCGTACTCCTAATTTCATGATTGAGGCTCCCACCGCCAAATTCGCCAAGGAGGTTGGCGAGGCGGCTGAAATCTATCGTCGTGAATTGGCGATCGAATGGACCGGAAAGCCACTGCCGGGGAACTGGAAGCATGCCTGCCCCATTACCGTCAAGGTGGGAAACATGGGTGCCGGAGGTGCCACCACATTCAACTTTCAGGCCGGGGAAGTTTACGGCTGGAAAATGGAGATTCAGGGATGTGAGCAGCGAATTCTCGATTCGGTGCTGCCCCATGAAATCAATCACACGATTTTCGCCAGTCATTTCCGTCGACCCTTGCCACGTTGGGCCGATGAAGGGGCGGCTTCCTTAATTGAACATGACTCGGAACGGAATCGATTACGGGAAATTCATAGCCGAGTCATGGGGACCAACCGCCGAATCCCACTGCGGACTTTGCTCGATATCAAACAATACCCCCCGGATAAGCAAGATGTGCTGACCCTGTATGCTGAAGGGCATTCGCTGGCCGATTTTTTGATTCAGCAGGGATCTAAGCCGCAATACCTCAAGTTGATGGAAATGGCGTACGACCGTGGTTGGGAACCGGCTCTGGCACAACTTTATGGCTATTCGAGTGTCGAATTGCTCGAGAAAGAATGGAATCAATGGGTCATGGCTGGCAGTACCAAGCTGAATATTCCTGCGGGTTCACAAGTGGCGACCAGCGATCGTAACAGCGATCGTAACAAAGCCGAGCCACCACCCATTATTCGCGGTCAGAACCCTGCTGGTTCAGCGACCCGAGATGGTGAACCGAAGGAAGTCTTAAGACCTGCAAGGAAAAGATCGGATCAAGAGTTGGAAGAACTCGTCAGCAACAATGACGCCCGGAGAAGCCGCAGCGGACTGCTGCAACCACTCATGACAGTGAACGCGATCGCGAATGGTACGAACAAAATCCCTCAAGATTCCGCTCCCCCTTCTTTTGAACGTTG
>JBIKZJ010000243.1:0-9641 GCA_044354755.1 Schlesneria sp. | reverse complement strand
GCCCCCTTGGCATTCGTCGAGTCGCCCGGTTTGTTCGACGCACCCTTGTCGTTCAACTTTTGCCTGTTGGTCGAGTCTGCCCCGTTGTTCAACGCCCCCGTATTGTTCAACGCTCCCCTGTTCGTCGAGTCTCCCTTGTTGGACGACCCCAAGTTGGTCGAGCCCTTGTTGGTCGAGCCCTTGTTGGTCGAGCCTCCCCCGTTAATCGAGCTGCCACCTGTTTTAACAGGAGCTCGCGCGGCCGCTGCAGGAATCAACGCCGTTTTCGGGCATGCCGAACCGTCGACATCCCATCCGTTGGGCACTGGATTGTCCGCGTACTGGGGATCAGGAAACGCCCAGGCGGGGGGAGTACTTAAACATTTCTTACGCATCAGTCAGCTCCTGTCGCATACGAATCTACGAAAAATCCCTGAGCGATTCCAAAAAATGGGCGCAACCGCGCCGGAACAGGCCCGTCGCAGCCGACGCCTGTCATCCGCTCGACAGCCGCGAAAAACCGCGACCACTGACGGCGAGCACGCGGATCACCAAACCATCTTCTCACAACAAAACTTGTGCGAAATTATAAATTTCACATTTTTAAATGTCAATCGTTTTTTGTGCGATTCTCAATTTTTTTCAAAAAATTTGGAAACAGCATTTTTCCCAGTGACCAGCGTACAGTTTTCCAAACCGGAAATTTGCAGCGGCCAACACGGAATCAGAACGAGAAAGACGACAAGCGCCACTTCTGCGCAGACTCCGAAGCAGCGGCGGGGTATTGCGAAGTCGATTCTTCGACTTCATGCCACTGTTTGTCCCCCCTGTGTATCGACTGGACACAGAGGTAACACTTGGACATACCCTAAAGACCCCAAGTCGGTGAAAGCAACGACTGGCGAGCTACAGACCACAGCCTCACTACCGACTCTGAATCAAGCTTCGCCCGCCCCACCTGTTTGACGATGTCGTGTCTACAGACAAACCATCACAGTGGAAGAGCATTGCTTCTGCGAAGACTTCTCAGCAATGCCGTCCCCCTGAGCGATTTCACCGATGCGGCTCCGCAGGTGATTATGCCCACCACCGTCCTCGTACTCTGCTCGTCCTTTAATTGTGCGACCGTCTTGAGAGATTCGTCCAGAAAATTTCTGAAACCGATATTCGCGATCGCCCGAAGGATATTCGAGATGACCCGTGATTTGACCGTCATTCCAAACTTGAGCTTTCAAAATCCAACGAGTTTCCCATTCCGCCGAATCGTGCAGAAAGCAATTGGCCGTGATAACATCCCCTGTTTGCACGACGGTCAATATTTCTTTGCATTCCGTTTCCGCACCAATCCACCACGTCCCACGAACCTCGGGGTAAGTTCCGCGAATGAGTTCCGTGAGTCGATAAACGCCGGTAGTCGGATTGCGCCCATCGTCATGGATCTGCGCCGCAATCTTGTCCAGTGTCCTCGCACGAATTGCCCCCTGCTCATAACCACCCGCATACAGATCAAAGTCCACGTGCTTGTCGTACCCTGGGTCATATTTTTTGAGAAACGACTTTATCGTATCACGATGGTGTGATCCGGGGTCGTCTCGGAAATGCAGTAATAGCCAGAGTTCGAAACTTGGATTCGAGATCGCCGTTTCGAAACCGTTCGCCGCTGCCATTTCCCGTGCTTCGGAAAGATGGGGATGATCGTCCACATCGTACACGCACCAAACCGAATCGAACTTGAGGTTGTCATCGTCTTCATTTTGTGCACGCTGTATCGCCTTATCGTACTCTTCCTTCGCAACTTCGACGACCGTTTTTGGAACTCCGCGTTCTCCTACGACTTCGATAGTGACTCTCGGATTGTGGGACGCTTTCCAAAAAGCGTCGAGATACTCTTTCTCAGTCAATCCCTCGGAGACAACCAAAATTGTCGGCTCTTGACGACGAAACGGTGGCCTTCGACCCGTTTGCTTCTGCCGATCACGGCGTGGTTGAGTCATCGATGCCTACTCCATCAGAAATGAAAGGTCGCCAAGGTACGGAATCGCTCCGTATCGTCCTTGAATGTAACCACGTTCGAGATTCTCAGATTTTCGCGGCTGATATTCGGTTAACGGATAAAGCACCGTGATACCATGCTCATCTTTTTCCGTCAGCCAAACTTGATCTCTTCTGAGTGCGGGTTCGCCAACCGTGGTTCCTAACAAGTTGGTATCGTGTGTCGTAAAAATCAGTTGTGCGCCATTGGGATTTGTATTCGGATCATTGAATTGGTCAACGATATGGCGTGCCAGCGATGGATGAAGGCTCCCTTCTAATTCGTCGACAATCATAAGTCCGCCGTGCCCGATTGTTTCTAAAATCGGGAGTGCTGACCGAAACAACGTTTGAGTCCCCTTTGACTCCTGGCTGAGGGGCAGCCACGAGTCGCCTGCTGATACGTCATGCTGCAAATAAAAGCGATTCCGAGGACGTCGCGATTCAGTCGCTTCAGCCTTCTCGACCCTGAGATCAACAATTCCCAGATCGGCATTCCGTAGCAGCGACCGAAATTGAGCCATTAGATTCGGACGGCCAAATTCGGTATCGTCAAACAAAGTTGACTGAGTCTCTTCGTGAAGCAGGCGAGCGATTCCTCGGTCATGGAAATAAGAAGGGTACATTTCCCCGAAATTGAGCGTTCTGACGCGTCGGAACCAACCATGGATCACCTGAAGCTGCTCGTGTCTGAACTGCACTGCGGTCGAAACAAACAACGAATTGGCTCTCGTGAGCCCTTCGATCGACTGATTGTCACCCAAAAGTTTTTCGCCGAATTTGAACGTCATATTGTCTCGTTCAAACCAAACTTGTTTCTTTCCATTTGGCCAAGCATAAAGCCATTCTTCGAGCACAACCTCGTCTGAGACCAAAAACCCATACTCATAACGGACACCACGAATGAGAACCGTCACTTCAAAAAGCGACGGATCCGCTTTCCGCGATCCCCAGGCAAATGGTGATCGCGGTATTCCTTGATCAGGTTGCCACAGAAACGATGACTGAATGACCGCATCGCGCATGAAGGCCAGCCCATTCAGCACGTTGGTCTTCCCGCTTGCGTTCGCACCATATAACGCAGCGACTGGCAAAATCTTCTCGGCATATCCCACCACCTCGCGTGGCCGCAGGTCATCAGCATTCCCGACACGCCCGGATTCCATCGTCAATGTCTGCTCGTCGCAAATCGACCGATGGTTCTCGACGCGAAATTCAATCAACATGATTCAAGTCCTTTTTCCTGACACCCTACCATTTACCAGTCGAAATCCGCAATGTTTGTGCGGAAAAAGCCTTTTAAATTTTCTTTCCTGAAGGATTTATGACGATTGTTGGAGATGGGGCGATTGCTGCGATTCGCCGGTTCAGTCCAAGAATTCAGTTTTTTTAGGCGAAGTCCCCTACCACCCTCGCTTAGGATTGATCCTGATCCCACACGACGTTCACCCCGTTGGGGTTCCGGAATTTGGTCGTACCGCTTTCCAGGGGCTTACGCACCCTCGCTATTGACTGACGTCCGCTTGGGACTGTGAAGAGCCGAGAAGTCGCCAAGGGGTTCCCGATCCATGTTGAACTTGCCCCTCACCATGCAGAAAGGGCAATAAGTCCAATTCACAACCAACGCTGATCGGCTCCCTTTTTCTGAATGAGAGTCCGCCCCCGCAACCTACAATTGCATTTGTCTTGGCCGCAACGCGGCGAAAGTGAATAGCCAGGGGTGTAAACCCCTGGAAATCGCCCTCTCCATGCACCGCAGCCGCAACGCGGCGACAGTTCAATTCCGGGAAGTCCCCTACCACTCTCGCTCAGAATTGATCGTAATTCCACACGACGTTCACCCCGTTGGGGTTCTGGAATTTGGTCGTACCGCGTTCCAGGGGCTTGCGCACCCTGGCTATTGACTGACGTCCCCTTGGGACTGTGAAGAGCCGAGAAGTCGCCAAGGGGTTCCCGATCCATGTTGAACTTGCCCCTCACCATGCAGAAAGGGCAATAAGTCCAATTCACAACCAACGCCGATCGGCTCCCTTTTTCTGAATGAGAGTCCGCCCCCGCAACCTACAATTGCATTTGTCTTGGCCGCAACGCGGCGAAAGTGAATAGCCGGGGGTGTAAACCCCTGGAAATCGCCCTCTCCATGCACCACAGCCGCAACGCGGCGACAGTTCAATTCCGGGAAGTCCCCTACCACTCTCGCTCAGAATTGATCGTAATTTCCACACGACGTTCACCCCGTTGGGGTTCCGGAATGTGGTCGTACCGCTTCCCAGGGGCTTACGCACCCTGGCTATTGACTGACGTCCCCTTGGGACTGTGAAGAGCCGGTTTGGAAAGTCGAGCTCGCCCCACCGCCGCTTTCATTTCGTGCTGGACACTCGCTTCATGCGGATGATGACGAGTTGCGGACAAGGGGATAAAGTCCAAAAAACAGCGAAAAACTCAAATTGAAGAGTCGACCTGATTTCCAAAATCCGATGTTGAAGCAATAATTGGCCAAACAATTCGTTCAACGCAAGGCGCGTGCGCCCGCGTGACTTTGAACATTCGCCGAATACGGAAGACATGACATGGCGATTCCAATAGCCGAGTTTTGGTGTTCGAACGACGACGATCATCCGCCATTGACGGACGAGATGGTATCGATCGCCGAAGAACAACTTGGCGTGAAGCTGCCAGCCGAATATCTCGCCTTGCTTCGGGTTCAAAATGGCGGAGACACGCACGGTTTTGGATTCCCCATGACGCAACCGACGACTTGGGCGATAGACCACGTGCCATTGATCGATATGGCAGGAATCGTGACTGACCCCAGCATCAGTACCGCACAAAACATTTTGGACACAGGATTGATGACGGAGGAATGGGGGTTGCCGCCGCACCAAGTACTGTTGTCCGGCGATGGACATTGGTGGATCACGTTGGATTACCGCAAAGGCGATACGCCGTCTGTCGCGTGGATCGACGTTGAGTGCGGAGAAGACATTCAAGTTGCTTCTACGTTTGCGGCGTTTCTCGACGGTCTTCGGCCCAATTCCCACTTCGACCAGGAATGATCGACGAACAAATCATTCAACGGGATACCGGGACGGTGCCCGTTAATGGAATCGTTCGGCACAATCTGGACGCTGCGGGAAAGGTCGCTTCGCGTTTTGATTGACGAAAGAAGAACCTCAATCGCGGCGACAGACCTCTTCCGATCGCCCCGCTGGAGTGAATGAACTGCGGAAAAAGAGATAAGTCCAAATCATGACCTATAATCCGGCATTTCGCGAACGAACACTTTTTCAAAAAAACAAAAATTTATTTCTGCTTTTCACAATTTGATTCGCAGACCAAGAAGCCCGCAACTGAAATAAAAACGCCGAACAAGGCATTCAATACAGACAGCGAGCACACGGCCTGTTAATTTGAACGTTCGTTTGCTCAAACGACGTTAACTTGATGCAATCGTTTCCATCGGAGGTTTGTGACAAACTGGTGATATATGTCTACCGACTGATTGATCCACGGAACGGCGAAACATTTTACATCGGTAGCGGAAAGGGAAACCGTGTTTTTGTGCATATTCGCGATGAAATCGAAACGGATGACCTTGGCGAGAAGCTGAAACGGATCCACGCGTCCGATACAAAAGGGGACACTAACACAACGCGCGACGCCGACATAAAAACAACGCCCAGAGACGGCCGAAGAGAAGCGCGTCAATCGGCGCCCCTGTGCCAGCCCGAGGTGTGATCGCTCGTTTGAGCTTTGACGAACTCATCGACCGTACAGTTCTAAACCGAAATGAAATCGATGCTCAGAGACGGCCGAAGAGGTCGGGACTCAAAACCGCAGATCACAGCCGTTGTTTACAAGGGCTTAGCCATTTCGTATCGTCATCCCTCGAATACTGAACAAGGGATTCAATACGGACGGCGAGTACGTTGTTGGTTAACTTTAACATCCACTGGTAAAGGCCACGCATGCATGACCGACAACTGACGTGTTACCGATGCGGTGAAATTGTGCCGACCGCAGTACATCGCGATACGGGGGGATCCTGCCGCCAATTCCAGAAAACGGTTCCGAAACGTGTCGAGGTTGCTGATCTGGTGGCATGCATGAGTGGAAACGATAAGCGTTATCGAGGGGTTTACTTTGATAACTACTGCAAACGGAAGCCGTCACTCGATGCCCTTCCAGTACTTCGACAATGTTTACTCCAAGACGACCACTACCTTGTCAAATGCGCTGCCGTTTCACTCTGGAAAATGAAGGAAAACGCAAAACAAGCGATTCCTGAGTTACTAATTGCTGCTGCACACGTTGATCAGGATGGGATGCCACAGGCTTATTGCCATTGCCTCGCTGCTTTGGTATCCATTGACGAGACTCATCCTGAAATCATCCCGTTGATTCGCCGGTTCATGCATCTTGACAATTGGAGCCTAATTTTGGCATCACTTGAAGCGCTGGCGACCATGGGGACCGAAGAGTCGTTGCAGACAATTCCGGAAATTCGGGATCGATGGTACCCGGAGTTCAATCAGACCCAGAAGCGAATCGCTGACAAGTTTCTCGCTGAGTCCCATGCAGCAAAACGCGACGAACAATAAAATATAGCCGAGTTGCCGATCGGGTGTTTTTGCAAAACAAAAAGTGAAAGTTTCTTGGCGGCAAACGGATGACTTTGGTCATGATCGGAAAAACATGGCATCCATCGACTACGACGGTCTCGCAATCAAAGTCCGCGAAGGACTCCGCAAGACTTTCACAGAATTGCTCGCGGCAAATCCTGAGCGTTCGTTTTACACTTTCGCAATTTGAACAGACGACTCACTGCAGTTTGCTCACGCTGCAGCGAACACGGAAGAGGGACTCACCGCCACAGTCAAGCGCTACAACCAAGAGGTCGACCCCAAAAACAATACGACATCTACTCATCATAATATGCGATGGTCATATGGTGATTGGGAGTTCTTTCCCGTTGAGGCTCTGGAACATCTCGCAGATGTGAACTCTGTATTGCAGGACAACTTTCTCGCAGATGAGGATGTGTTCGAGGAACAGATTGCACCGCTTTGGCGGGCCTTGCTGGATGGATTCAAGCAGTTGGAGGCTGAAGGATTCTTTGGCACCGGTCTGGAACGATCAAAAATCACGTTGCTGCTTGTTGGAAACGTTCTCGACGAGACCTTTGTTCAATGGGTTACTGCGCTGAATCCCGAGCCTGTTGCACAACCGTTTTTAAACTGGGATTCTGACGCATCTGACGCATCTGACGCATCTGACGCAGAAATTTTCCGTTGACGGAAATGTCAAGGCGAAATGAAACAAGGGTTTGTACTCGACCATACTCACGGTGGACGCATCGTGAGTCGTTGGTCTTCGGGGCAACCTAAAAAATCATTCTGGGCAGGTACGCAATTCTCCGAAGAAAAACAGATACCGATTGGCACATTTCGATGCAAGAAATGCGGTTACTTAGAATCTTTCGCAAGGCCTGAGTTTGAGGCTGATTAATTCCGGAAGAGAGCTCAAGAGCAATTTCAAGGGGTCAGGATTTCAAAACGCAGATCACAGCTCCTGTTTACACGGGCTTACTCATTTCGTATCGTAAATTCGCAAATGCCGGAACAAGGCAATTAACACGGTTGGCGGTAACGCTGCCGGTGAATTTCAACGTCCAGCGCGAGGGGATGGCATGACACTGCACAAACGTGGCAAATACGACTACGGAGAGAGTCAAGCGGACATTCGCGACGAAGTGCTCCGTTACAGCCAACTTAACGAATACGTGGCACACCACTTCGCAGACGCGATTTGTACCTGCGGATCGAAAACGTTTCGGCTTGAACTTGATGACGACGAGGGAGTGGCGATTCGTATCTGTTCTCAATGCCAAGTGAAACATCCCATCGGCGATAGCGCTGATTATCTGGAAGAAGCCTCACCTGAAGAGTGCGGCTGCCCGTGTGGTGGCGAGCAATTTGAAAATTTGAATCTGCCATACTTCGCACCCCGTGAATAGCGACTGACCACCAGCGACTTTCCTGATTGGCAATCAATTCCTTCGGAAATCGAGGATGATCTCATGACGACTGAATTGCAATTTGGCGAGGTATTGGAAGCGGCGGACCATTTGTCACACGAAGAGCAAGAGGAATTGATTGGTATCTTGCATCGTCGTTTGGCTCAAGCGTCTCGCCTTCGACTTGTGGCTGAGATCAAAGAATCTCGCCAGGAATTTGCGGAAGGGGGCTGTTTGCCCACGACCCCCGGCGAATTGATGCGCGAGATCATGAAATGATCCGTCTCCGTTTGCAATCGGCGGCGTTCGTGAGGGGTGCGCGGCGACTGGTTAAGAAACATCCGGAAGTCGGCTCGACGTTGGGAGCGACGTTGGCAGCGTTCTTGGAGGATAATTGTCACGCAGGGCTGAAAAGACACAAACTTAGCGGACCGGAGTACCATACGCTGACCGTTGACGTACTTTCGTTTAAGAAGCTTAATTTAAGGAATTAAATCGTTGACCACGTTCAATAACGACCAGCTTCGCGAAAAGATCTGCAATCAACACTTGCCTGGCGTAGCCTACATTTTTGTATGGGGTAAACTTGACGAGCATTCCGAGAGCTACACAGCCTTGTCACAGGTTTTATTCGACTATGAATCGGCCAAAAATCCAGACGAAGTTCCCACCAGAGATTTGTCAGATCCCTCAGTGCGAAAGGAAGTGTTTGATTGCGCAATGCGTTATTCCGATGTACGCAAGGCATTTGAAAGTATGTTCACAGAAATCTCTGCGATTGGGATGAAAAGACCTTGGTGGAAGTTTTGGTAGCGGATCGGACTCTAGAAATATCATTTGAAAACAGACGCAGTCGATTTCGCCAGACAATTGCGGGCTCACCACAGTGACAGACCAAATCGAGCTCACTTGCGTTTCGGACCGACTTTTTGCCTTCCGATGCTCTTCACCCCGTCTCGCGACGACGCAGTTTCGGGCGGCTACAGGATCAAATTCAAACCTTCTGTTAGGGACTTGCAACCTGCCGGTTCAATACACTTGCAATCGCACAAATGCTGGCCCTTTGGGATGGAAGACATTTGGATCGGTAGCAATTGCCATGGCGAATCGCGTACGAAACAATTCAAACGGGTCTGGAATCAAAAACTCAATCCACGGTGACTCTTTTCAATGGTCGAATCAGTGTGTACGGTCATTTAATCAAATCCAAACAAGGTGGCCAGAGAATTCGAGTACTGTCCACTGACCTTTTGCGTTAGGCTCATTTGGATGTCGTGTGACTCGGATTGCGGACTGTTCGCTTCCCATGGGTGCGCAACCGGGAATGAAAAAGTGTTTGTTCTGGACGGTTTTGTTCTGGACCGGTTCGTTCTGGAAAATTTGGGTGACCTGAAGTTGACGACGTTTCCAATCAAGAAAGCTTAACATGATCCGCCTGATGTTTGGTTTCCTGGCCGTATGTCTACTGGCGACCCCGCTGATGCATGCCGCCGACAAGCTTGCCACCGACAAGACGGTGAAGGTTTTTGTACTCGCCGGCCAGTCAAACATGGAGGGGAAGGCTCGCAACGCACTCCTGGATTACCAGGCGACGAACGCGAAAACCCAGGATCTT
>JBIKZJ010000623.1:0-2921 GCA_044354755.1 Schlesneria sp. | reverse complement strand
CTCTGTTGAAATACGGAAGTCTCTTTTTCTGTATCATTTTCCTGTGTCATCAGCGACTCACGAACGTGTTCCCACGGACGACCCCGTATCGACTTCGTGACAACTCCCCTGCGCATTGCTCATCATGGACAGTTGTGGATGCCACTTTGGTTCTCTACGCTCATTGATTCTTTATTCAAAAAAACGGGCTAGCGGTGCAACAGCGGCCCACATTCGAATAGGATCCACGATCCCGACAGAGAATCCTTTGAAGGCGAAGTCTCTCAGCACAACCGTATCAGGAGCGTCATGGTGGCCCGATTCATGCGATGGTTTTGGATGTGGATGTTTTTCACCGCGATCACGGCCGAGGTGTCTGCTGCAGGTCGGTATCTGATCGTGAATTATCCGGTATCGGGAGTTCCCGGTGAATTGCAGATGGAGGTGACCTATACACTCTGGCTACCGGACGAGGTCCAAACCTTCCGTGGGATCATTGTGCATCAGCATGGCTGTGGAACCGGAGCTTGCCAGGGAGGGGAAACGGCTGCCTATGATCTGCATTGGCAGCAACTCGCCAAGAAATGGGATTGCGCCTTGCTGGGTCCCTCGTACCATCAAGCCGAACAGCAAAATTGCCGACTCTGGTGCGATCCGCGGAATGGATCTGCCCAAACCTTTCTGCGGTCGCTGGATGACTTTGCCGTCCAATCACAACATCCGGAACTGAAGCAGGTGCCGTGGTGTCTGTGGGGCCATTCCGGTGGTGCCTTCTGGGGGAGCCTGATGCAGACTCTTTATCCAGAACGGATCGTCGCCTTGTGGCACCGGTCAGGTGGAGCGATCAATGCCTGGGCCAAAGACGAAATTCCTCGTCCCCAATTCCCTCCCGCAGCATTTGGGATTCCGACCATGTGTAACCCCGGTATCAAGGAACGGAATGATCCGCGGATGGTCGGGGCTTGGACTGCCGGAACGGGGTTATTCCATCTTTACCGCACACAGGGAGCTCCGATCGGATTCGCCGCCGATCCGCGTAGTAGCCACGAGTGTGCTGATAGCCGGTACCTGGCAATTCCGTTTTTTGATGCCTGCCTGGAACAACGGCTTCCTGAGATCGGCGCGACCTCGCCCCGCTTAAAACCGGTCGATTTGAAGCAGTCTTGGCTGTCGACGCTTACGGGAGACAAGCCAGTCCCGGCAGCGGAATACAAAGGGTTAGAGAATGAATCAGTCTGGTTACCCAACGCCAAATTTGCCGCACTTTGGGAAGAGTATCTGCGCGTCGGTGCCGTGAGTGACACCACTCCACCGGCCGCGCCAACCGACGTTCGGCAACAGGTGAACGCCGATGGCTCGGTCAAACTGACCTGGGATGCTGCAGCGGATTTCGAAAGTGGCCTAAAATGTTTTCTGATTCGTCGCGACGGTCAGCCGATTGGGCAAGTTCCTGAAAAGCCGATCGGAAAATTTGGTCGCCCTTTGTTTCAATCGATGAGCTACCACGATACCCCGGAAAAACCGCTTCCCGAAATGGCGTTTGTTGACTCAACCTCTCAACCGGGAACGAAGCATCAGTATGAAGTGATTTCGGTCAATTCTGTCGGCCTTGAGTCGGCATCGGCAACACCGGGAAAATGAATTTCCGAAACGGATTTTCATTGCGGAATCAAAAAACTGGCCTCCAAAAAACCGACACTCATCGGAATCGCGGCGGGCTCGTCAACTGCTGGCACTGCGGTAATGTCGCAGTGACCAGTGGAAAACGGTACGCGACACCGCAAACGCCACGAGGGAGAATGCGATTGTCAAAAACCCCAGCCAACTCGGTACCAGCAATTTCCCGAGCAGCACCTGCGCCGGGACCGTGATGACCAGCAAGATCGGCAGCACATACGAAAACAAAAAACGAAACACTTCCGCTGTGGGGGAACCGCTATAAATGCTGCTGGGGTAACGGGCAAAGATCGTCACATAGAACCAGAAATCGAGTAACCCCTGATTCCGGCCAAAGAAAACACTGGTCGATGCGAGGCCGATCATCAGGCTATAGAAAAAGGTGACCGCCGCACCGATCAGTAATCCATACATGACCACGTTCGAGACCGTCAGGTGGATGTTGGCCTGCCATAACGAATAGCCGAGTAACCCCAACGCAAAGACGATCTGGGAAAACATCGCCAGTTCCATCTTTTCCAGCGAGACCAGAAACTGGGTATCGATCGGCTTCAGCAAGACAAAATCCAAATCCCCGGTTCGGATCAGTTCGCTGAACCGGGCGCAGTTCGGCATGAAAAAAGCCTCGACAATCGCATTGACGAGCATCCCCGTGGCCATGAACCCAAAATACTCTTCACGACTCCAGCCTTTGATCTGATTGACATGGCGGTAGATCAGGTCAAACATGACGAACTGCACCGTGAACCAAAAGCCACGAGTGATCAACGTAATGAAAAAGTTGCTGCGAAACCCCAATTCACGCATCAGTGAATTACGGAAAAACGTCGCAAACACACGTCGATACTGGCGAATGGCCGCCATGACAGTTCCCACCCCCCGCGTTATTTTCTCGAAAAACAGCCCCGAATCAGACTGCTGGGCACCCATGAGGGATTACGAGATGTAGTCGACGCCACGTGGGCCGGCTTGAATTTCCCCCACAACCCAGTTTTCACTCCCGGCCCGGGTCAACTGCCGACGTATGCTGTCAACGAACTGAGGCCGGACGATCAAGGTAAAACCAATCCCCATGTTGAAGACATGATACATCTCGTCCCGATCAATTCCCCCTAATCCCTGCAGCCACGTAAATAGTTTAGGAACTGGCCAGCTGTTGCGATCGATTTTCAACCGACAGCCTTCGGGGAGTAATCGTTCGATATTGTCTTTCAAGCCCCCCCCGGTAATGTGTGCCAGTCCCGAGATCGCGACTTTGACTCGAT
>JBIKZJ010000242.1:0-9682 GCA_044354755.1 Schlesneria sp. | reverse complement strand
GGTGATTCGCGTTACGACCGACGTTACGCGTCAGGGAATCAAATTGGAATTGGCCTGCTCATTCGCATGATTCCGATTCTCATCGGGGTTTGCACGGTCGGATTGACGATGGTGCGCGGGTGTCAGCAGGGGCCGTTTGGCAGGTCTCAGATCGTCGGTATGAACCCCGCAGAAGAAGCTAAGCTCGGCCTGCAGGCCTTTCAGGAAGTTTTGAATGACGCCCGTGTGATTCGGGGGACACCCGCAGTTTCCAAGGTCCGTGAGATTGCCGACCGGTTGATTCGGGCTACGGATAATCCGCAGTTTCGCCAATGGGTGGGAACGCCCATTCCCGAATTTCAGTGGGATCTGAAAGTGGTCGACGATAAACAGGTGAATGCGTTTTGTCTTCCCGGCGGCAAAATCGTCGTTTACACCGCGATTCTTCCCGTGGCAGAAACCGATGCCGGGTTGGCCACCGTGATCGGCCATGAGATTGCCCATGCCTTGGCCCACCATGGGGCCGAGCGGATGGCTCAGCAACAGATGGTGCAGATTGGCCTCACTTCCGCCAGCGTCTCGATGGGAGATATGGATTACTCACGCCGTCGGCAATTATTATCGGTCTTGAATGCGGGGGCCAAATTTGGAATTCTGGGGTACAGCCGCAAACATGAATCCGAGGCGGATCACATGGGGCTGTTATTGATGGCCGCAGCTGGATACGACCCGCAGGAATCAGTTCGATTTTGGGAAAGAATGTCCCAGGCAACCGGTGGGGGCCAAGCCCCACCCGAGTTCATGTCGACGCATCCCAACCATACTACGCGAATTCGAGATCTGACGCGCTGGATCCCCGACGCCGAGCCGCTCTACGAAAACAGTCCGGCAAAATCCGCGACCGAAGTTTTACCCCGACTTCGGTAGGCGCGACGGAAATACGAACGCGGGAACCAACGCACATTCCAAACAGCGATCAACGTTTCGTTTGATCGCTGCTGTTGATTTTAAGAGGCCCCCGATGATTGATCTGTTCGAGCACCGAATCGTAGGGTTTCGAGTTTTCCTGCTCTGCGCCCTGATCGCGGGATCCGGATCGCTCCGAGCGGCCGAGGAAACCTCGCCCGCTTACGACAAAGAGGTCCGACCGATCCTGTCGCAATTCTGTTTCAAGTGTCATGGCCCCGATGACGGGCAGCGACAAGGAGAATTGCGGCTGGACCAGCGTGAGGGGGCCACCTCGCCAGCGGCATCCGGTCGCCGCGCGATCCGTGCTGGTGACGTTGAGTCGAGTGAGTTGGTGCGGAGAATTTTGTCTCAGGATGCCGACGTGCAAATGCCTCCCCCCTCCACGAAATTTGGGCTGACGGATGCGCAGAAATCGGTACTGAAACGCTGGATTGCGTCGGGGGCGAATTACACCCCCCACTGGGCATTTGTTCCGCCCGTTCGTCCAGCGGTCCCGATGCTCACCACAAACCCAAGTCGGATCCGACTCGATTCACCGATTGACTCGTTCGTGGTCCAGTCGCTGCAAAAGGCCAAGTTGACACTGTCACCGGAAGCTGATCGCGAAACGCGACTTCGTCGTGCGTCATTCGATTTGATGGGCCTGCCACCGACAATTGAAGAAGCGGACGCGTTTCTGGCGGACTCCAGGCCCGATGCGTACGAGCGATTGCTTGATCGCCTTCAGGCGTCGCCCCATTATGGTGAGCGTTGGGGGCGAAAATGGCTGGATCTGGCCCGTTATGCCGATACGAATGGATATGAAAAAGATCGCCCGCGCACGGTTTGGCCTTATCGAGACTGGGTCATCAACGCGATCAATGCCGATCTCCCCTTCGATCAATTCACCGTGCAACAGTTGGCGGGGGACATGCTGCCGAACGCCACGGTCGATCAGCAGATCGCGACGGGATTTCACCGCAATACGATGCTGAACGAAGAAGGGGGAATTGATCCGCTCGAATTTCGCTTTTATGCCATGACCGATCGTGTTGCGACCACGGCCACCACTTGGCTGGGGTTAACACTGGGATGTGCCCAGTGCCATACCCACAAATACGATCCGATCACACATCGCGATTATTACGGCTTTTTTGCGCTACTGAATAACGCGGACGAGCCAGAACGAGAAATCGTCCGGCCATCACTGGAAGCAAAACGAGTTGAAATTCAACGTCAAATCGCCCAGCTTGAAGCCGACCTTCCCAACCGATTCCCCCTTCCAGATCAATACGAATGGGAGGTCGTCAAGCCGACGAGCATGAAGTCGGTCAAAGGTGCCAAGCTGGAATTGCGCGGGGATTTTTCGGTACTGGTGAGTGGTGAAACCTTTGATACCGACCTGTATGAAATTCAAATCGACTCGGATCTGACAAAGATTTCCGCGATCAAACTCGAAGTCCTCACGGACCCGTCGCTCCCCAGCCAGGGTCCGGGTCGTACGCCGCATGGAAATTTTGTCTTGTCGGAAATCACGGCAGCGGTGTTGAATGATGAGCGTCCTGGTGAAACACGTCCGTTGAAATGGATTCGTGCGGCAGCAGACTTTTCTCAAAAGGATTTTCCGATCACCAAGGCGATCGACGGCGATACCGAATCCAAGTCGGGCTGGGCGATTGCCACCGAGTCGGGAAGTCTGAATGTGAATCGGGTCGCGACGCTGATGCTGGCCGAGCCCGTTTCCGCCCAACCGCAAACCTCACACTGGACAATCCGGTTGGTGCAACAGTTTGGATCAAAACATACGCTGGGCAAATTTCGACTCAGCTTCGGTCGTTTACCGGCGAACCAAAGCCAGCCCGAGGCGGAACGTCGCCAATCCCATTTTCTGGCTCGATACCATCAGTGGCGAGCCCTGGAATTGGAACAACTTGCTCAGTGGTCGTTACTGCAACCGTTGACAGCGACCAGCGATCTTCCGCTACTCACAATCCAGACAGATGGTTCGATTCTGGCCAGTGGTGACCAGTCCAAACAGGATCGTTATGAGATCCGGTTGAACAACACCATCGCGAACATGACAGCCCTGAGAATCGAGGTGATGCCGGATCCGAGTCTGCCTCGCAACGGTCCCGGTCGGACTTACTATGAAGGGCCCTTTGGGGATTTCTTTTTGAGTGAGGTTTCGCTGGCGGCAGATGGCCAGCCCGTGAAACTAGTTCACGCTTCACACAGCTTTGCGAGTGGTCAGGGGGCCGCTGCGTGTCTGGATGGGAATCAGCAAACCGGTTGGTCCATCGACGGAGGACAGGGGCGACCGCATGTCGCCGTATTCCGATTTGAAAAACCGATCGCGGTGGCAACATCGCTGGACCTCAGTCTGCTATTTGAAAAGTACTATGCGGCCGGCCTTGGTCGGTTTCGCGTCTGGGTCACGGATGACATTCGTCCCATCGAAGCGCGATCTTTACCGACCGAGTTAGAACCGCTGTTTCGTGCGGAAACCGCCGAATCAACACCCGCAACAGAATTGGTTCGTTACTTTTGTCGGATCGCGCCTGAGCTCGCCGGGGAACGGCAGTCCATTGAAATCCTTCGTCGGGAAGCCATGGCGGCGACAACGGCCTTGGTGATGCAAGAGCGGCCACCTGGCAATCCGCGACAAACCCGAAGACACCATCGGGGTGAGTTTCTGCAACCCAAGGAATCGATTGTCCCCGCCGGATTATCGATGTTGCCACCGCTTCCACCCGATCGATCTGCGAACCGGCTGGCCTTGGCAGAATGGCTGGTCAGCCCGGAAAATCCGCTGACCGCACGCGTCACTGTGAATCGGCACTGGGCTTCGTTATTCGGACGGGGGATCGTGCAAACCACAGAAGACTTTGGGAGCCAGGGGGCGAGTCCGACCCACCCGGAATTACTCGACTGGCTGGCTGTCGAATTTTCTGAACGCTCGATGAAGGGGGGTGCGAACCCAAGCGGACGACCGCAGGCATGGTCGATAAAACGGCTTCACCGGCTGATCATGTCGAGTGCCACCTATCGGCAATCCTCGCACGTTTCTGCCGAGTTGCTGGCTCGCGATGCGAGTAATGAATTGCTCGGCCGGGGCCCTCGACTGAGACTGGAAGGAGAATTGATCCGGGATCTGGCGCTGCAGGTGAGCGGCCTGCTGTCTGAAAAACTGGGTGGGCCGAGTGTCTTCCCCGCACAGCCAACCAGTGTCACCACCGAGGGGACCTATGGTTCCCTCTCCTGGACAGTCAGCAGTGGTGAAGATCGTTATCGCCGCTCGTTATACACCTTTGCCAAACGAACCTCTCCTTATGCGATGCTCATGACATTTGATGGTCCCAGCGGTGAAGCCTGTATTGCACGACGGGAAGTGACCAATACCCCGCTTCAGGCCTTGACGATGCTCAATGACACGATTTTCATCGAAGCGGCACAAGCCTTGGGACGAGAATTTTCCGGACGAAACGAACCCGAATCGGTGAGGCTGCAAACACTGTTTCGACGTTGCCTGACGCGCCCGGCTTCCCCTGAGGAGCTGTCGCTACTGACTCATTATCTCAAGGAACAGTCAGCACGCCTGCAGCGAAAGGAACTGGATGCTGCGGCGATTGCAGGACCTGGTGACAATGCCATCTCCCGCGCAGCATGGACGCTGGTTGCGCGGGCCCTGCTGAATCTGGACGAGATCATCACCAGAGATTGATCGAAACTTTTTTGTATGCCAATCGGAATCCGCCGCCAACCAGTTAGGGGAATGGCCTGAGATCCCGCGATACTGTTCATCCAGAGAATTCGGGAGATGAAACCGGAATTCCGAAGCGCGAGCGAAATTTTCACCGAAAGCAATTGCCTTCGCGGCGGCGGAGTGCCAGAATCGGACTAGTAAAGACAGGAGAACGGTATGGGCGACGTATCCATCCGAATCGTGATCATCCGCAGCATCCGGGCAACGATCCCGGCGGCGATTGTGCTACTGTTTTTCACGGTGATGTCGCTCTCTGCGCAGTCCGATCTCTCCGTGAACTCCGAACCGCTCTTGGGGGCGTCCGTCAGTCCCATCGAAAATTCCAATCCTGGGAGCCAAAACTCGATCACACTTCCTCGGCAGCATTCGCTGACGCAAGGTGTCGAGCTTGTTCGACGATTGATTGATCAGAAAGATTACTTTTCGGCATGGCCTTTGGCCTCGCAAATCCTCGCTGAACCGAACGCGTTTGTACCGACGCGTACGACGACCGAGGTTGCCACCCACGCAGAGGTCCGGAGGATACTCGCCACGATTCCTGCGGAAATTCGTCAACAGATCGATGAAACTGAACAGTTTGCTGCCAAGCGTGTGTGGGAAAAATCACGTACCGAGGGGCCAGATCCGATTGCGAGATTTGCCGACAATTTTGTCGATTCGCCAACCGCGACAAACGCCTGGTGGGCCATGGGATGCTCGCTGCGTGATCGCGGGAAACCGCGCCATGCGGCGGCGGCGTTTAAACGATCTGCGCAACATCCCAAAGCGACGAGTCTTCAACGCGCAATCGGACTATTCGCCTGCCTGGAATCGTTGCTGGACTCGAAGCAGGAGTCTGAGGCCCGTGCCATCAGGCAAGAGTTGATGACGCTCGATTTGCAGCTTCCCCTCCAAATGCAAGGACGTTCGCTGACCCTCGGTCAATGGTTGGCCGAGCCTCTTTTGGCCGCAACGCCTTTGACAAACGATCAGATCCAGGCAGACGTTTTGCCAAGAAAACGTGTCCCCGCCACGGAAGATTGGCGACGGCAGCGGCCTGTTTTGCTGCCAAATTGGAAGCAGGAATTTTCGTCGGTCTTGAAAGGATCGCTCGAGGTGGTCGAGCAAAAACAGCGAGAGCAGTCGATCAATTCCTTTCCGATCGTTGAGCCGATGATCATTGGTCCGCGTGTCATCGTGCGCACGCTTGATGAAATCCGGGCGTTTGCCATCGATACCGGAAAGCCCCTTTGGAGTATTCCGAATACCGAATATGCGATGCTGGGCAAACGATCGATCGAAAATAGCGGACTGCAACCCCTCGTGATCGATTGGGCTCAACGGCGAACGGTGTGTGATTCGATGTTCGGGCGCATGGCGACAAACGGTTCACAATTGTTTGCCATTCAGGAACCCGATCGCGCGGGGGAATTGCGGATCAATCAACTGACGCCCCGAGGAACTACGCGCAACGGGCCCCGTTTTAATCAACTTTGTTGCTATTCGGTGGAAACGGGTGCACTTCAGTGGGAAGCGGGTGAAGCTCCAGCGGATAACGGTGGAACTTTTGCTGGGACTGTATTCCTGGGTCCGCCGCTCATTGTGGATGATCGGCTTTATGTGCTCGCCCAGCATCGGACCGAGATGGCACTGGTCTCCCTTTCCGCTGGCCGTGGTGAACTGCTCGCCTCGCTGTCGCTGGGGACCACTCGACTGCCGATCGACGAGGATTTGCAGCGTTCTCGTGTGGCATGTCCCCTCCTCTGGTACAACGGTCTGCTCTTGTGCTCAACCAGCGCCGGGGCGGTCGTTGCCGTCGACCCTCTGTTGCAGACATGGAAATGGGCCTATCGCTATCCTGCGACAACGATTTCCGCAGGGGATCTGGCACCGACCCCCATCAGGAATTCCGGGCAACTGCAGACCGAACCATGGTGGGAACTGTGGCGAGAGCCGTTTGCCCAAATTGTTTCGCTGGAATCGAAAGCTGTTGATCGACGAGATCCTGCTGCCACTCATGCGGGACCGGAATCGGTTTTGGTTTTTGCTTCCCCGGAAACGCCGTCACTCCATGCAATTCAGCTTCCCGACGGCCAGCCATTGTGGCAAGTTCCCAGAAGTGGAGGATTGCTGGTCGCCGGAATCGATTCGCAGGAACAGTCGGTCATTGTGTTGGAAGGTGATGCGGTTCGGTCTCATGATCTTCGTAGCGGCAAGCAGTTGTGGCGGACCAGCACCGGTGAAGCCAGCGGCCCGGCCGTTTTAAGCGGTTCCGTGATCGTCCTGCCGGTGCGGTCAGGCGGAACGACGCTGCTGGATGCAAAGAATGGTCAGATCCTTTCCGAGACAACCTCAGCCGATGCACCACTCGGAGTGCTAGCGGGGACAGAGCAAGGCTGGATTGCGTTTCAGCGTCAGAGTGTCATGCTCTTACCAAAACTTGCAGACGTTCGCCGACAGATCGAGATCGAATTGCAGGGGGATCCAAACAACGAGTCGCTGCGAGTCCGCGCGGCACTGCTTGACCTGCAGGCCGGCGAAGTCGAATTGGCTCGCGAACGTGTTGCAGGGTTGAATTCTTCCCCCGCGGCGCGGAATCTGAAACGATTGGCGTTGACCACCGCGTTGGGAAAACCGGCGGCAGAGGACTCGTCGCTCACACGAACCAATCTGGCCAGGGAATTGATGGAGCTAGCGGACAATGCGGATTACAAGTTTGCCGCCGCTGCCGCCATCGGCACCTCGGCGATGGCGGAAAACGACTTTGTCGCCGCAGTCGACTCCGCATTGATGGGACTGGCTGCAGACTTTGATCCGGATGATTCGCTGGTCAAACGGGCAGCGGTTTCCGTCCGCAAAGACCGGGTGCTGCTGGGAATCATTGAAGAGGCCGCTCTGCGTGCAAAACTGGACGACCAGTCCGCAATTCAGGAGCTGTTTCGGACGCGGCTCAACTCCGCCAGAAAAAGTCGCGATCGATTTGCCGTTCAGCAGTTGGCACAGCAATGGCGGGGTTTAGACTGGGGGCGGCAATTACTGATTTCCGATGAAGAAAAAGTCCTCCGCAAACGGTCGTTCATCGAACTGGAACTGCGTCTGTTAGATGCCGCCGGCTCCGCAGACAAAACGACGGGAGTGGAATCGCTCGATCGGTTGGCGCTTCGCTTTGATCGACTCGGACTTGACCGGGATGCGCGGGAGACGCGGCTACGAATTCTGCACGAATTTTCGCAAGCCCGATTTGCCGATGGTCAACTCGCAACGGACCGGATGCACTCGGATCCAACGGTCAGCCTAACGCTCAAACAACCTCAACCGTCAGCCTGGCCTGCTGAGGACCCCAAGGTCGATGATCCCCGAAACGACCGCAATTTTGGGGTTTATTGCCAATCGATCCCCGTTCATGCTGAGCCCGAGAGTTTGGCGGCCCGCTTGGATATCGCGATTGATCGGACCGGAAATGATGTCCTGTTTCGGGGAGAATCGTTTTTTCAGTCAGGTCAAGATGAAGATCACGAACAGAAGTTTTCGCTGCCACGAACGATGTCCCTTTTTCGTGGTCCTGCGGGCCACATGCTCCGTGAGGCTTGGGGGGTAGGCCGGATCGTGATCTTACGAGTCGGGAGCGAATTGTTTGCGATTGCACCTCTGAATGATCAGGGGGAACCCCAATCGAAACTGCTCTGGGCCAACCCGATTGAAATGCGATTGTCATCGGGGACCACGAAAACGATCCCGCCGCGACGTGGCATTCACCACGAACGACAGCGGGTTGTCGACGAACGGAATCGACCTGTCGGCAAAGTGGGGCCAGTGCGTGCCAGTTATCTGTGTTATCAGTCTGGTAATCGGCTCGTGACGGTCGACACCGAAACAGGACGCGTGTTGTGGGAGCGAAGTGACGTTCCTGCGGACGCGACAGTGCTCGGCGACGATCATGGTGTTTATGTCTGGAGAACCGATAAAACGATCGAGAGACTCAGCCCCATTGATGGACGCAAATTGACGGGACGAGATATTCAGGGTTCGCCCGAGACCCTGATTCATGATCGTGGGTCGCTCGCCTGGACCGCACTGCGTACGGATCAGAACCTGCTAGTTGAGCTGCAAGATTTGAAAACAGGCGAAGTACTCTGGTCACGATCCGATCCGCTCAACACCATGGTGGCAGTGCTCGACACCGAGACGCTGGCGATCGTGACACCCGATGGCAAGCTGAACCTGCTGGCCGCCAGAACCGCCGCACCGCTCTGTAGTCCGCTCGAAGTGAATACGGAATCGATGACGGGAATTGTCGCTTGGCATGATGCCGAACGCTGGTATATCGGGCTATCGCGGACGATTCAAAACCTGAGTGGTCTGAAAAAACTGCAACCGAACGAGGGATATCGGTTGGCGTTTGTGAATGGTCCCCTGTACGCGATCGGACGCAATCAACCCAGAATCATCTGGAAGCGGGACTTGAATCATGAACCGATCTCACTCGATCAGTCGCGAGCGGCACCGGTTTTGATTCAGCTTTGGAAGCTGGCAGCAAAAGGGGCAAATAATGCCAGCGAAGGGATGTTACGAATGATCGACAAGCGGACCGGAAAGGTTTCGTTCGAGCAATCGAGTGTCGATATTTTACCGTATTACCTGCTGAATCCGGATCCTCAACAGTCGATTCTCGAATTGAAGTTAACGCAACAAACGATTCGCCTCCATTACGCGATTAACGAGGCTCAGAAATGACGCAAGCGGATAAATCCGTGGTTTACTGGAACGAAAACGTGACCTTGCGTCGGTTTTTGATTGTTTCAGGTCTGGCGCTGCTTTGGATCGGCGTTGATCTGGGGATGCATCTTGTTGCCCATCAGGAATATCTCGAACCCGAAGTCTGGGCCGAACTGGAACAACAACTCGGCTGGCCTGTCTTACAACAGCTGGCCCTGTGGCTGCCGGGTGACTCGTGGAGACTGCATTTATACACCGCCTATTCACTCCCCGCCCTTGGACTGATTTCCCTGATTC
>JBIKZJ010000622.1:0-2940 GCA_044354755.1 Schlesneria sp. | reverse complement strand
AAACGGACCGATCAAGTTCAGTTTCACTTTGACTGGAAACGATTGTCCACAGACGATCAGTACCAGATCCCCGATACGATTGACGCGGTATTTGTCGTCAAAGACCCCTCAGATCCACAAACTTTGTACGCAGTCGAACGACTGGCGGCAGCGGGATTTCAACTCGCTTCCCCCGACATTGGGGCACGAGCCATTAAGCTGGAGTATCTGAATCCCGATACCATTCCGGTCGGTTATCTGCGAAGTCTTCCCCCCTTTCCGAGTCAGCCAGTATCAACCTATTCGGTGAAAACCTATCTGATCGCGAGTGAGAGCATGACACCGAGAATGCTTGCTGCGGCGAGTCATTTGCTCGATCGCCAACCGACATCGATGTCCACAGGTCGTTATGAGCCCAACCTGAGCGAAGCGAGTGAACTGTTTCAGGGTGTGGATGCGTTTCTCGGAATCATCATTAACCTGGTTCTCGCCTTTCTTGCCCTGACCGGATTAGAAATGATGGCTTATCGCAAGCGATTTCACGAACTGAATTCACTGGTCAGTCTCATCAGTATTCATCAAAGTTCCAAAGACGTACTGGGCGTCAGCGATCCAGCGCTCCGCAAAGACCACCTGTTGTACCTCAGCCTGTGCAGTGACTTGCTCGGCTTAGTGAGTATGATTGGCGGATATTATACACAAGAAAATTCATCACTGTTGTTCAGCGGTCTGCCAGAAATCATCCATCAGCGGTGTGATGGTTTAAAGATCAATATTCAGCTGAAAATTTTGCACGCGCTGATTGATCATGTGCCGCTCGAAAAAAGTCTGCAAACGAATACCAATGCGAACACCAATATCACGGCCAGCCCAACGGCCTGACGATGGCCTGAAGGGAATCATCACAGGAGTCCCTCGGGGAAGCAGGCTACTGCAGTGATCTTTCCGATCGTTTTACCGAATCCAGCACCTCCCGATTGACCACATGAGCGGGTGTTTTTCCGGAAGCGACATCAATCAGACTCTGGCAGGCACTGCGGCCAATGCCCGCAAAACATTCGTCCGTCCAGCAAATCGCATGTGGCGACAGAATCACGTTTTCGAGTTCGAGCAGAGGATCGTGGGGAGCAATCGGTTCGACATCAAACACATCCAGCCCCGCACCGGCGATCCTGTGCTCGGTCAGCGCCTCGGTCAGTGCCCGCTGATCAATAATGGGACCGCGCGCGACGTTAATGAGATAGGAATTCGGCTTCATCTGTTTCAGCCGTTCCGCATTGATCAGATGATGCGTATCCGGCGTCAGGGCGCAACAGATCACCAGATAATCTGATTCGCGAATCAACGTATCAAGCGATACCAAATCAACACCGGGAACCGGATGATTCAAATAAGGATCAAAGCCCAAATGTCGCATTTCGAACGGGGCTGCCAGCTGAAAAATCTCTCGGCCGATATTTCCGACCCCAATGACACCTAAGGTTCGGCCTCGAACCCCTTGTCCCATAAAATTGAGTTTTTCCCCCCAGCGTCCGTCTCGGGTCAATCGATCCTTGACCAGTAATTGATGCGAGAGGGCCAAGAGCAAGGTAATTGCCGAAACCGCGACCGGCCGCCGAACTCCATCCGGAGTAATCGTCAACAGTACGCCTGCCTCGGTGCACGCAGCAACATCGATGTTATCGTAACCGACGCCAAACCGGGCGATAATGGACAAGCGATCGGCCCCGGCCAACGTTTCAGCAGTGACCCTGGACGCCAGCACCAGCAGTCCATCATACCCTGCAATCTGGTCGGGTCCGAGCACGGGACGATGTTCTGGCAGAAATTCCCAGATCAGATTGGGGATGGCATCGAACATCGACAAGCCAATATCGCCAAAACCGACCGTTCCATCGGGCTTGAGAAAATCCCGAGTCAGTCCGATCCGAAATGGTCTTTGTTCTGCCATACTTCCGATCCCAATCGAATCTCTTTATTAGAACTACACCAACGAATCACCCGTCCGTCATTCGATTTTTTACTCGACTGCATAGCAATCACGATACAGCAATCAGGATTACGTCACGAGTGCTGACTCTGATTGCATGGCCAGCCATCGTCGACCCAATCACCCTCGATGAATTCAACAGGATGAACAAGCTGTTTTTGTCAGGGGACTCGTCGATTTCACCTGAAGGTGCTCCGGTTTTTAACAAGATGCCCCGATTTTTAACAACATGCCCCGGTTTTTAACGATGTGCCGCAGCGACCACCGCTTGCCAGTCGATCCGTTTGGCATCGCCCCACAACCCTTCCAGGTCGTACAATTCACGCCCTTCGGGCAAAAACGAATGGAGCACGATGTCGCCCCAGTCTTGCAGAATCCAGGAACTCTGTTCGTATCCTTCGGTCGCGGGGGGCTTGTGTCCACGGGCTTTCATTTGCACACGAACTTCATCGGTGAGTGCATGCATCTGGCGGGTGCTGGTTCCGGTGGTGATAACGAAGAAATCCATAATCGGGGTGATGCCGGTGAGGTCAAGGACCACCGTATCCTTACCGCGATACTCTTCGCAGAGTTTGGCAATGTGGCAAGCGTCTTCCAGGCTGCGCTGCAAACGATTCTTGGAGCTGGGTGTGGCAACGGCGGCGGAAATGGCAAGACTCCAGAGGCAAATCAACAAACAGACGGAACTTTGAGCTCAAACTGACTCTCAGACAACTGCTTGTTGTACGAGGTTCACCCACTCCTGTTCAAGGGTGACTGGCAAAATGCTCTTTCGACCGAGCCTCTTGGGGGAATTTTGCTTCCCCGTTTTTATTCGAAAAAACGGTGATTGTGATGAGCGATCTCGGTTTGACTTGTGATCAACGAATCCAGGGCCTCGTCGTAATTCAGCGACAATTCCCCTGCCGCCGCTATCGAAAATCCCGAAACTGTGTAAAATCAGTGTTGATAAGGGGTGCGATAACCTGATC
>JBIKZJ010000675.1:0-2942 GCA_044354755.1 Schlesneria sp. | reverse complement strand
ATCATTTGAACTCTTTAAATTATTAAACATATTAGTAGAATAATTTAAGCTTGATGTCGTAGAAGACGGAAGAAGAGAACCTTGATTTGCCGAAGATAAGGATACTGTTGGTGTCGGTTGCGATGATGGTGTTGGAGACAAAGATCCTTGAGAAGATGCTGAAGAAGCAGATTGCATCCCATTGTTATTAGTATTATTCTGGATGCTGTTCATCATACTAATATTATTGTTATTGGCGCTTGTATATACATTCATTGCATCATCGTGTTCTTTTTTACATTGATTGGATACAGGTATATTGTAAGTAGGTGCTTGTAATGGTGAGCAAGAACTTCCGTGATTATTAGGATAATCTGACAATTTATTGGAACTTAATGCTAATTTGCTTGACTCGGTAAAAGCTGGGCTTGTATTTGACGAAGCGATCATAGCACCATTATTACCATTATTCTTATTTTGTTTCTGTGATGGTCTGCTTTTTTTTTCAAAAGTATCTATATTATATGCTTCTTGTAATGTTGAATAATTCATAATTATTTATATACTTCTATTATACAAAATGAAAAGAAAAATTAAAATAAAAATATTTATATAATATAATTGTAAAGAAGAATATGGAAAATAATATAAATATAGAAGATATATTTAAAGGGATCTTAACAGGGGCTCTGGTTTCTTATTTAATTATCTTGGGAATGCGTCCAGCTGCAATATATCCTGACAATATATTAGATATTATAGATAATCCTTGGATATTTTTAATATTATTTATATTTAATTATTATATTTTATATTGGGATATTACTATCGGGTTGCTGCTATTTTTAACACTAATTGCATTGATACTTGATATAATTATTTTTACAGATGGTGATTTCATAAAAGACAATATAAATATACTTAATACTACCTTGTATAGCACAGATGCAAATATAGAGGACTATAAAACGAATACAGAATCCAAAAATGATACCAAATCATACAAAGATATAAATGATATTGTATTAGAAAAACTTATAAATTATAAGAAATTACAAGAAGATAGAGATACTATAGAATCATTCAATTCGTTCCTATAAAAATCTTCTCAAAAAATAGATTATGACATTTTCTGCAATACCGGGAATAGAAGGTATTGTTACAATGGAGCCATTATCAATGATTTTCTTAATCCTTGTACAAGTCGGTGGAAGATATCTTAGAATAGAGTTAACACCAGCGCAACAAAAGATAATAAATAATGTTGTTATTCAATCACTTATATTGTTTGCTATTATTCTTATGGCGACCAAGAATATTGTTAATAGTTTAATTATAGTAAGCTTTGTGTATCTGTGCGTCAAAATATTATTTAATGAAAATCATAAATATAATATACTTTCTAAGAAATGGTTAATAGAAGAGAATATAATATCAAGTAATAACTATAAATCTTTAAAGGATATATATATTAAGAATATATCATCTATTATATAAAATCAATAATATAAATTAACAATTATATAAATATTTAAGCCGCATATAATAATAAATAGATGAAAAAATTAAATAACACCTTTCTTGTTGATAAAAAGGATGATACTGATACTAATAGTGTTATGAATGAAATTTTTAATACTGAAGAGAACAACAGTATGTTTACTGATATATATAAAATCATTGAATGGAAAATGAGTGAATGGTTTGTTAAGAAGGGTATTAAACAGAAGAGAGAAGATTTTTATATTTATGTAGAATCACTCCCTGATTTTTTTAAGGCATATACTGTTGAAAATGATAAATATTTGCGCGTTAGTGTTAAACATAAAATCAAGAAAGATAATGAAGGATATAAGAAGATTAAGAGTAGATTTACTATTAAGAATTTTAAAAACTCATATAAATGTTTTATAAACGGTCTTGAATTAATAAAGATTATTAATTATATGGAAATATCGGATGTCCCTAATACGAAACTTATAAATGTAAATATAAATAGTGAAGTTAACCTATTTATACCCTCAAAAGATGAGTTTGAAACCTATCTTATTGATATGTTTAATATTATAAATGAAAACTTCAAACTCAAATTAAATAAACCATAAATATATATAAGGATTTGATTATATATAATATCATAGAGTAATATATATAAGTTATTCTATAATTTATGCTTTTGTTGAAGCAGCTGCTATAGCTCAGTTGGTTAGAGCACTCGGCTGTTAACCGAGTTGTCGCAGGTTCAATCCCTGCTAGCAGCGTTGTGTTATTTTTCTTTAATTTATTAGTAATAATTTTGCTAATATGTTATTTATATAATAAAAAAATAAGGTTTTAAACATGTTGATAATGGTGGATATATTAGTTAATATATATTATTTTTTTAATATTTTCTATATCCTTCTTTAAACTATTAACTTCTTTTTTTAATTCTTTATTTTCTTGCCTTAGTTCTTTGATTGCTTCTACAAAAACAGCTCCCAATCTTTCATAGCAAATTGTAAGATAATCTTCGCCACTTTTAGAAACAAGATTTCCGCTTTCAATATCTTTTACTGTATCAAAAGGTGCTATTTTAACTATTTCAGGAACTACTTTCTGGACTTGCTGAGCGCTTAGCCCAATTTCATTTTCATAAGTAAAACCTAATTCTAATGCTTTATCATTTGGCACATAATGAAACCCCTTCAAACTGTCAATAATATTAAGAGCCCCTGTAATATTTGATGTTAATGTTTTTAATCGGTCGTCTGAATAATACGAGCGGATATATCCTGTTGCGTGAATATTACCAATTACCTCTAATTTTTGTGAAGGTGGTATATTTCTTATTTCTATTGTATCCTTATTACCTATAAGCATATTACCTGCCTTTGTAAACTTAAATATGCTGAAATTGTTATCTTCCATTTCCAATATATTTTTGGCATTATTTATATCATAGGTATCCGTCTCAAGTCCAG
>JBIKZJ010000621.1:0-2944 GCA_044354755.1 Schlesneria sp. | reverse complement strand
GTTGGTTTTTTGATGCTGCTCCCTTTACTGGGATGTGATCGGACCGCGACTCGCCCGATGAAAGACCGCGCGGATCCCACCGTAACGAATTCCGAACCCATTGCGCGGGTGACAGCATCTGCGCGGGTGACAGCATCCACACCTCAAATCGTTTTCCAGGATCGGACAGAGGCTTCGCGGCTCGCTTTTCTCTATAAAAATGACGAAGCCCACTCCGATTTTGCCATTCTTGAATCGTTGGGGGGAGGAGTCGCCCTATTTGACTTCGACGGAGATGGCCGGCTCGATCTCTTTTTTCCCGGAGGCGGGTCTTTTTCCACTCAAGAAACTACGGGGAATCCGTCGGCATTGTTCCGAAATGTGGCGAATTGGGATTTTGTCAACGTCACTGCGTCCTCTGAGATCGGCCCCGCCCGTTTCCACAGCCATGGAGCGGCGATCGCTGACTTTGACAATGATGGCTTTGATGACGTGCTGGTAACGGGTTATGGTGGATTGATGCTCTATCAAAATCAGGGGGATGGCACATTTCAAAATATTGCGGACCAAGCCCAACTTGATGATCCGCTTTGGAGCAGTAGTGCGGCCTGGGGTGATTTTAATCAGGATGGAACACTGGATCTGTTTGTGGCCCACTATGTGGATTGGTCATTCCAAAACCATCCGGTTTGTGTGGGGCCGCCAGGACATCCTCGGGAAGTCTGTCCTCCCCGCCAATTTCAGGGATTACCCGATACTCTCTTTTTCGGAAATGGTGACGGAACCTTTCGTAATGGAACCGCAGATTCCGGACTGCAACCGGATGGCAAAGGCTTAGGTGTGATCGCCGCTGACCTTGATCTGGATGGGGATCTCGATCTGTACGTGACCAACGATACTGTTCCCAATTTTCTGTATCGCAATGATGGTCGGGGGCATTTTGAAGAGGTGGCACTGATGACCGGTACCGCACTCAGTGATATCGGCACCCCCGACGGTAGTATGGGGGTCGATGTGGGGGATTTCGATGGGGATGGCTTGCCAGATCTCTGGGTGGTTAACTACGAACGGGAAAATAATGCCCTGTATCGAAATCTGGGAAAAGGGCAGTTCCGTCATATCAGCCAATCGGCTGGAATTGCGGCCGTCGGTGCGATGTATGTCGGCTGGGGAACTCGTTTCATTGATGCCGATCTGGATGGAGATGAAGATTTGGTCGTCTCAAACGGTCATGTCATCCGCTTCCCCTTGAATACCCCACGGCTGCAGCAACCACTGTTGCTCGAAAATCGGGAAGGAAAGCGATTTGTCAATATTTCCGGGCAGGCGGGCGACTACTTCCAGCGGGGGCATGCAGGACGGGGATTGGCAACAGGGGATCTGGATGGAGATGGGGATGAAGACGTGGTGATCTCAAACCTGAATGAGCCGGCGACGGTTCTCTCGAACGAATCCGCTTTCCCACATAATTGGCTGATAGTACAAGTCATTGGACGGAAGTCCTCACGCAGTCCGATTGGAGCGGTCGCAACCGCTCGTATGGGGTCGAAGAGTCTCATGCGTTTAATTCGGAGTGGTTCCAGTTATGCTTCGTCCAGTGATTCACGGATTTATTTTGGTTGCGGAACGGCAGAACAAATCGACGAATTGACCATCAAATGGATTTCAGGTTCCCAAACGATTTTGAAAAATGTGGTGTGCAATCAGGTCTTGATGGTCGTTGAACAGTAAAGCAACAAACATGACTGACACCTCTTCGACGCGTCCCGCCGCAGAATCGCCCCGCCGCAGAGGGCTTGGGAAGCCGCAGTCCTGGCGATGGGTGATGTTTTTCACACTCATCATGCTTGCCTTCCTCGTGACCTGGATGATCGGGATTTCATTCGGACCAGAAGGTCTCTATCGACAGGGAAGGGAAGCCCTGATTGAAGGGGATCGCGTAAGAGTTTTGGAGATTTCCGAACAACTGTTGAAAACGGCGGGCCTCGAACCGCAAGGAAATCTCTTAAAAGGATTGATCCTGGCTCGAGCGGGCATGCGTGACGAGGCAATTGTCTGCCTGCAGCGCGCGGCGATCAATCCCAAACTGGCCGTAGAAGCCAACACGATCACCGCCCGCTGTTGTTATGAGTCCGGACGATATCTGCATGCGATTGATGCGGCATTGCACGCTCTTCAGCAAGACCCCCATGCGCTGGATGCGCGTCGCTGGCTGGCGTCCGCTTACTATGATCTGGGGGCGGTTTCTGAGGCAACAACCGAGATGGAGCACATTTCTGCACACGACCCGACAGACGCGCGTCCCGATCGGCTGCTGGGTTTAATCGCGAAAGACAGCGAACTGTATTTGAAAGCCATCAGTCACTACCGCAAATCCCTTGAACGCGATCCTCGCCAATCCGGTGTGGAACAGGTCCTGATTGAACTCGCGGAATCGCAGACGAAGGTCGATCAATTCGAGGAAGCATTGACGACGTTGAAGAACGCTTCCCGGTCCGCAGCCACGCTGACGATCCAGGCACAGTGCAACACCAGCCTGGGCCGATTTGAATTGGCAGAAAGCCAATTGATCGAGGCCATGGCGATTGATCCGCAGTATTCCCCCGCCAAACTCGCCATGGGAAAACGAATGCTTGATGAAGGCCGGGCCGAGAATGCCGCCCAAATTCTGGTTGTGGCTCGACAACTTGAGCCCTTTAATCGCGAAATTCAATTACAGCTGTCTCAGGCGTTTCGTGCGATGGGAAGAACGGAAGAGGCCGATGTCGCGTTGAAGCGAATGTTGGAAATTCAAGCATGGGAACGGGAGTTCAGCGATCTGCATGATCAGGTCGCCAGTCATCCCGACGATGCGGAAATTCGTTACCGGACAGGAGAACTGGCCAACCGCTTAGGGAAATCCCAGTTGGCAGTTCTTTGGTTTCGAGCCGCCCTGTCCATTGACCCCAGTCATTCCCGGTCTCGT
>JBIKZJ010000241.1:0-9738 GCA_044354755.1 Schlesneria sp. | reverse complement strand
TTCGCGACGCCCGATCCATTGCGTCGGGCTTCATAATCCAGGAATGCCGAGTCGGTGACGCGAACCTTACCGGTGAACGGATCAATCGCAAAAGCGGGTGTCGCAGCATTGAAACCAGGGATCGTCCCCACCAACCCGTACGTCAAGGTCGACTGGTCGCCCGAATCTTCGTCGATCGCCGTCACCTGACCGACGATTGTCCCATTAAAACTATTCTCATTGACCTGCAAAACATTTACGCTGCCCGATGGGTAACTGTTGATCGGATTGTATGCATACTGGGGGATCACGGGGCGGTCATTGAGATCGCGAAGACTGATCGAGACCGTTGCCGTGGCGGCGGCACCACCACTGTCCGTAGCAGTTAACACTAAGGTGAATGACTGAACCGCCTCAAAGTTGAGGTCTCGGGTATCGTTAATCACGATCCAATCCTGGCCACCGATGACCTCCATCCTGAATGCCGGGCCGTCCTGGCCATTCACGTCGGTATTACCCAGGGAAATGGCCAGATTTCCCGGAACATAATTATCCGGCGCAACGTCAGGATCAACGACAGCCACCGCAAAAATCTGGCTCCCATTTGCCTGATTATTCAAACCATACGGAAAAATTTCGCTCGTCTCGTTAATCACAACGCTGCCACCAATCACGATAGGAGCTGTTGCCAGCATCGCTCGCGATTCGAGATTTTCAACCAACCTTGGAGTTGTCGTATGAAAGCTGCGGCGGCGACGGCCACGTAACCGCGACTGAGAGGCCTTCAATCTTCCGAAAACAGCGACCAACCAGGAATTCAGGATCATAAGAAACGCCTTTTTCGCCGAGCAGAACGAAGGATACAATCAAACAAAAATGCGACTCCGAACCATTGCTCGAAGCACGCGATCAAAAAGTTTTTCCGCAAGCGAAGTGGATGCATGCGACTCAACCCCAATTCCTTCAATCGGAATTCCGCTGCCAGGATGGTCAACAAAATCACGATCGAATCGTCAAGATCAAAAAGCCCCGAAATCGCCCAATCGTTTAAAGATTAAAGAAACTCACCAACCTATTGCAATAGCCTATTCACTGCAAATACCCCAAATTAACGAAAATCCGCCGAATAGAACGGTTATGCAGTATATCTCTAACCCAAGAGTCGAGAAAATTCACACTCGAAAAACTTGAGGATTTCTTGCTTTGGATGCTTTTTTCGCGCCGAAAGGTTCATGAATCTGTGGGGAACGACAAGCCACTGTGACACCTGGTGAGACATGGCGACACTTGCAACCCACAGGATTTTCTGTCAGCTTTTCCCTTTCTCTCCGAAACAACCCGAAACGATTCCCCCCTTCGAGAAGATAATCATGCCGCCCGATTCGCCCGATCGTTCGCTGGATCTCGCCGTGCTTGCGATTTACCTCATCGCCGTCGTCGGTTACGGATGTTGGTTTGCCTGGCGCAGTGGTTCGTCCGAGCAATTCATGTCGGCCGGCAGGTCAATCCCCGGCTGGGCCGTCGGCATGTCGATTGTCGGCTCGTACATCAGTAGTATCAGCTTTATTGCCAACCCCGGTAAGGCGTACAACGACAACTGGAACGCCTTTGTGCTCGCCATCTCGATGCCGCTGGCGGCATGGATTTCCGTCAAATGGTTTGTTCCATTCTATCGCCGCAGCGGGCAGGTTTCGGCGTACGAGCATTTCGAGGCCCGTTTTGGCCCCTGGGCAAGAACCTACGGCGTGGTCTGCTTTCTGCTGACCCAACTGTTCCGACTCGGAACCATCCTCTATCTCCTGGCTTTGGCCCTGGCACCACTCGTCGGCCTCGACGTGACCACCATCATCATCATCAGCGGAATTGCCATCACCATCTACCCCTTACTGGGTGGAACCGAAGGTGTCATCTGGACGGGGGTCGTTCAGTCCGGAGTGCTGGTAGCAGGGGTCGTCGTCTGCCTGATTGCTGTCGTACTGGAAATTCAAGGGGGGGCTCCCGAATTATTTCGGGTCGCGATCGCGAATCACAAATTCAGCCTGGGAAGCTTCAGCGACAGTATTTCTCAATCGACCTTCTGGGTCATGCTGGTTTTTGGCCTGGTGACCCATCTCCAAAACTTTGGAATCGATCAAGGCTATATTCAGCGCTATGCGACCGCCAAGTCGGATCTCGATGCCGGCCGCAGCGTCTGGATGGGGGGACTCTGTTTTATCCCGCTCAGTGCCGCATTTTTCTTTATTGGCACCGCCTTGTTCGTCCTTTATGGGCAGCGGCCGGGCGAGTTGGCCGAGGGAATCAAACCCGACGCCGTCTTTCCGCACTTTATTGGCCGCGAATTGCCCCCCGGTGTGATGGGACTGGTTTTAGCAGCGATTTTTTCCGCCGCGATGGACTCAAACCTCAACTGTTGCGCCACACTCTATCTCTGCGACATCCATCGTCGCTACTTTCGGCCCCAGGCGAGCGAACGAGAATCGATGTGGGTGCTGCATGGATCCACTTTGGTCATGGGGGCGCTCAGCATTGGGGCCGCAGTGGCGATGATCCAGGTCAAAACCGCCTTGGATGCCTGGTGGAAGCTGGCGGGAATCTTCAGCGGCGGTATGCTGGGACTCTTTTTACTCGGAATCCTCTCGCGACGCGCCCAATCCAAACACGCCGCGATGGGAGTCGGCGCCGGGGTCGTGGTGATCGCCTGGATGACATTCTCGCCCCTGTGGCGCGACGCGCAGAAAAAAGCGTACCTGCTCAGCCATCCGGAATTATCAAAAGAAGAACTCAGCGCCTGGTGGAACGAAAGTTCGCTCTCGTGGCTGGCCAGCCCCTTCCATGACAATCTGATCATTGTGGCCGGGACTTTGACGATTTTGGCGGTTGGACTGTTACTCAGTCGCTTTTCCGAGCGTCAAATTCGCGAAGTTCGGACCGATTCTTCCCAAGAATCGACCGCCAGACTCGAACCTTCGGTGTGAAACTGAATCCGGTTCGTTAAACTGGCAGCGCCTCGAATTGGCCGATTTTTCGCAACCAACATCCTTTGAATTGGCATTTTGCCTGATTTCTGGAGCCTGCTTCCATGTCCACACCTGCTGCGCCGCACCTGTTCAAAGCCCCCCTGCGTGGGATTGTTCCGCCGATGGTGACTCCGTTACTCAGTCGTGATGTCCTCGATCATGCGGGATTGGAACGACTGATCAAGTGGCAAATCGAAGGAGGGATTGCAGGCCTCTTCGTGCTGGGAACAACCGGAGAAGGTCCCAGCTTGTCCTACCGGTTACGCTACGAACTGGTCGAGCGAACCTGCGAGTTGGTCGCGGGTCGAATTCCCGTGCTGGTCGGAGTCACCGACACCTCGCTCGATGAAGCGCTGGAACTGGCCAAGTTTTCGAAAAGTGTCGGTGCGAGCGCCATCGTTGCGGCCCCCCCGTACTATTTCTCGATCGGTCAGCAAGAGGCGGGTGACTTTCTCGCAGACCTGGCGGAGGAATCTCCGCTCCCCTTGTTCGTTTACAATATGCCTTCCTGCGTGAAAATTTCTCTCGCGTACGAAACCATCGAGCGATTGGCCGGGCATCAAAACATCTGTGGCGTGAAAGACAGTTCCGGAGATCTCGCCGCCTACGAAAAGCTGCTGGAATTACGTCGCGTCCGACCCGATTGGACTTTCCTGATGGGCCCGGAACTGTTGACGGCGGCTTCCATGCGGTTGGGAGGAGATGGGGGTGTCAACGGGGGGGCCAATTTGCATCCCCGCCTGTTTGTGGACCTGTTCCATGCGGCGGATCAGCAAAACCAGGCCGAAGTCGATCGACTGCAGGCAGAAGCGGAAAGACTCTCCGGCCTCTACAGCATGGCGGGTGAGGGACCCGCCGGTTACCTGCGCGGGCTGAAGGGGGCTTTGGGCGTTGCGGGAATTTGCTCAGATCAACTCGCCACCCCTTTCCGAAGCGTTGACGATGCCGATCGAGCAAAGATCGCCAAACTGGTAAGCTCATTGAAGCTCGAAGGGGTGGTCACAACCCCTGCTTGCCACTAGGATTCTGTGAATACCGGCGTGCGGCGACTGATGCCCATTCCAGAGATTTCCGCAAAGAACGCCCCCCAAACAACGATTCTTTAGAATAAAAGTGAACCCATGTCCGAAAAGACTTTGATCCGCGTTGGACATAGCCCAGATCCTGATGATGCCTTCATGTTCCATGCCTTGGCTAACGACAAGATTGAAACAGGCCCATATCGATTCACTCATGAATTGCAGGACATTCAGACGCTGAATGAGCGTGCGTTTCGCGGGGAACTGGAACTGACCGCCGTCAGCCTGCATGGCTACGCTTATCTGACGGACAAGTACGCTCTGTGTGCCTGTGGCTGCAGCATGGGTGACAATTACGGACCAATGATCGTCGCCCGTCAACCCGGTTCGCTGAGCGACTTCCGCGGCAAGACCATTGCCATTCCTGGCAAGCTCACCACCGCCTACCTGGCGCTTCTCATCGCCCTGGGAAACGATTTCACCCCCGTCGTTTATCCGTTTGACGAGATTCTGGCAGTCACTCGCGAGGGGAAAGTCGATGCCGGATTGATCATTCACGAGGGACAGCTGACCTACCAAAACGACGGCTTGCATCTGATCGAAGACTTGGGCAAATGGTGGATGAAAGACACCGGCCTCCCCTTACCGCTCGGAGGGAACGCCATCCGCCGCGACCTCGGACCCAAAGTCATGAACGATGTGACGGTCCTGTTAAAGCAGAGTATTCAGTATGCACTGGACCATCGCACCGAGGCGCTCGCTTACGCACTCCAGTTTGGTCGTGATCTGGATCGCAGCCAAGCCGATAAGTTTGTTGGGATGTACGTCAATGACTGGACGCTCGACTTTGGTGAACGGGGCCGACACGCGGTGACTCGGTTACTCGACCGAGCCTACCAAGCCAAAATCATCCCGCAACCGGTGCAGTTGGAATTCATCGGCTAAACGAAAGTTTGCAGATGCCACTCCTCGTTACTGATCAAGAACTACTCGCCTATGCGGATGAACGGCTCGGCGCGTCACGCAGCGCGATGATTGAGCATTCGCTACGTGATGATCAAGGCCTGATTTCCCGATTGTCACTGCTGCTTTCGCAGCGAGACCAGGGAGATCAGAGCCTCGGCCAAGTCTGGCGTCAGGATCGACTCAGTTGCCCCTCCCGAGCCGTCTGGGGTGCGTTTGTGGCGGGTCGCCTCGGGGATGGATTCTCCCAGTATTTGCGGTTTCATCTGGAAACCATTGGCTGCCGTCTGTGTGCCGCCAATCTGGCCGATTTGAGTCATCCTGACCAGTTGACCACTGACCAGAGAACCGAATCCGAGCGACAAACGCGTAAGTTTTTTCAGTCGTCGGCAGGATCTCTTCGTCCTGACCACCCCGCTGATGCCGGTACCTAGTCGGCTGGCGTCAGACCTCATCGGCTGGCGCCAGACATCAGCAGCAACCCCTGCCGGATTGCATGCCGACGGCTTAATCCCGATCAGCAACCCCCTGAAACCTCGGTTTGCCGTCACGATTTGTGGTCACGGCACGTCTTGTTTGTGAGCAGCATCCCTACACGCGGATGAAAAACGCACCCGAACAAAAAAACGGAGGGCTGGTTTTGAACACCAACCCCCCGTTCGCTATCAGTCGAGTTCGCTATCAGTCGAGTTCGCTATCGACTGCGGTTGAATTCCGCTCGCCAGCGCGAATTAACCCTTCAGCATGGCAACGACTTTGGCAAGCAGACCGTCGAGGATTGGCTTGAGCAGTTCGCTGACGCCGGGAATTCCCAGGACCTTTTCGGATTTCTCGGCCAACGTCTTCTGGCCACCTTCGATCAGGCTAGAAAGTCCGCCACGTGCCGCTTCTGGCAGCTTGTTGAACAGTCCCGATAGTGTGTCGAATTCGGTCCCCATCTTTTCCAGGTTGGGGATCGCGGCCTTGGCGGTATCCACGTCGGTGATGCCATCGAGTGCTCCGCCGAGCGAATCAAAGTATCCGCCAAAATTCTTCGTCAGCGCTTCGACGGGATTCAATTCCTCTTTAACCGCTTCGACACCTTCTTCGACCATCTCTTTGGCTTTTTCCAAACCCGTGGCGACAGTTCCAACAGCCTTTTCGGCTTCTTTCTTCATCTTTTCGCCGACTTCCGCCACGGCTTTTCCCGCTTCTTTCACGGGGGCCTTCCCCTGATTCAGAAACCACAAACCGGCGAGCAACAGACCACCAATTGCCAGTGCAGGAACCAGCCAGTTGCTCGATTCGGCGGCATCGGTCACCGCTTTATTGCCGGCGGCATTCACGGCCTGTGCGGCACTCGAAGCAAAGCTGGTCAAATCACCCAGGCCTTGAACTCCTGACAATCCCTTCGTCAAGCCAGCGGGCAACGCGGCAGCGATGTTCCCCTTCTGGCTGAGTAACAATTTCAACAGCCCCGCCAAATCCAATCCACCCGACTTGGCTTGCTTGCCAAGGAAACTCATCAGAAATGGTGCAACCAAAGGGAGTAGTTTGGTAACCAGAGCGGTGTTGCCAGCCAGGAAGGTGGCGAGCGGACCGATCAGTGCAGCAAGTCCTTGCTTGCCGAGCAGTTCTTCGAGGATATTCGTCCCCTTCTTCTTCAGCTCTTCGACACCCGCACCCGCCAGGACTGACCCTAAGTCATCCGAGATATTAGTATCCACGGATTTCAGCGTTGACCAAAGCTTATCGGCCCCTTGTGGCTTGGCCGCCAGACCACCGACACCGCTCAACAGCAGCGGAATAATCGAAGCCAGCGCCTTCTGCACAGCTTCAGGGCTTTCGCCGATCGCCGCAGCCAATTTGCTCAGTGTGTCGCCCGACAACGACTTCAAAATCATTTCAACAATATTCATCTTCAATCCCCCGTGACAATTTGAGAAACCGTGACCGCCCCGAACACAAAAAGAATGAATCTCGCATGTGGACGGTCAATCACACACGAAAAACAAGAAATCTCTGTGGACGAAGTTTTCCGAGAATGAGGGTAGCCAGAATTTGTTCGGTTTTCAACCGATTCCCCTCCTGTTTAACCGTCTGTTTAACGGAGCAACCTGATACAAGACGGCCCCGGCTGTGCCTGTGGTTCGCCCACGGATTTCAACCGCCCCGTTTGAGGATCGATGCGAAACATCGCCACGTTGTTACCGGGCATGTTGGCACACAACAGCAACCGACTGTCGGCTGTGATCGCCAGGTTCTGCGGCCCCTCACCAAGGCTCGGCTCAATCCCGATCAAGGTCAATTGCCCCTCTGCGTCAATGCGATAAGCGGCAATACTGTGATGCCCGCGATTGGTGCCATACAGGAATCGGCCATCAGGAGTTACTTTTAAATCGGCACAATAGCTGGTCCCCTGAAAATCTGCAGGAAGTGTCGAAATCGTTTGTCGCTCGGTCAACTTTCCTGCTTCGGTGTCATAGTCAAACACCGAGATCGCATTCTTCAATTCGTGAATCACGTACACCGACTTGCCATTCGGATGAAACGTCAGATGGCGTGGTCCACCACCCGCCACCACCTTGGTGAATTCGGGTTGATGACGCGCCAGCGTCGCTGTCGCAGCCGTCAGCCGATATCCCAAAATCTGGTCGATCCCCAGGTCGGCCGCAAAGGCAAACCGATTGTCGGGACTGATCACGAAACAATGGGCATTCGGCCCCCGCTGACGAGCCGGGTCGATGCTGGATCCCGCATGTTGAAAAAATGAGACCGATTCCCCCAGTGACCCATCCGTTCGGACCGGGAACGAAGCAACGTTTCCTGTCGTATAATTGGCAACCAGCACCGTTTTTCCGGTGGCATCAATGTCGAGATAACAGCTGGCCGAACCCCGCGTCGACTGCCGGTTCAATAGCGTCATCCGTCCGGTGAGTCCCTCCAGTGCATACGCCGCCACCTGCTCGGGTTCACTGCTACCGAAATTTCGGGCATGAATCGCGTAGAGGAATTTTTGATCCTTTGAGACCACGGTAAAGAACGGATTCTCGATTCCCGTCGTCCGATGAACCGGCTTCAATCGTCCGTTGACCTGATCCAGCTGATAGGCCTGAATGGCTCCCTTGTCACCCGGTGCAAATGACGAGACCAACACCAGCGGCTCGTCCCCAAACGTAGAATCCATAAACCCTCCCAGGATCAAACTCGAAATCAAACAAGACAAAATTTGGATTCGACGGAACCCGCCGTGGCTGCGACCAGCAGCAGACGGACCTACCCGATTCGGCCCCGAAACCGTGGGGACCGGAGCATGGTCGCCCGGATTTGGAAACAATGACGAACCGATCTCAACGTTGCTTTTGAATTCACGCACAATGCGACCTCGTCAACAGGTGGACCCAGTGAATGGTGAAAAAACCGATTGACAACCTACCACAATCGCCCGTCCGAACGGCAGGTTCGACAGGCGGAGTCTGATTGTTTTTTGCAATTTCGCCCGGCCCCAGCCGAGCCAACATAAAACAGGGTGACATCCCAGAAATCCAGTTTTAACGACAAGCCCGGTGCGCCGCAGTGAAAACCCGGTTGATCCAGTCAGCGTAAACTTGGCGAGCTGCCGGGGATCCCGTTTCCGTTTGCAAAACTCTTGGAAATACGATGAGTCACGCTCACCCCATTAACTCGTTCGAGGGGAGCTCAGGATTCTCGAACTTACGGGTCTGCTCGACCCCCGTGACGGGCAATCCCGTCGGATCCAACATGCCGATCTGGACCAGAACGGAAGCCTGATCCCAATAGATCCGTTCGCTGGCGATCTGATCTCCTTCGAATTGGACCGAGACCACCATCGGAACTTCCACCTTCCGGTGGGTCGGCGGAACCCCCGGCAGCATCCAGTCCATCACGATGTCATGAGTGAACGAAAACACGAACTCGTCAATCAGCCGGTCTTTGCCCACTGTTCGGGCCAGCAGACGCAGCGAGGTATCAGTGGGCATCTTCGGAATGAAATGCTGGCCGTAAAACTCGATCATCTCGTCATGGCCACGGCCCCCGGTCATCACCGGAACGTGGTTGACAGAATTGTGCGGCGACATCGTGGCGACCGTCGCGACAGCATCCTTCTTAGCGAATTCGAGTTGGGTATGCAGCTCCCACAGACGAATCATGTCAGCTTCGGTCAATGTGGTCTTCATGGTGCCTCGTGGTTCGTGTTCCGTGGTTCGTGAATCGGTTTCTACTGAGCAGTGTTCTCTTTTTTCCAGGCGCGACCCATCGCATCGGCTGCCAGGATCGCATCGGCCACCATGTCGGGCCGGACTTCAAACGGCTCATTCTGCATCGTATCGTTTTCGGCGGTGGCACGAATGGCGATTTTGCTCAGGACCTCTTTGGGTAACTCCGCCAGACCAATGTCGGCCAGCGTGATCGGCAGGCCCACCTCGGTGGCGAAACTCAAGACGCGACGCACGACCGAACGAGGCTGTCCCTCCAGCACCAACTGAGTCAGCAATCCGAAGGCGACTTTTTCGCCATGCAGGTAATCGTGTGTCCCTTGGGCGGTGGTCAATCCGTTGTGAATGGCATGAGCGGCTGCCAGCCCGGACGACTCGAACCCAATTCCCGACAGCAGCGTGTTCGCTTCCACCAGTCGTTCCAGTGCGGGGGTCACCACCTGCGTTTGGACCGACCGGAGGGCATCGGCGCCATCCGCCAGGAGGGTGCGGTAACAAAGCTTCGCCAGGGCCAATGCACTTTGCGTCGATAAGCCGCCGCGC
>JBIKZJ010000240.1:0-9759 GCA_044354755.1 Schlesneria sp. | reverse complement strand
CGCTGAGTCCCCAGGTATCCTCGGCCAGCCCGAGCGTCGCATAGGGGCCTTGCTTCTTGGCGAGATAGATCGGGTACACAGCAGGATAGCCAATCGCCATGGCGGGATGTTCGGGGTCAAGATGGATCGGGGTCACGTAGAGGTTGAACTCCGGGTCCGTTTCCAAAAGCAGCCACCGACAGAGTCCCTGAATGGTCACGCCCCAGCCAGCGCGAAACCGCACGGGGATCCAATCGGTGTATTCCCCTGGCTTCAGGGGATACTTGGTCCCCCCAATCGTTAAGACCGCTGCACCGGTTTTTTGAATGCGGACCGTGAACGGAAGTTTCAACGAGCCGTGGGCGGGTTGGGTCGGGTGGGGTGGCCCCAGCAGGTCACCCACGATCAGATCTCCCTGGCGCTGTATGCGATGAACTTCGCCACCCGTTTTTTTGTCTTCGACTTTTGGATGCGTGGTGTATTGTGAGAAGGTTCCTTGTGTGCCGCGGAGGTCGGGAACACACATGGCGGATAACTGCACTCCATGCAGTTTTTCAGGGGGAAAGGTGATGGGGACGCGGAGGATGCAATTGAAGATGCCGTACTGACTGAGCACCTTCCAGAACGGTTGACTTTTCCGCAGCATCCGCACGTCCGGTTTCCGCCAAATGATTTTCCAGGGACCGATACCGACGTGCCGCGAGCCCGACCGAATTTCGACCGAGCTCAGTTTTGGCAGATAGGTTTTTTCGTCGGGTGTGAGGAAATCAAAAATATTGTGTTTGCCGGGATTCACCCCAGTTTGAAACGTGGACCAGGCGACGGGCGAAATGGGAGGAAGCGTACTGCCGAGTGCTTGAAAGCTTCCTTGAGCCTGCAAGGCGGCCAAATTGGGAAGTTTTCCTTCGGCCAGCAACCGGCTGGTCAGTTTGTGATCCAGTCCATCCAGTCCCAGGATCACAATCCGTTTGAAACGGGGCTTACGGGGGGGATGTCGTTTAAACAGGATTCGCAGCAGACGACGAATTGGCCAGAGCAACAGCATCGAAATGGCGGAAACGAGGGCACCAAATGCGGCCAGAAACGAACCCGCCAAGGCAAACCCAGCCCCCGGACCGATATAAGCCAAGGTCCCATGGAATGCCAGCGAGTAAAAATCGATGAAAAACATGAACATCAAGAGGCTCGGAAATAGGGTTCCTTCGGCATCATGATTGCGGTCGCGACACCAAAGATCATGAGTCGGAATGTTCAGGTCATGAAGGTTCTTCTCGGTGAGGGACATCTCACGAGAGTATTCGATCAATAATAGCGCGACTTTGTTCAGGGGTCGACCCAATCCAGGGGAATTTGCATTGATTTGCCAAGGAATCTTTTCAACAGAGAGTTTGCCTGTCAGCAGTGTAAATTGCGAAGCGACTACACCTCGGTGCAGCGTCGAATTCAGTCATTTTCACCAATAAATGACAATTCCCCCTCAGCGACCAGCCAACCGAAAAAGGAAATCTCAGACAATCCTGTTGGGGCCGTGATACCGGCAGCGATTGGCCGCGAAGCGGCGACTGAGAGGGTGTCGCCGATTGCCGTGCAGTCCCGAGTCACCGCAGATCGGTTTTTGTCACCGATTGCGTTGATCCCAGCGAATGATCAGCGGTTGGGACCGCCAGCCAGTTCCAATCGGTTTCGTTGCAGCGACAAGGGTTTTCTTCCCCTATCACAGGGGGATTATCTGGATAATAGGGAGATTATCTGGATCGTGTCCCCTAGGTACTCTATTCAAGTCAGCTCAGTGTCCCCACGTTTTTTTTTCGTTGAACCAGAAAACGTTGCCTCAAGCATCGAGAGCGGAGACACCGGGCACGCCGGGATAAATCTTTTGTTTGATCCGTAGCCAGCGGCGCAGGCGAATCGGCGTTCAGCTTTCTAATGAGTGGGACGAGGTAATGCTTTCAAGCGGCTGAGAAAACGGTCAAATGCCGCTTGGCGATCTAATTCCTGATCGGTATTGGCGTGTAAGAGCACGCCAAATCGTAACCGGAGCGTTTCGTTCGCGGGGACGACCACGCGACTGGCTGCTTGATCACCAAACACTTTTTGTCCAAATGGATTGGATGTCAGCAAACCATAGTCTCTGACGTGGTACCGCGATGGGCGGAAATTCGCTTCGTCGGACATCACGAGAATTCCCACTTTGCGGCCATTAATCTGACCGCTGTAATCACACCAGGGAGACGATTTTCCCCAAATCCCCTTTTCATTAACACGACCGAACGCGTCCGTGATTTTTCCTCCTGATTTGACGGTGATGGGCGTCGCCAGCCGGATGCCAAGTCCCATTTCCTCTTGGTCGCCAAAGGCAAACTCTTTCGGTGAACGGAACGCCGAATCGCTAATCAACAGATATCCAGTCGGCTCGATCGAGATCGTATAGCGGCATGTTTCCTGGCAAACAATCTGGTCAGGTCTCTCTGTCCGACAGTAAGAATTCTGGACGGTAAAAAAGCCGGTCAACCCGTTGGCTTTCGGCGGTTCGATAAATCGCTCGTGCCGGACGGGTGCCTTATTGCGCCAGAAGTCTTGCCCATCGATGTCACCAAATGCCATCCAAATGCCAGGATGAAAGGTACCATGATCCACGAGATCGACTCCCGCCTTGGGTGGATAATTGCGGGTCACTTGAACGGCACCAGGGACATGAACGTGCGCGAAATAAGGACGAGAAATCTCCTGATCCGCGTAAACATAGGTCGCGATGGGCTGATTGCCGGCCGTGATGATGACCCTGTCCGCTGCTGAGTGAAATTCGATCTCTTCCGCTCCTCTCGCGATGGCGACCATCGATACGATCGTCAGGCAGGCGGTAATCGGCCCTAAGATAGACGCTTTGAGTTTCGACATGACGGTCCCCCTCGCAGGTGATTTGTGTGTCTCCAAATTGCATTCGCTTCCATCACAACTTTTCAGCACGCGGAATGGCCCAATGTGCAGCGCGGTAATTGCGGCCCAATTGATTTTCCGCTTCGGTATCGTTGATGACATTCATGGTTATCGGGTCGAGTTTTATCGAGCGACCAAGTCGGACGACCAGATTTCCTAAATGACTGAGGGCCGCGGAGTGAAACGCAGTTTGGACATCCCCCTTCGGCGTGTGGCCATCGAGAATCGCTTGAACGAAGTCCTGATAATGAGTCATTCCCCCTTCGGCCGGTTTCACGGGGAATTCCAGACGCTCGTTTCGCTCGCCCAGTAATTCCAGTTTACCCCGTTTGCTGAGGAAGATCTTCCCTTTCGTGCCGTAGAACTCAACGCCACTATCGACATTAGAAGGATAGTTCGTCGACCACAATCGCTGTTCGTAGATCAGCGTGCGCCGCACCGTATTCATTGGACCGGAGGTATATTCAAACGCGACTGTCATCGTGTCTGGAAATTGTTGGTCATCGTCAAAATAGTATTTGCCACCGACACCGCTGGCGGTATTTGGCAGGCTTTCGACACCGAGCCCCCATCTGGCCACATCCAACTCGTGAACCCCATCGTTGCCCATGTCGCCGGAGCCAAAGTTGTGCCACCATCTCCAGTTGTAGTGGAAGCGATTGGACTGAAATGGAACGAATTCCGCCGGCCCGACCCACAAATCGTAATTCACACCGGCAGGAACCGACGTCGGTTGTTCATGACCAATCGAATTGCGGCGCTGGACATTCCAGGCCTTCGACATCAGAACTTCGCCAATGATTCCCGCTCGTAAGGCGGTGATGACGGCCTGAGCGGTCGGATCGGAACGGAACTGCGTGCCATGCTGAAAGACCTTTTTGGTTCGTCGAGCAACCTCGCACAGCATGAGCCCTTCGCGAAAGTTCTGACAACAGGGCTTTTCCAAATAGACATGCTTACCCGCTTCCATCGCCAGAATGGCGGCGGGAGTATGCCAGTGGTCGGGCGTGGCAATCACGACGGCATCAATCGCACGATCATCAAGCACTCGTCGCAAGTCCTCAACAGCAGACGGTGCTCCTGTAGCGGCTTGTGCTTTGTCCCGATTTGACTTATCGACGTCGCACACAGACCCGATACGAACGTTGGGAGTCGACTTGAACCGCTTTGCGAGTCCCTGTCCCTGACCGCCGCAACCAATAATCCCCACGGTGACGACCTCCGCAGCCGCAAGCACCGTCCTTGGCCGCAACACCGCCGCAGCCGTTGTGCCGAGAACCGTGGAACCAAAATCCAACATGAACCGCCTGCGATGTGATTTCATGATCACTCCTTCAACGTGGTTACGACGACCGGTCCAAGACCGCTCCCAAGCTCATGCCCAAAGTCTTCTGCCGCAGGGAATGTCTCGTGAGTCTGCAATGACGACTGTTCTACAACGACTACTGTAAAGCAAAGCCCCTCTGTCGCGAAAGCAAAGCCCCTCTGTCGCGGATTGGTCTTGCATTTCAACTTACTCCTGAAACAAAAAATGCGCGTAATCGACCCGAACAAAACGGAGGTTGCAACCAATTGATCACGAGCAGAAAGGAAATCGACAGATGGCATAATACCACACCTGCATATCACACCTGCATCACAATCGGAGAGAGACTTGCGTAAACGCCGATGAAAACGGGATTTGAAAGAAGGGTTTACGAAAAAGGAAGACCTGACGGAAGGCAAACCAGTTGAGCTATGACCGCATTTGCAGAGAGGCACCGTGCATGTCGTTGACTTTCCAACAATTGACGAAGACGACTCACGCCTGGCACGAATAACGATCCGCGCGCCTTGCGTCCATGAAAGCAACATCAACTTCAAACGCATGAGTTGGAAGCGCGAATTGTACCAAATGGCTGACGAAAAATGCCGATCCATCTGATTCAAGGCAAAAGCATGCTCAGATGCGTTGCCAAGACGGTAGACCGAGGCGCACAATACACCATTCGTTCTCAGTCCTTTTCTCGAAGTTTATTCGCTACCGAAGACTATGCTCTCGACCATCGATCCCTTAACGATGATTGTGCCGCGTCGGAAAATTACCGGCATCTCGGCCATTCTCTTGCCGTTTACGCCTGCTGGCGAAGTGGACTGGCCCTCTTTTGATGCTCACGTCTTGCGTACGTCGGATGCGGGGCTGACACCTGCGGTGAATATGGACACCGGATACGTCAATCTTCTCGATGACGCATTTCGCGTCTTGGTGCTGGAACGGACAAAGGCCGTTTTGGGTGGGCGACCTTTCGTCGCCGGTGCGTTTGTGGGAGATACACCCGATTCCGCATTTCAACGCGATGCCTACTTTCAGCAACTGGACCCGATTCAACGATTGGGAGGGACACCCGTCATTTTCCCTTCCTTTGGCTTAACGTCCTTATCCGACGATCAAGTCATTGAGGCCCATGCTCAGATCGGTCAACGCTGTGACCGGTTTATTGCCTTCGAACTCGGCCGCATGTTTGCCCCCTTTGGTCGGATCTACTCACTGGAAACGTTTCGAGGGTTCCTCGGTATCCCGCAATGCATCGGTGCGAAACATTCGTCACTCGAACGAGACCTGGAATGGCAGCGGCTGCGACTGCGGGACGAGGTTCGACCCGATTTTCAGCTTTTCACGGGAAACGACCTGGCGATTGACATGGTCATGTACGGTAGCGATTACCTGCTGGGACTCAGCACGTTTGCTCCGGATTTGTTCGCGACGCGAGATCACCTGTGGCAATCGGGTGACCCGGCTTTCTACGAATTGAACGATGCGCTGCAGTATTTGGGCAATTTCGCGTTCCGCTCACCGGTACCTGCCTATAAGCATTCGGCGGCTCAGTTTTTGAAATTGCGCGGCTGGCTGACCAGCGACCTCACTCATCCCGCCAGCCCGACACGGCCTGACAGCGACCGAGAGATTCTTCGCGAGATCGCCCAACGCCTGCAACGATGGATAAAGGAGTAACCGATGTCGTTCCCGCGTTTGGCCTCGCTCAAGACCGTCGACGAATTCCAAGGGCATCTGCGTGGATTGAAAATTCCGCTTCCCTTCGATGCAACATTAACCGTGGGTCCTTCGTCTCCCCTAGGACAGCCGTTCGTTCGAAAGCGGGACACGATTGGGAACCGATTCTGTATCTTGCCGATGGAAGGCTGGGATGGGACGACTGACGGCAAGCCGACCGATCTGACTCGACGTCGATGGCAAAATTTTGGACTGAGTGGCGCGAAATTGATTTGGGGTGGTGAAGCAGTTGCCGTACGTGATGACGGACGCGCCAACCCCAATCAATTGGTGATCAACGAAGCAACACTCCCCGAAATCGCCGGTCTCCGCGAATTGCTTGTCGAGACGCATCGCACACACTTTCAACAGACCAACGATCTGCTGATTGGTCTGCAGATGACTCATTCGGGTCGATTCGCCCGCCCTCATGGGAAGCGGCTTGAGCCGCGCGTCCTGTATCGCCATCCGATTCTCGATCCGAAATTCGGCGTGAATGACGATTCCGCCATTTTCACCGATGACGAGATTGAACGGTTGATCGAGGATTTCGTTCGGGCGGCGGTCCTCTCGCAAAAAGCCGGCTTTCACTTCGTTGACATCAAGCACTGTCATGGATATCTCGGACATGAATTCCTCTCTTCCTTCGACCGGCCCGGGCGATTTGGAGGCAGTTTGGAAAACCGGTCGCGATTCCTGCGTCAGATCGTGTCGGGGATCCGAGCGGAAGCACCCGGACTTGAGGTGGGTGTGCGGGTCAGCATCTTTGATTTTGTTCCCTTCCAACCGGGAACGTCTGGCATCGGTCTCCCCGCAGTGCCGAACGCCCCTTACCGATTCGCGTTTGGTGGAGATGGATCAGGACAGGGAATCGATTTTGCCGAGCCTTTCGAGTTTCTCCAGCAGCTCGAAGAACTTGGGATCGAATTGGTCTGCAGTACTGCCGGCAGCCCCTATTACAATCCCCACATGCAGCGACCCGCGATGTTTCCTCCTTCCGACGGGTATTTACCGCCAGAAGATCCGCTGCTGGGTGTCGCCCGGCAGATCGATGCCACCGCCACGATCAAAGCCCGATTTCCCGGCCTGGCCATCGTGGGAACGGGATATTCGTACTTGCAGGATTGGCTCCCCAATGTCGGTCAATGTGTCGTTCGTGAAGGGAAGGCGGACTTTGTCGGATTGGGACGAATGGTGCTGTCGTACCCAGATCTTCCGGCAGATGTCCTGGCTGGCAGGTCGTTAGCCAGGAAACGGATTTGCCGTACCTTCAGCGACTGCACGACCGGGCCGCGAAATGGCATGGTTTCCGGCTGCTATCCCCTGGATCCGTTCTACAAGGCGATGCCAGAGCGTGAGACCGTGAACTCGATCAAGTCGTTGTGGAAGGGTGAGCATGAGCGATGACAAGGCCGTGGGGGTCATCGGCCTGGGGCTGATGGGAACCGCCATCACTGAACGACTGTTAGAACATGGTTACGAGGTGACCGTGTGGAATCGCACCCGCGAAAAAGCGGACCCCTTCCTGAAACGGGGGGCGCGCTGGAGCGACAATCCGATCCAGGATTGTCGTCGCGTGATTATCAGTTTGTATTCCAGCGACATTGTTGCCCAAGTCATCGAACAAATGCAGTCTGGACTGCGATTCGAACAAACGCTGGTCGATACGACCACCGGCGAACCTGCCGCGATGATCGCCATGGGTCAACGACTGGGGGAGCTGGGGGTGACCTATATCGATGCCCCGATTTCGGGATCGAGCGAACAAACACGTCGCGGCGAAGCGACAGTGATGGTGGGGGGGACATCCCATGCCTTCCACGCCTGTCAGGATTTGTGGCCCATTCTGGGCAAGAACGTCTTCCACGTCGGCGAATGTGGCAGTGCTTCGAAAATGAAGCTGGTGACGAATCTGGTTCTGGGTTTGAATCGAGCCGCCTTGGCGGAGGGTTTGGCGTTTGCCGATGCCATCGGTGTACTTCCTGCTGCGGCACTGGAGGTCCTTCAAGCAAGTCCCGCGTATTCCAAAGCGATGGATATCAAGGGCCAAAAGATGCTCAAACGTGACTTCACCGTTCAGGCCAAACTCTCTCAGCATTTGAAGGATATTCGTCTGATGTTGGCGGCTGCGTCGTCAGCCGGTTTGGATCTGCCCCTCGCGCAGACGCACGCCGAAATTTTGGAACGAGCAGAGAGGTCGGGTTTTGGTGAACTCGACAATAGTGCTGTGATCAACGCGTACGTCAGGCGAACAACATGAGTCATCCCGCCGAGCCCTCGCCAGAATTATCCACATGGCAGAAATCGACGGTACTCATCGTCGCGTTCCTGGGATGGATGTTCGCGGGTCTACAAATTGCCTTGTTTGTGTTGATTCATCGTCCCGCCATGATCAGCTTGCTGGCATCGCCGTCGTCGAACGGAGCGGCTCCGGTGATCGATGAACAGTTGGTTGCCCAATGGTTTGCCTGGTATCAGGCGGCATTTCTGTTGGGTGCGGCCTCGGGGGGTTGGTTCTTTGGAATTTTGGGAGACCGGTTCGGAAGAACGCGGTCCCTGGGCCTTAGCGTGCTATGCTACTCGTTCTTTACGGGGGCCTGCTATTTTGCCACTTCACCGATGGAACTTTTGGTTCTGCGATTTCTCGCGTGTCAGGGAGTCGGCGGTGCATGGCCGAATACGGTCGCACTGGTAGCCGAAGCATGGCCCGGCGCATCCCGGCCGTTTCTTGCAGGCCTGTTGGGGACAGCGGCCAACATTGGTCAGGTGCTGATGGGTCTGTTGGGTTTAGGATTCGACATCACGGCCTCGTCTTGGCGATGGACATTTTTGGCCGGGGCGGCACCCGCCGTGGTAGGAATTTTCTGTCTCACAAGTGTTCCTGAATCGTTACGCTGGAAGGCGACTCGCTCGAAGCGTACGGCGGATTCCATCGGACCCGTTCGGGAACTCTTCAGTTCTCCTTTGCGCAAGCGGATTCTGATCGGGATTTTACTCGGAGCGGTCCCCGTGATTGGAACTGCGGCCAATGCACAATGGATCGTCCCCTGGACTGATCAGGTGCAATCACAACAGCAGCAGGAGGTCGCTCCAAAATCCGCTTCCGTCTCATCGAGTCCAGCGACCGCTCGTCCCAAGGGGGACCCGCGATCGAAGGCGCGGACGATGATTTCGAGATCGGGTGGTGCGGTCTTTGGCAGCCTGTTGGGGGGCCTGCTGGCCACGCTGCTGGGACGCAGAACGACCTACTTTCTGATTAGTCTGCTGACGCTCGGTGCCAGCACCTGGATTTTCGGCTGGCTCAATCCGCTCCATCCGTGGTTTTTGTGGAGTGCGTTTGGATTCGGTCTGGTCGGCACCATCTACTTCGGCTGGTTGCCGCTGTATCTGCCGGAACTATTTCCCACGCATGTGCGTGCAACCGGGACGGGAATCTCTTTCAACACGGGTCGGACCGTTGCGGCGGTTGTGGCGTTGGGGACAGGGGGGCTGATGAAATTGTTTGGCGGCGACTATTCCCGCATCGGATTGTGGACGGGAATGATTTACGCCGCCGGTATGATCGTCATCTTGTTCGCTCCCCAGACCGACTCGGCAAGTCTGAAGGACTAGCCGAAACCCGATCCGATGGTCTCGCGACAGGTGGAAGAAAGGGGACTGGCTCCGTACTCGGTGCCTGTTCCCTCGCCTCGGTACTCCGGGGAGAGGGTTAGGGTGAGGGGTTCTTCGAACGTCATTCAAAACGCGAACCAACCTTTCCCGCAACGTCCAGATTGAGCCGAGCGTTCAAGGTCACGGGGGCGTCATCGCCT
>JBIKZJ010000620.1:0-2959 GCA_044354755.1 Schlesneria sp. | reverse complement strand
GGTTCTGGGGTGCTGATCACCAGGTATTCTGGCGTTGCCCAGCGGGCCAGATCAGGGGGGTTGGCTTTCAGACTACCGTGGTGTGGAGACAACAAGATGTCGACATCGATCGGCGGCGTCTGCAGCAGTTGTTCCAGACCATCCAGTTCTAAATCCCCGGTCAGAACAATTTTTCGGCCAGCGTATTCGAATAACAAGACCAGACTGTTGGGATTATCTCGCGGTGAATGAAAATCGTGGGGCGGATGCAGGATTGTTAACGAGACCTGAGGGTCGACGACGAGGGACTGTCCTGCTGACAGCAGTCGCAGCTTAACCCCGGCAGTGGCAGACTGTTCAATCGCCTTGGCAACGGGAAGTTGTTTCCAGTCGAGAAAACTGTGATGCACAAATAGCCCTCCCGGTGCGACGATCCGATTGAGCTCGGGAAGGGCGTTGCAGTGATCTCCATCCGCATGCGAAATCACGATCGCATCGAGTCGTGAACGGCCTGTGGCCCATAAGGCTTGCGAAATGGTTCGAGCGATCGGCCCACCGCCTGTCATTCCTCCCGCGTCATAGAGCACGGTTCGCCCATTGGGACACTCCATGAGAACACTCAGGCCATGCCCGACGGAAATGAAGGTCACTGTGGCACCACGGTGCGGGGGGCGGAGCAGATCCCAGCTCAAGCCAAGCACGATCCACATCAGCCCCGCGCGTACCGAAAGGGCCGATCCCCATTGACCACGATGAATCATCAAGATGGGGAGCAGGGTCAAGGCGTAAAAACCGACGGTCCACCAGAGGGGGGGGGCGGGTACGTAAACGTGTCCGAGTTCAAGACTCGCACCGGCATGCACGGTCCACAGGAACAACCGCAGTAATCCATCGAAGCAGAGTCCCAGCCAGCCGAAAAGACTCGACCAGACCAGTCCTAATAACAGAAACGAATAACCGATCCAGAACATCAGTGTCACCGGGACCGTTAACAAGACTGTGAGCAACGAGCCGATCGGCGAGACCAGATGGAATTCTCTGGCGACCAGTGGTGAGGTGAGCAGCCAAACCGCCAAACCGACGACGTTCGCCTCGATCACCCCGCGGAGTATCCGGCTGGAGATTCGCCGCAGCCAGGATTCTTCCAGTGGGGCATCCTCCTGATGGATTGCAGCCTGCTGACGCAATAATGACAGCCAGTGGGTGGCGTGCAGGATGGCAAATACGGCCAGAAACGAGAGTTGTGCGCCGGTGTTAAATAAGTCGGTCGGGTTCCAGGCCAGGACTGATAAGCCGGCGAGGGCGAGCGAGTTTCCGATCGTTCCGCTGCGGCCAAGCACTTTTCCAAACGCAATCACCACAGCCACGACCGTGGCCCGGACGATGGGGGGGTTGGCATCGGTCACCATGGCGTAGAGCGGCAATCCGATCAGCACGATCCAAAGGGAGGTTTTGGCTGATTGACCCAGCCAGCGACTGAGTGACCAGAGCCAGGTCCACAGGAGTCCCACGTTCATGCCGGAAATGGCGAGAACGTGCAGCATGCCACTCTCACGAAAAGCGCGTCGCGTCTCTTCATCAATCTGGACCCGGCTTCCAAGTAGCATGGCCTGAGCCACGGGTGCGGTATCTTGAGCCAGCCAGGTGTTGATCAGCCGTTCGGCGCGCGACCGCAAAGCACCACGAAGAACGAACAGCCAGTCCCCAAGGGATCGTTCTCGGGTCAGGATGATGACTCCGTCGGGATGGTCCGAGTGGACCACCACATGGATCCCTTGTGCTCGCAGAAAGGAACGTCGGTCGAAATCTCCAGGATTTGCGGGTTCAGCGGGAAGGGCGATCGTACCGGTCACTTCAATCACATCTCCCAAGGCGACGTTTGTGACCGCACCATCAACCGCCACGCGCGCCATCCCCGAGACCGGTATCGAAGCCCCGCGACCGGTCACCAGCGCACGACATTCCAGCAAAATGAGCGTATATTCCGGCTTTTGCCAGTCGGAACGGTCCCCTGCCGGGGGGCGTACGATCCAGGGAGACTGAACCACCTTGCCCTTCAGCCGCGCCAGCATCGGCTGGCTGGTGGTTGAGTTCGCCAAGTCGTCCGCCGCGCGACAGCTCCATCGCCAATGATGCCAGGCCCCCATCAGTCCGAACCAGCCCATCAGCAGAAAGAGCACGGAAATCCGTGTTCGCCGCATCGAGAAGGTGACCAGCCAGAGGCTTGCGGCGCTGACAGCCAAGACCAGCCAGTGATCCATTGAAAACGGATAAATTCGGTCGGTAAAAATTCCCAATGCCGCAATGGCCGCCACGACGATGGCGGGACTACGGTGACAACGATTGGTTGTGACCCCCTGCTCAGCCATTTCGATGGGGCGCGACATTTTCCGATCTTTGCTGCAGAATCCGGCAACTCACGACCGGTTCGAAAGGGGGGGAAATCCAGCATGGGAACAGGTGCATCGATATCGCCGCTCAATCAGGTTTTTCTTCAGCCTCGACGGAACCCCTGTAGAGAGCGATAATCGATTCGTTCGGGAGTCTGAAAAGAGAATAATCTCCCAAGATCATCGACTGCAACAATGATTCTGACCAGAGTGTGAGTCTCGTCACTCAGGGTGGGGGGGCGACTTGGTCAAACGGAGCGCAATGAGTGCGAGTCCTCAGTTACAACATTCATAAGGGGATCGGGGGGCGTGATCGCCTTTATCGTCGTGAACGTATCGCCGAGGTGATTGCTGCGGAATCGCCCGATATTGTCTGTCTGCAAGAGGTTGATCGTAATGTCCGCCGTAGTCGCTATGACAATCAGCCCGATTTTTTCGCCGCACGATTGGAGCTGACTCATCGCCTGTATCAGTTGAATGTTCATGTTCAGTCTGGTGGCTATGGCAACTTGCTGCTGTCGCGCTGGCCGTTTCGAAGTCATCATCAGGTGCAGTTAACTCGTCAGGCCAAGAAGCCGCGGGGGGCTCAG
>JBIKZJ010000239.1:0-9794 GCA_044354755.1 Schlesneria sp. | reverse complement strand
TGAGGAAAATGAGTCCGTTTTTCATGCTGCTCACTTCTGAGAGGGGATCGGGAACGGGGTTCAGAATTCTGTTCTTGATGCAGGCAGAGCATGACTGAAACGAGCCGGAACTGGGACACAAGGGGGCTCACAGTTCACTTCCTGCTTCAGACAATAAGTCGTGATTTTACTGAATGACGGGATCGGTGTCGCTACACAATTGCTCGTAATTCAAGATTCTGACCCCCGCCACAAATCGTAACGTGACTCGAACATTTTTTTTCGCAAATCGCGGGAAGTTGGTCCATCACTGCGAAACTTTTTCATGGATTAGGGGTTTAAAATTTCTATGGCGCTGGATGTTCTTTGTTTGATGACCGCTTTCTTTACGAGTCTCGAAATTGAATCGCCTGGAAAAAATACGCGGCCCCCGGCCACTGCAAATCTCCAGCAAACACTTGCTGCTCTTGCTGTTCGGAGTCATTGTCCACCAGTGGATGTCTCCCTTGGTCTCTTCACGCGACGAACCACCACCGCGTCAGGGTGGGAGCAAGCTGGGTGGTTACGAGACCCCGCCACCTGCCAATCACGTGCCTGAACACCTGTTTGAATACGCTGGCAAACGCCCTGCAGGATGCTCCCGACTTCCATCTGGAGTTAGGAGATACCTTCATGGTCGACAAATACGTTCGGCCAGAACTTTCGTTTGGTCAATATCTCGCTCAGCGATATTACTTCGGAAAGTTGTGCCATTCAGCTCCCTTGTTCTTCGTACCGGGAAATCACGATGGGGAAGGGGGGGACCGGGGATCGAATCTCTGGCCAACATTAACGCGCAAGCAGTATTTCCTCAACCCCTCTCCGAACGAGTTCTACTCTGGAAACAGCGTGCAAGAACCCTCGGTTGGCTATCCCGAGAACTACTATTCCTGGCGGTGGGGAAACAGCCAATTCATCGTGCTCGATCCTTTTCGGCGTACCACAAAACGGCAGCGAAACAAGGGTGAACGCACCAAAAACCGGGGCGATCAAGCTGCCGCTGGGGGCTGGGATCCTTGGGAACGAACACTGGGGCAGGTTCAATATGACTGGCTGAAGTCGGTTCTGCAAAAAAGTGACGCCCAGTTCAAATTTGTCTTTCTGCATCATCTTTCGGGAGGCAAGGACCGCAGTGCGCGGGGGGGAGTCGAAATTGTTCCCTATTTCGAATGGGGAGGAAAAAATTTGCAAGAACAGGACGAATTCGCGCAGATGCGACCCGGTTGGGAAATGCCGATTCATCAATTACTGATGAAATATCGCGTTTCGGTCGTTTTTCTTGGGCACGATCACTTGTTCGTGAAGCAGGATCTTGATGGAATCGTTTATCAGGAAGTCCCTCAACCAGGATATTCCCGCCTCGGCAATATCCGCAGTGCCGTGGAATATGGGTACCTCAGTGGCGAGATTCAAAGCAGTTCCGGTCATCTGCGGGTTCATGTCTCAGAGGAATCGACGCGCGTCGATTATGTTCGTTCGTATCTTTCCAGTCAGGAAAACTCGCAACGCAAAAATGGAGACGTTTCTTACTCGTATCCGATCACCGTGAAAAAACCGCGTTCCACGGATTAAGTCCCCCTCACCGATTTCCACTCATCTCGCACTGATTTCTCATCTCGTACTGATTTTTGCTGGAAAGCGCTGTCCCCCATGCGAAACCTCGTGATGCTCACCGTGCTTTTGATGCTGTCCGATTTGATGCGGTCCGATTGTCAGGCTGCGGATCAGGATCGCGGCAGAGTCACGCGACCGAACATCATTTTTATGCTGTCCGATGATCAGGGGTGGGGGGGACTTTCCGTCCCCATGCATCCGGACCACCCGCTGCCGAAAGCACATCCATTTCAGACGCCGTCTCTAGAAGCCATGGCGGCGCGAGGGATGCGTTTTTCCGCCGCCTACGCCCCGGCTCCTGTTTGCTCGCCCACCCGAGCCAGCCTGATCACAGGAATGAGTCCTGCCCGATTGCACTGGACCAAGGCGGCTCCTCCCGTGGAAAACCAAAAGTTGATTGAACCGCGACTCGTTAAAAGTCTTTCCCCCCGTTTCACCACGTTTGCAGAGCTCTTGCAACAGTCGGGGTATGCGACAGCCCATTATGGAAAATGGCATATCGGAGGGGGAGGGCCTGGTCAACATGGCTATGACGAGCATGATGGCGATACGGGAAACGAACAGGCGTTCCAATTCACCGATCCCAACCCGGTGGATATCTTTGGCATGGCAGCACGTGCTGACAAATTCATGGAAAATCAGTTGAAAGCAGGGAAACCGTTTTTTATCCAGTTATCCTGGAATGCCTTGCACGCCTCGGAAAATGCCCTGCACGCCACGCGAGAGAAGTATCAGCGCCTCATGCGGGGTGAAAACGAAAAACGGATTAATACTGCAGCGATCACAGAAGACCTCGATACGGGCGTTGGTGTTGTGCTCAAGGCCATTGAACGGCTGGGGTTGGCCGAGAACACCTACGTCATCTACATGTCTGACAATGGTGCAGGGGGTGGAAAAAACAGCTTGTTGCGGGGTGGCAAAGGGGGGCTATGGGAAGGGGGGATTCGTGTCCCTTTTCTGGTGGTCGGGCCGGGAATCACACCGAATTCCTGGTGTCAGGTCCCCATCGTCGGCTGCGACCTGTTCCCGACATTTTGTGAATGGGGACGTATTCCAACTGAAAACATCCCGAAGGAACTTGAAGGGGGCAGTCTGGTCTCGCTGCTCGCACAGGGGGGTGTTGGCGAGGTGCGACGAACTCGTGAAGAGCTCTTTTTTCACTTTCCCCACTATCAGAATGACGAAACCCCACAATCCGCGATTCTTAAGGGAGACTGGAAGCTGATCAAATTCTATGAAGAAGACCAGGTCCGGCTTTTCGATCTTTCGCAGGATTTGGGCGAACGTCATAACTTAGCTGAAACCAATCCAGCACAGGTTGATCAAATGCGGCTACAGCTGGAAAAATATCTCATCGAGATCGGTGCCCAAATGCCGACGGCGAACCCCGCCGCCGATCCTGATCAACCCGTGACACCGCCACGAAATCAAAAAGGAAAACCGAATCGGCAAAATCAACCCGGCAAACGCAGACCCGATGGCAAAGCGCCACAGCCATTCTGAATTGGATCACCGATTTCATCACGAAAGCAGCATTCCGCTCTAAAGCGTGAAGAGGAAACCAGACATTTGCGGGAAACTCTCATGAAGTTCGCACGGGGCGAAAGAACAAGTCCTCTTAATTCTGCCGATAAGCTGGCCAAATACCTCGGGCGAGACCAAACAAGACTACGATACCAAACAAGACTACGATGAAGACCGCTCATCAGCAAAAACGGGCACAATGACGATCACCAAAACCCCCTTTGATGACAACTCACATTCGTGCATTGATCACTTCCCCCCGCACGACAGTCGCCCGTATAGTCACCCTTTGAGTGAATCTGGTACAGGTATATACAAACGTTGAAATCTGACGCCGGATCATCGAGCAAGAACAGCGTGAAAAGAATCGGGCCGCGAGCGGGAAAAAAGAATTGCGACGCAAATTAGTCCAATGGACAACCGCGTTAGAACGGGTCTACAAGCAAGAGAGTTGTTGCGAACACCTCTCGAGGACAAATCAAAACACATCAATGCGATCAGTGACACAACAACTGCCGATCATCCGAGGATACCGCTCAAATATTTCGGTGGCGTCGCGCACCAATTGTTGCAATTCTCTTTGTCGACGCTCAACCGGCAGGCCTCTTATTTTTTGCGAGCACCAACGAGAATCACCTGCTGGGCAAGAAATTCACGCATGAGTCCCAGGCTAGCCATTGAGAACAGTCGGTCACGAGTACGCCCCACACGGTAGTCAATCTCTTTTGTCTGCAGTCCAACATTGCTGAACCACTCTTGAATCAATCGCCGTGTGGTTAGCCTCACATGTGTGCGGTCAAAAATCCCAGAATCGCGATAATGAATATGCCCGGCAAGAAATAACTGCCAAAACACCGAATAATTTCGAAAATTAGGAACACTCACGATCACAATCCCTTCTGGTGCAAGGAGAGGGACGTGCTCTCGCAAGACAGACTCCGGATCAACGATGTGTTCGAGAACATCCGAGTAAATCAAACAATCGAAAAGGACTCCACTGCTGGATAATGTGGAACTACTTGCATCACCACAGATCACTTCGATCCCTGCGGCTGCAGCTACCTTTGCAGCAACCGGATTTAGTTCAACTGCAGTGACCTTAACACCACGAGCCACAAGCTGTGCCTCCGTTTGACCTTCACCGCAACCAATCGAGAGAACTCGTTTGACATTTGGAGGAATGTGGGCCAAGACATCATGGCGAACATGACTGTAATAGTTTGACTTTTCTGACATTTCACTTTCCGATTGGACCGCCATTCCGCGGCCGTATTTTCGTTTTCCTCAGAACACACAGGGAATCAGGACCGAATAGCGGCTTTGAAGCGAATCGAAACCCTGAATGAAGCACAATCAATAGCATTAACAACAAGAATTTGTGTATTGAATTGGCTCAGGAATTCAACACACTCCAAGACATCGATCCATCACGATCGATTGGCTTGCCCTTGAACTGAGATCACCGTCGAATACGATCACTGACTACGGGACATGCCATAATCTGAATAAGAGAGCATTGCCGTCGTCAGGGATACGGCAATGCTCTCTTATTGGAGCGGAAGGGAGTTGAACCCTCGACCTCTGCATTGCGAACGCAGCGCTCTCCCAACTGAGCTACCGCCCCGGCATCAGTCCCGATGGAATATAACAGAAAATGGCTCTTTGGGAAAAGCCTCCGGACAGTTTCTTCGATGAAATTGTTCATCAAGGGGAAATTTACGAGGATTTCTGGACCAATTGGCGACTTGCGAATTCGCAATCCCCGGCTTGATCCCGAATTCTCATTTGAAGGGTTCTCACCGTTGCAATCAAACCAAGCTGGAAACCGACTCGGAAACCGAGGGGGCGTGGAATGATGGTCGGCAACCACAAAACATTGCCGCGGTGACGGATTGCGATTGCACAAGGTTGCTCCCGCCTGCTTCCCCGAGTATCGTTCTCTGCGTTCGAGGAGTTCCCACTCTTGTCGACATCCCGGAAACCGGTCGTCGCGGACGGAATTCAGACAGGTCAGCAAGCGGAAAGAATCGACCACGGACGAACCGTTTGCGGACGAATCGTTTGTCTCCCAAACCAGTCGTTAAACGCAACTTCCGCCAAACAAGAAAATCAGGAGAATCAACGTGACGGAACGCGTCGTCATCATCGGATCGGGGCCTGCCGGTTGGGCTGCCGCCATTTATGCTGCGAGAGCCAATCTGGAACCGCTGGTCTTTGAGGGGGCTCTGACGGAAGAAAATCGGATCCGGGGAACTTTGCCGCTCGGACAACTCTCGATGACAACCGAAGTCGAGAATTTCCCCGGATTTCCTGCCGGTGATCTCTCGCCCTACCTGAACTCTGCACTTCCCGAACATCTGGTCCCCTACCGAGATCCCCACATGACCGGGGTGACTGGTCCGGAATTGATGGAATTGATGCGGCAACAGGCGAAGAATTTTGGGACGCGGATCATCACCGATGACGTGCTTTCGGTCGACCTTTCCCGGAAACCCTTTCAGATCACAACGCTAGAAGGGTCTCAGCATACCGCACATTCGTTGATCATCGCGACCGGAGCCCGCGCGAACTATCTCGGACTTCCCTCGGAAGACAAATACAAGAACCGGGGCGTTTCTGCCTGCGCCGTCTGTGATGGGGCACTCCCCCGGTTCCGTAATCAACCCCTGATTGTCGTGGGTGGTGGCGACAGTGCCATGGAAGAAGCGAGCTATCTCACGAAATTTGCTTCCATGGTCTACATCGTCCATCGTCGCGGTGAATTCCGGGCCAGCAAGATCATGGCCCAGCGCGTGCTGGAAAATCCCAAAATCACCGTGAAATGGTTCTCGGGGGTCGAGGAAGTCCTGGGGAACGACAAGCAAGGAGTCACCGGCGTTCGCTTGAAGAACCTGCAGACTTCGGCCATCGAAGAAATTGCCGCCGGCGGGATGTTTTGCGCTATCGGTCACACCCCCAATACCGATTTTCTGACGGGACAGATTAAAATCGACGACAAAGGTTATATTCTTTATTCAGAGCCGTTTCGGACCAATACCAGTATGGACGGAGTCTTCGCTGCCGGGGATGTTGCCGACAGCTACTACCGCCAGGCGATTACGTCAGCAGGAACGGGTTGTATGGCGGCTCTGGATGCAGAACGCTGGCTTGGCAGCCATGGCGTGCATTGATGATTTTTTGATTTTCCAAAGAAGGTAACGGTTGATGCTGACTCAAGCTGGCTGTCTGGCTCGTCGTGAGCGTTTGTGGGAAACGCTTCCGCTATCGTGTGAATGGGTGTTGATTGCCGACCCTCGGCATGTCTTGTATCTCTCAAACTTCTGGATTCATCCGTTAACATTTTCAGCGGGTGAACGTGGCTGGCTGCTCCTTGAACGTGAAGGGAAAGCGACGTTGCTCGGCGATAACTTTTCGCTGAGATCCCGCTCGGCGGATCCCTTCATCGACGACGAAGTCATGGTCAAGTGGTACGACCACAAGCATTCTGTAATCAACCGGGATCACGCCTTGCTCAAAGCGGCCGAGCAAATTGCCGACCGTTTATATGGTCGAGGTGGTGCCGTTGAAGCCGAATGGCTGCCGGTAGGGGCCTTTGAACTGCTCGGACTTGACCACGAACAGCACTCGGTCCGATCCGAGGCAAAAGACTTGGGAAAAACCTCCGCCGTGGATCTCGGCACGACCTTACGATCACTCCGACGGCAAAAACACGACGACGAGATCGCCCTCTTGAACGAGTGCATGCGGGCGGGTGAAGCGGGGATGTTGCGACTGCGAGAAATCATTCGACCTGGAATCAGTGAATTCGAAATTTTCTGCGAAGTGCAGCATGCCGCCATTGCCGCTGCGGGTCGCCCTGGACTGATCTACGGCGATTTTCGGGCTGCCACCGCAGCGCGACCAAAGGTCGGCGGGCTGCCGACGCATCACAAACTCGAATCGGGTGACATGTTCACTCTCGATTACTCGGTCGTGCTCGACGGTTACCGCTCCGATTTCACCAACTGTATGACGGTGGGTGAACCGAACTCACAACAGCGTCACCTGTACGATCTCGTCTCTGCAGCACAACGCTCGGGAGAATCGGTACTGAAGGCGGGGACACCTGCCAAACAAGTCTTTCACGCGGTTAACAAGCCGATTCTCGAAGCGGGACTGGCAGACAAGTTCGCTCACCATGCCGGACATGGAATCGGATTGGCTCATCCCGAAGCCCCCATTCTGGTGCCCGACAGTGAAGATGTCCTGATGGAGGGGGATGTGATCACACTCGAACCTGGTCTATACGTCGAGGGAATTGGGGGCATTCGGATCGAGCATAATTACCTCATCACCGCAGAAGGCTATGAACAACTGAGTCATCATCAGATTTCACTCACCTGAAGTCCTGTTGAAAGAATCATCGCCATGACGATGCCACTGATTCGATTTGACGGTGTCACCAAACGGTTTCATGCCGTGACCGCACTCGATTCGGTCTGCTTTGACGTTCGGCTTGGTGAATTTCATGCACTCTGCGGGGAAAATGGAGCGGGCAAAAGCACGCTCATGAAAATCCTGTCAGGAGTGATCACCGAGTACGAAGGCCGGATCGAACTGGCAGGAGAAACTCTGGTCGTCAACGGGACTCGCGATGCCGAGTCCCGTGGTATCAGTATTATCCACCAGGAACTGAATCTGGTCGGTGATCTGTCGGTGGCCGCAAATATCTTTCTCGGACGTGAATTGCGAACACCATTCGGATTGCTCGATGACCGACGGATGGAACGGGAAGCGGCCCAGTTGTTTGCACAGCTCGACTGCCGGATCGACCCCCGCGCCCCGGTCCGATCACTTCGGATCGGCGATCAGCAACTGGTGGAAATTGCCAAGGCCCTGTCGTTGGGCTCAACGGATCAGGCCCCCGCAAAGCAGGCCCCGGCAAAACCTTCCCAGCCAAATCAGTCGCAGCAAAATGTGACCCAGACAAGTGTGTCCCCAAACGGCCCCAACCCGATTCTCGCAGATCCTGATCGCTCCGCCGGACCCGCTCGAATTTTGATTATGGACGAACCGACCAGCGCACTCACCGAATCCGAAGTCGGTCGACTGTTTCGGATCATTGATCGACTCCGTTTGCAGGGGGTCACCATTGTCTACATCTCGCATAAGATGGACGAAATCTTCCAGCACGCGGATCGAATTACCATTTTACGGGACGGACAGGTCGTCAAAACACTCGACCGGGACGCGACAACTCCCCGCGAAGTGACGCATCTGATGGTGGGGCGTGAACTGCGTACCAGCGAGTTCGGTGCCAACCGTACGCCGGGAGACGAAGTGCTACGTGTGGAACACCTCTCGCTCCCCTGGCCAGGACACGTCCGTCAATGGCGTCTGAAGGATGTCAGCCTGAGCGTGCGTCGAGGCGAAGTGCTCGGCATCGCGGGATTGATGGGAGCCGGGCGGACCGAGCTGCTGGAATGTTTGTTTGGTGCGAGCACAGAACCTCCCCAAGGGCGAATTGAAATCGAGGGCCGCCTCGTACAGTTCGATCACCCCAACCAGGCCCTGCACGCCGGAGTCGGCCTCGTCACCGAAGACCGAAAACGATTCGGAATCTTCACGGAAATGACCGTTCGTGAACATATCACGCTGTCGTCGCTCTCAGAAGTCGCTGCGGCAGGCTTTGTCAAGGGATTCTCGGAACGACAAGCGGCCGACGAATCGATTGCCTCTTTACGAGTCAAAACCGCAGGCCGCGAAGCAGCCATCACCAGCCTCAGTGGTGGTAATCAGCAAAAATGTATCATCGCCCGCGCACTGCGAACACGCCCCAAACTACTGCTACTCGACGATCCGACTCGAGGTATCGATGTCGGAGCCAAAGCAGAAATTTATCGATTGATCGATGAACTGTGCGGAAACGGGCTGGCGATCATCATCACCTCGAGCGAATTACCCGAATTGATCACCGTCTGCGATCGCATTCTGGTGTTGTGTGAAGGGCACGCCACGGCCGAGTTTTCTCGCAGTCAGTTTTCCGAACAAAAACTGATGGAAGCCGCCACAGCGCTCCCCACACAACCGCTCGCCGTTTGATCAGATCCCTGATCTAATCAGGGATCTGATCAGGGATCTGATCTCGGGCCTGCTTCCTCGTGGAAAGGAACTTCGCGCCTCATCTTCCCGATGAGAATCGTCCCGATTAAGACGGTAGCAATTCGCTGATCGGCTCGCCAAACGGCAGAATGGGCATGGGTCGCCCGCGATGATCCGGGAACGAATCGGTGTAATCGATCCCCAGATGCCGGTACACCGTCGCCCACAGGTCATTTGGAGTCAGCGGCCGATCGGCAGGATGCTCACCCTTCGAGTTCGTTGAGCCAATCACTTGGCCAGTGGTGACTCCCCCCGCCATGATCAATGACATCGCCTGCGGCCAATGATCGCGTCCCGGTTGTATCACTCCTGTCTGTGACCCGACAGTACTCTCTAATCGGGGAGTCCTGCCAAATTCTCCTGTCACCAGAATCAACGTTTTCTTGTTCATTCCCCGTTGATGAACATCTTCAATCAACGCAGTGACCGCCTGATCGTAAATCGGCAAACGGACCTTGAGATCATCCCAAATATGGCAATTGACCGCATGGGAATCC
>JBIKZJ010000238.1:0-9807 GCA_044354755.1 Schlesneria sp. | reverse complement strand
ATCCATGACCTTGAGCTCACCACCGTACAGAATCGCGATCCTGTCACAGACATCCTGAACGTCCGCCAGCAGGTGACTGCACATCAAAACCGTTTTCCCCTGCTTTTTCAGGTCAAGAATTAAATCTTTCATATCACGACTACCCAGTGGATCTAATCCACTTGTCGGTTCATCGAGCATCACTAAATCAGGATCGTTGATCAACGCCTGAGCAACCCCAATTCGACGAGTCATCCCTTTCGAGTACTCTTTCAACTGTCGGCGACGCGCCTGGGGTGCCAGTTTTACAAGATCCAGCAATTTTTCAGACCGCTCTTTTCGCTGTGCAGCGGTCATGTTAAAGAGCCGGCCATAAAAGTCGAGTGTTTCATACGCATTCAGAAATCGATACAAATACGACTCTTCAGGCAAATATCCTATCCGCTCGTTCTTACTGACATCTGCGGCAGATTTCCCCAAAATGGTGATCTCGCCCTCGGTCGGAAAAAGCAAACCCAACAACAGCTTCAGAGTTGTCGTCTTCCCCGAACCGTTGGGGCCAAGCAACCCAAAAACCTCGCCCTTTCGAACATCGAGACTCAACGAATTGAGGGCCCGTACCTTCGGACGCCCCCAAAAGTCGCGATAGATTTTGGATAAATTTCGAATTTCAATAACGGGCTCGGACTGGCTCATGCAAGCTCCCGGAGTCTCTAACGAAATAGCCGGACAACAAATTAAACAACCAAGATCAACTGAATCGGCAAGACTTTGCCAGATCAACACAGAATTCCAACTGCCGTTGTACGACAAACCTTGACGAAGCGTTTGCAGTCAACTCGAAAGTTTTGAAGAATTTCCGCCGGATCACCAAGCGTCTATCGTAAAAAAGTCGTGCCCCCATGACAAGCGGCTCGGCGAAACCCTGGAAAAACTTCCAGAGATACCTGTTTAACAGTCCCATTGTGAGGAATACTCAGCTTGAAACTGGCCCGTCTCAACACCATCCACAGCCAAATCAGGTGCATCGCTTCAGCATCAACCGATTGCCAAACCGCTCGGTTGCCAACCCCATCACGATTCGCAGAGCCGGAAAGGGGAAACAAATCCCGCGAATTACTGAGGCTTCCGCAACAGTTCGGGATGTTCTAGCACCAAATAATGGCCGTGATCAGCCGTCACGATCAGTACGGACTCTTCCCAGCTGCTGTGCTGCTCAACCCAGTCCGTAATCGTTTTCACCGCCGCATCACCGCTGAACACCGCACCAATCGAGTTATCAATATTGTTGTCATGATTGGCCCAATCAACATCACCTGCTTCCATCATCAACCAGAATCCTTTGGGGTTCTGAGACAGAACCTGGATTGCGGCAGACGTCATATCGCTGAGAGTCGGGTTTTCTTCCAGATCTGCTGGATCGTAATCCTCGGACTTATTCGAACGACCAACAGTCGGATTGTAATCGCCGTCTGCTGTGGCAAACGGCAAATGCCCTCCATATTTTCCGACACCATAGAAACCAAGCAGACGATTCCGTTGGGAGCAGGCCAACTCGGCAGCGGTTAACAGGCTTTTCCCCCCATTCACCCCCGCCACGCGGGTTACCGTAACGTACTTTCCCCCATTTTTGTAATCGATCGCCTGCAGGTCCGCTTCGGTCAAATAGGCGTTCCCCGGAACAAAATTGTTTCCTGTCGAAGCCTCTTGATCATCCGCTTTGACCCCCGTTTGAAATCGAAGGTCACCAAAACCACCGCCGATGATGACATCCAGACCGGACAGAGAAAACTCTGGATGACTTACCGATCTTAATCCAATCAGGTCGCGTGTCAGATCCTGATAGTCATCACGATGAACATTGTGCGCATAGCTGGCAGCAGGAGTTGCATGGCTGATCGGAACGTTCGAGACAGCACCGACTGCATAGCCCGCCTCTTGGGCGAGATGTGCAATGGTCGGCACCGGGTTTCCGGCAAAATCCAGATTGACACAATTGTTATAAGTTTTAAGCCCTGCTGTCATGCTCGTCGCAGAACTCGACGAATCTGTATACGCGTGGCGAACCCCCTGATCCGCATTCCCAGAAATCAAATACAGCGGATGATTACCTGAAGTCCAGGGATTCACCCCTCCCAACAGGCTCGAATATCCGCCGAAAAGTGTCCCGCCTGGATTCAAAACCGTCTGCTGACTTGCACTGACCTTGGTCCCGTTGTTGTGGGGGCTGGTGCACATGAACCCAAATTGCGATGTTCCCTTGGCAGTGTAATCCTGAAAATGCAATCCATTCCCCCGGCCATGAGTGTATCCAACCGATTGGGTTTTATAGATGGCAGCCGCTCGAGTCGTCTGCCAGTCCATTCCATCGAAGACGACAAGAAAAATGTGTTTTTTCCCGGCATTCAGAGCCCCCTGCTGAATCTGGAAAAGGTTCGTTTGATCGAAGTATTCCGCCTGGGGATTCAGCGTCTCAGCAGGAACCCGCCCATAAATTCGCTGCAATTCGACTTCACTTCGATACGGGCTTTTCACCCATTCATACGAACGCAAATCGACTTGTTCCGGGCCATTCATGGTTCCGAACGTATAGACGGGGATCAGCCGATTCGAATGCGAACTCCAGAGCTTATAGTTGTCTGGATCAGGTCCCCAGTGACCAAAGTCAGCGCGATTCAACTTAATCGCATCCGTCTGCAAATCACGCAAATAGTCACCACCCAAAAGCGGCGAAACGGACGCAATCAGAGTGATTCCACAACCGATCAACATCCAGTCTGCAATATGTCGCATGGATTCTTCCCATGAAATGAATGACGAGACTATTTCGTTGTCCAATCAGGGATCGGAGCAATCTCTACCGAGGGAACTTGACCTGGTCCCGCCCGACCACTTCCCTGCAACCGACTAATACAGCGAACAGTCATGTCATTCTGAACCTGCAATTGACAACTTAATCTCACACCACTCGCCCCTTTGGCCAGCAGCACATCCTTTTCCGCAACCGTCATCTCTTCCGGTTCGCCAGTAAGGATCTCGACTCGGCAAGTCGTGCATCGAGCAACACCCCCGCACGCATGCAATTGATCAACTCCAGCGTCTTCAGTCAAAGCCAACACAAGCCGCTTTCCTGCAGCCACTTCGAAATCGCCAAAACCTTCAACCGTGAGCTTGGGCACAATCAAACCTTCATCAAAGAATTCTTCACCCTAGGATTTCACCTTGGGATACCGACACATTTCGATAACCATGCCTGACTCGCGAGTACAAGTCAATCCTCACGAACCAGGCTACGCAAAAAAATGATTTCCCTGAAGGAAATGGCCCCATTCATCGCGTCCACTTGTGACTGAGATCACCTGTCATCGCTCATAGTCGGGCGCACGAAAATCGCTGGGCGCATGAAAAACGACCCGGCAACTTCATGAAACCCGATATTCACCCAAATTCCATGAATTTTCCTGGTTGAGATCACGGGATTTCATGATTCTCCTCGTTTCTTCCAGGACCGTTTCCGGACATTCATTCACTTTGGCCCCCCAAGCGGACCTAAGCACCTTTTGAATGGCCTCGGAACCAAGGGAAATATTCGTGACAAATTCGAAGTGGCTGCGAGAATCCCGATATTCTGGTTGCCGAGTGGGAGGCAAAAGAGAGCGAGACAACATTGCGATGTCGAAATCGTATAACAGCGTTCCGTGATGAATCAACGACTGACGCAGCCAGCGTTGGGCATTCCCAGAAAACTTCCGGTCTCGCCAAACAAGATCACTTGTGCCACAGACCGTGATCTCGGGCAGAACCGCTCGCAATCCCGCTGCAGTCCGCTCCATCAAACGTGAAGTGACTTGCGAAACTCCCAGCGGACGATGAACGTCGGTCAGCGGCAGAGCCAGTGTGTAACAGAGACAACCCGGCCCCACCAAGACCGTTCCACCCCCACTTGCCCGTCGCAAGATCGGAATCCCTTCCGATTGGCAAAATCCAAGATTGACCTCAGTCTCGGCCCGATTCGAGCGTCCCAGCACAACAAAATAGTCTTGGGGTTCCCAAAATCGCAGGGTTGCTGCCAAGGGATCTGCTTCAACCATATCCAGCAACGCCTCGTCCAAGGCAAGGTTTTCAGCGGGGGTCGGTAGCGTCAATACATATGCCGATAACGACTCGGGCCACAATCGCTGGCGGCAAAGGATTTCAGACACAAGGATCTCTTCCGCGATTACATGTGGATCGTGCGACCATCCACCGCAAACGCCGCTTCTTTAATGGCCTCGGCCAGCGTTGGATGGGCATGGCTGGTACGAGCAATGTCCTCGGAACTTGCTCCAAATTCAATTGCAGCAACCGCTTCGGCAATCAGATCCCCCGCGTGCGCACCGAGAATATGCACGCCAAGTACTCGATCCGTTTCCGCGTGGGCCAGGATCTTCACACGCCCCTCGGCTCGACCAATCGCCTTGGCTCGGCCGTTCGCCAAAAAGGGAAACACCCCTTTTTTGTAAGGTATTCCCGAGTCTTTCAACTGTTCTTCGGTTTTTCCCACGCTCGCAATCTCGGGATCCGTGTAAACAACCCCAGGAATCGCGTCATAATTGACATGGCAATACTTACCCGCCAATCCTTCGGCACACGCGACCCCCTCTTCTTCGGCCTTGTGTGCCAGCATGGGACCTGGGATACAATCTCCCACAGCATAAATTCCCGGAATCGAGGTCTCAAAACTATTGGGATCGACCGTGATAAACCCACGTTGATTTCGTGCAATATTCAGATTTTCCAGCCCCAGATCGTTCGTGTTCGGGAGTCGACCGACCGCAAGAAGCACTCGATCGCATTCGATTGGGGATTGCCCATCGCATTCAACCACACACCGCCCACCCACGACACGCGCCGAGTTCACGCGCATTCCCAAGCGGAAATCAAGCCCCTGCTTTTGCAGAATTTTTTGCGCCTCGGTCGCAATCTCCGTATCCATGCCAGGCAGGATTCGGTTCAGATATTCCAGGACGGTTACCTTGGCGCCCAACCGAGCCCACACACAGCCGAGTTCAAGTCCGATGACACCGGCTCCAATCACGATCAGGTGCTGCGGAACGTCTGAATATGACAATGCCTCGGTACTTGTCCCGATCAAATTGCCATCAACTTCGACACCTTTCAATGGGGCCGAATAACTTCCCGTCGCGATCAGAATTTTTTTCGCGGTCAGTTCAACAGGTTGAGACCCCTCGACCGCCACTTTGCCAACGGAAACAATCCGCCCCCGGCCGGTGTATCGAGTGATCTTATTTTTGCGAAACAAACCCGCAATTCCCGTCGTCAAACTGGAAACCACTCCGTCTTTACGTTTTAACATCGCGGGGAGATCGAGCGTCACCCCAGCCACGCCGATCCCATACTCTGACAAATGGCTTTTCGCCATTTGGTAAAGCTCACTCGCTTCCAGCAACGCTTTGCTTGGAATACAGCCAATCCGCAAGCAAGTCCCACCAAGCGCCCCCTCCTGCTCAACACAGGCAACATTCATACCCAACTGTGCGGCTCGAATCGCAGCAACGTATCCACCCGGCCCACCGCCGATGACAACCAGATCATGTTCAGGCATTTTGTGTTCCGATCGACGCTGACGATTTCAATCGAGGGTGTAAAGAGATTGAAGATCCTGTTCGAGAGATTTCCTCCGAACAGGATCGTTTTTTCAGGGAGTTAACCCACACGATTCGGGACGGTTTAGACATCCAGCAACAATCGTACGGGATTCTCCAGACAGTCTTTTATTCGCTTCAGGAACGAGACCGCTTCGCGTCCGTCCACAATCCGATGGTCATAAGTTAATGCAAGATACATCATCGGACGAATCACCACCTGGCCATCACGGGCCACGGGCCGATCCTGAATCGAATGCATACCCAAAACACCACTCTGAGGTGGATTCACAATCGGGGTCGACAGCAACGATCCGTAAACCCCCCCGTTGGTAATCGTGAATGTTCCTCCGGTTAACTCTTGAGGACTCAGTGTGTTTTCCTTGACTTTCCCCGCGAATACTGCAATCGCCTGCTCGATTTGAGCAAATCCCATTCGTTCTGCATTCCGTAAAACCGGAACAACCAGCCCCTTGCCACCACCAATCGCGATCCCAATGTCAAAAAAATTGTGATAGACAATTTCATTCCCCTGAATCTCGGCATTGATTGCAGGGTAAGTCTGCAGCGCGTCAATCGCGGCCTTGACAAAGAACGACATAAAACCCAGCTTGATCCCGTACCGTTGGGTGAACGCGTCTTGATGCTGTTTCCGCAGATCCATGATCGCGGTCATGTCAACTTCGTTGAACGTGGTCAGCAACGCGGCATTTGTCTGCGCTTCCACCAGACGAGAAGCAATTCGCTTACGAATCGGACTCATCATCTGCCGCTTCTCAGAACGCTCTCCCGTGGTGATTGCCCGAACGGTGTCAGTGACAGGTGCAACGGTCACAGCCTTGGCCATCGGCGCGGCAGGCACAACCGCTGCGGCCACTTGTCGCTGCACATCTTCCTTGAGAACTCGTCCACCCGGCCCCGTTGCGGTCACCTGAGACGCCTTAAACCCCGCCTCGGCAAGTGCTGCTGCTGCCGCTGGCATGATTCGGGCTTCCCCCGTCACCGCAGGCTTGGATACACCCGCAGGCACAGCCGCGACTGACCCCGCTCCCGCTCCAGCGGTCCCCCCCCCAGCAGTTCCTGAAATTGCGGTTTCATCAATCAACGCAATCACGGCAGGCAGCGAAACGGTGTCGCCGGGATTAAAGAGCAATTTGGTCACCACGCCGCTCTTGGGGGCTGGCCACTTGGTTGTCGCCTTATCACTTTCCAGCTCAACAAGATCTGCGTCAGCCGAGATCGATTCCCCGACTTGCTTTAACCATTCAACGATCACGACTTCAGAGACCGAATCCCCAAAATCACCCTTTTTTAATTGAACTTCGACTGTCATGAGACTTCGCGATCCTTTACCCTCAGGAATTAGGGAATTGTTGAACCCAGATGATTAGTGAACCCAGATGATTAGTGATGACCTGCGAGCTTTGTCGAAGGACCAATGACTTTTGTCAGGATCACATCCTGCTCAAGGTCGTGGCTCCTATGAGATCCCGTTGCCGGACTCGCGGATGCGGGCCGAGAAATCCCCGAAAAGGGATATCGACCAAATAACGAATCGCCCCAGTGGACGCGAAGAAAACGCCACGCACCCATGTTCTCAGGCTCTTCCTGGGCCCACACCACGGGAATCCCCGAAGGATACTCCGCTAAGGCCGATTTGAGCTCCTCTTCAGGAATCGGATAAAGCTGCTCCAATCGCAAAATCGCAATGTCAGCCCGATGCAATTCCTCGCGACGTTCCGCTAATTCGTAATAAATCTTTCCCGAGCAAAGCACGATTTGTCGAACCTCGCTTGCCGGTCGTTCCAAAGTATCGGGAAGCACTCGACGAAATGTTCCTGTCTCCAAATCCTGGAAAGTTGAAACCGCCTGACGCATTCGCAGCATTTGCTTGGGCGTCATCACGATCAGAGGCTTACGCCACTTTCGTAAGACCTGTCGACGTAACACGTGGAAAATCTGTGCGGGGGTAGTCGGGTAGACAATCTGAATATTATCTTCTGCAGCCAGCTGCAAAAATCGTTCAAGCCGTGCACTGGAATGCTCAGGACCATTCCCCTCAAATCCATGCGGCAACAGCATCACAAGGCCGCTGAGTCGATTCCATTTGTCTTCGGCACTGACGATGAATTGATCAATGATCACCTGGGCAACATTGACGAAATCACCAAACTGCGCCTCCCAACAGATCAAGCCATCGGGCGTGTCCAGACTGTAACCGTACTCGTAGCCCAAAACCGCCGCTTCGCAGAGACAACTGTTGACCACTTCAATGGGTGCCTGATCAGGTGACAGGTGTGCTAATGGCATGTATGTGCTGTCATTTTCGTAGTCGTGGAAAACGGCATGACGATGACCAAATGTACCCCGCTCTGCATCCTGACCGTGAATTCGAACGCGATGTCCTTCAATACTCAGTGTTGCCAGTGCCAACGCCTCGCCCGAGGCCCAATCCAGCGGTTCCGCACCCCGCGCAATCGCTAGTCGCTTGGTCATGATCGCCACGGTGCTCTGGGGATTCACCACTTTGGGATGTGGATGAAAGTCGCTGGGAAGCTCGGTCATCTTCTCTAACAGCAGTGTGAGGGTTTTGGCGTCAACCCCGGTCTCAACATCAGAAACCTGCGCCTCGGCCCCTCCCTGAAATCCCCGCCAGTTTCCCTGAAGCATATCCCAACGATGCTCGTAATTTGGACCATGTGCGACTTCTAACTCGGATTCCAACTGCTGACGGTGGGCAAATTGAAGCCGATTTGCCTCTTCTTCGGTGATCCCACCCATTTTCATCAGTTGATCGAGATAGCTCTGCCCCACTTTTTTTCGAGACTTGATCTGACGATACATCAACGGTTGTGTGAACGACGGTTCGTCATTTTCGTTATGACCACGTAATCGGTAACAGTACATGTCAATGACGACATCACTTTGGAACTCCTGACGGAAATCCATGGCAAGCCGAACAACCTGAGCCACCGCTTCAGGATCCTCGCCATTAACATGAAAAATCGGTATCTGTAACATTTTGGCGACATCCGTTGCATACGGCGTCGATCTCGCTTGCTGGGGACCTGTTGTGAACCCAATCTGATTGTTCACCACCACATGCACAGTGCCACCAATTCGAGTCGCCTGGAGCGCATTCAGATTTAAGGTTTCTTGAATGATCCCTTCACCCGCAAACGCTGCATCTCCATGAATCAGCAGACAAACCACCTTCTCGCGCGACTCATCCCCATTTCGGTCCTGCTTGGCGCGGACGCGACCCATGGCAACGGGATTCACAAATTCAAGATGACTGGGGTTAAAACAGAGAGACAAATGCATCTTTCGACCATCGCCAGAATGCCAGTCATTGCTGTATCCAAGATGATATTTCACATCTCCCCGGCCCGTATTCAATTCCGGGTCAAGATCCGCAAATTCGCGAAAAATCGCCCGCGGAGCTTTGCCCATAATGCTGGCGAGCACGTTCAACCGTCCACGATGTGCCATCCCCAGCACAATCTCTTCGATCCCTTGATCCGCAGCCTGATAAATCGCCAGTTCAAGTAGCGGGATTAACGTTTCAGCCCCTTCCAGCGAGAAACTCTTCGCCCCCTTAAACTTGTTGAGGATAAACTCCTCAAAAACCACCGCGTCGCTTAAGCGTTTCAAAATCCGCTTTTGCTCTTCCCGAGTTAACTGAATTCGATTCTCTGTCGCCTCCATCCGCGTCTGCAGCCAGTCCCGCACTTTCATATCGTCAATGTGCATAAACTGCACACCGATCGAGCGACAGTAGGTATTCCGCATCCATTGGGTCACTTCACGCACAGTTCGCACGTTTTGACCGCTGGAGGAAAGTGTGGAAACCTGACGATCTAAATCGGCCTCCGACAGCCCACAATTTTCAGGATCGAGTTCACTCACCTTCGGACGGGGTTGCCCCAATGGATCGATGTCAGCAACATAGTGCCCCATCACACGGAAATTTCGAATTAACCGCTCAACCCGCTCTTGCAAAATCGCATAGTCCAACTGAATTGGACTGACAATTCCGCCCCCCATCGAAGGAGCCCGAAACAGACTTGGGTCGTGCAATTCGCCCCCAGAACGAGTCTGGCTGTCAACAATCTGCACGAAATAGTCTTGCCACTCGGGCGAAACCGATTCCGGATTGTTCAAGTAATCGAGATACAATGAT
>JBIKZJ010000237.1:0-9830 GCA_044354755.1 Schlesneria sp. | reverse complement strand
ATGGGATTCTGTGATCGATGTTCCGCGACGTGCGAAGAAATCGGCTGGAAGCCGATTCCACGGCGCCGATGGCTACGGGTCAAACAACAGAACGCCATCGTGTGCTGCAAACCATGCTTTGCTCTAACGCCCGCTCGAGGCGATTCATTCAATTCGGGCAGCACGCGGCCAGCATGCAATAGCAACCGTAACATTCATGCGCAACATCAATGCTGCTCCACATTTTGGCCTGCGTTGGGTGGAAAATCCTGTCAATCGTGTTATTGTCAAAATCAACATTAACCCATGATTTCCAACTTCTGGTCGCTGGCGACTGGGCAAAAAACAACGGATCGTTTGTTGAAGAGCGGTCAAACGGGATTAACTCGTCTTAAAAAATCTTCATCCGGTTTCTCCAGCGGAACATCCTGATTATCTCCTGAATATCGTGAAAACTCCTCAGAAATGGCAATCACACTCATGAACTCTGCCCCACCGAATCGAGTCTCGCAACATTTCTCTGTTCCGCAACCGGATCCGCAACCCGCATCCGTCAAGCGAATTGGTCCGGTTCGGTCTGCCTTGAAATCCATGCTGCTACTGTCTTGCAGCACGTTGTTGTGCGGCGCGTTGTCGTGTCAGACCGTCTCTGCAGCAGATGACCTCAACCCGAATCACCCCGATCGGAACGTCCAACCAGGCGTTCCCCAGGGGAAGCTCACCACGGGTGTCTTTGACGGAAGCAAAATTTATCCGGATACGCGACGCGACTACAGCGTGTATGTGCCGGCCCAATACACTCCGGAAACCCCCGCTTGCCTCATGGTCTTTCAGGACGGTGGTGGATACGCAAACGTCACAGGAGCCTTCCGGGTTCCGGTCGTGTTTGACAATTTGATTCATCAAAAAGCGATGCCGATTACCATTGCGGTGTTTGTCAATCCGGGTTCGGTTCCCTCCACAAAACCGGGAGCTGCCGATCGTAGCAACCGTTCGTTTGAATACGACTCGATGGGGGGCCGTTATGCCCAATTCCTGGTTGACGAATTTCTTCCTGTGGCACTCAAGGGATTGAATGTTTCCACCGATCCGAAACATCGTGCCATCAGCGGCATCTCGTCGGGGGGCATTTGTGCCTTTACCGCAGCGTGGGAAAAGCCCGATCAGTTCGGCAAGGTGCTCAGTCACATCGGCAGCTTTGCCAATATCCGGGGTGGCTGGGCGTATCCGGGTCTGGTTCGCAAAACCAAGGCCCAGCCAAAACCGCTCAAGGTTTATCTGCAGGAAGGGAAAGACGATCTGAATAACCTGTTCGGTGATTGGCCGCTCGGAAATCAGGATCTGGCGGCCGCATTGCGATTTGCCGGCTATGAACATCAGTTCGAAATGACGGCAGGTGGCCATAGTGGAAATTGGGGCGGCGATCGACTCTCTTACGCCCTGCGCTGGTTGTGGTCGGATCTGGCACCAACCCCTGCGGCAAACGGGGCCCCGCCAGCGACGGAAACGAAACCGGTTGCTCCACCCGCCTGGCAGCCTCATCCGGATGCCGTCGTCCAGAATGGCGTTCCGCAGGGGACCGTGATCGACATGCCTGAACTGGAATCGAAGATTTTTGCGGGCATAACCCGCGAATGGTCCGTTTATGTTCCTGCTCAGTACCAGGCCGGCAAACCTGCCGCTTTGATGGTGTTTCAGGATGGAGCCGGGTACCGCAACGTGACGGGGCGGTGGCGAGTTCCCGTCGTCTTCGACAATCTGATCGCTCGTGGTGACATGCCCCCGACGATTGCCATCTTTATTAATCCAGGTCACTCCAAAGCCAATCCCCGAAGTTCGAATCGCAGCGTGGAATACGATAGCCTGGGAGATCGTTATGCACGCTTTCTGCTGGAAGAAATCATCCCCGAAGTCGAAAAGCGTTACACCCTTTCGCACGACCCTGAAATGCGCGCCATCTGTGGAGCCAGTTCGGGGGGTATCTGCTCCTTCACTGTCGCTTGGGAAAGACCCAACGAGTTTCGGAAAGTTTTGTCCACCATTGGAAGTTTCACCAATATTCGCGGCGGCGATGTTTATGCTTCGCTGATTCGGAAAACGGAACCCAAGCCACTGCGAGTTTACCTGGCCGATACCAGCGGCGACATCGACAACCAGTTTGGCAGCTGGCCATTGGCGAACCAATTGATGGCCTCGGCACTGAAACACATGGGATACGACACGCACTTTGATTGGGCCGAGGGTTACGCGCATAGTTCCGATCACGGCGGTGCCCTGTTTCCGACGGCACTCAAATGGCTTTGGCGTCAGGAACCGCATCAACCGAAGGTCGATACGGCTGGAAAGCTACCGGGAGACATGACGCTGTTGAGGCAGCTCATTCCTGGTGAAAATTGGACCGTCGTGGCGGATCAGCTCGGTTTCGCCGACGCTCCCTGCAGCGATGCCGACGGCAATTTCTATTTTTCGGATATGAAAGCCCCGGCCATTTACAAAGTTGCTGCGACCAATGGTGAACGGAAGGAAATCGTCAAGGAAGCGGTGAGTGGCCTGAAGTTTGGACCCGATGGGTTGATATACGGCTGCCAGGGATCCAAGAACCGAGTCATCTCGATCAATCCGACGACAGGGGAAGTCAAGGAAGTCGCTGCCAACGTTGCCCCGAATGATCTTGCGGTCGGGAGCGATGGCTCGATTTACATCACCGAAACGCAGCATCAGCGAATCACTCGTATCGAGATCAAGACGGGCGAGTTGACCATTGTTGACACGGGGATCAAACTCCCGAACGGGATCGTCTTGACGAATGATCAGGGAACGTTGGCGGTTTCCGATTATGGTGGCGAACACGTCTGGCTGTTTCGAGTCAACCCGAATGGTTCGCTGGATGGCAAACTCCCCTCGTTAACCTTGCGTTTGCCGATCGATCCGAACGGGGAATTCAAATCGAACGAACCACCGCCGTATCAGTCCGCGTCTCGCGGTGATGGTTCCGCCGTCGACAAATCGGGCCGCTTCTATGTCACCTCGGCGTTGGGTGTTCAGATCTTCGATCCTACCGGGCGTCACTCGGGCGTCTTGCCACCCCCACTTGAGGGACAGCCGTTGACCAGCTGTACGCTGGCGGGTTTAAATCATGAATATCTTTACGTTACGAATGGGAACACCGTGTTTCGACGGAAACTCAAAATCGATTGAGGCTTGATCACTCCCTTTTCACCGAGGCCCGCTGAATATGTTCCTTACGTGGACCATGGTTTTGTTGTTGCCGATTGCGCAGGCCGACGTTGTCAAACAGGACTACGCTACGGAGATTCGCCCCCTGCTTGAGCGTCGCTGCTACAGTTGTCACGGGGCACTGCAACAAAAAGGGGGATTGCGTCTCGATACGGCCACCCACCTCCGCACCGGAGGCGATTCGGGTCCGTCAGTGAATCTGACGGACCCTCAGGCCAGCTTGCTGTTACAGCGAGTGACCGAAACCGATCCGGCCCAGCGTATGCCGGCTGAAGGCCTACCGCTGACCGAGGCGGAAGTTGCGGGATTACGCGCCTGGATTATCGCCGGCGCAATCGGCCCGGCGAATGAACTTCCACAAAAAGACCCCCGTGAACATTGGGCCTACCGGCCACCAACCAGACCTCGGCTCCCCGACGCAGTTCCGCCCGGTTCCAACCCGATTGATCTCTTTTTGCAAGCCGCTCGCCAATCTAAAGGGCTGACGGTTGCTCCCCCCGTTCAGAAGGATCTCTGGCTCCGCCGAGTCACACTGAATCTGATCGGGCTTCCGGCGACACGAGCAGAACTGCACGCGTTTCGCGACGATCACACCGATTCCGCGTATGAATCGGTGGTTGACCGGCTGCTGGCCAATCCTGCACATGGCGAGCGCTGGGCGCGGCATTGGATGGATGTTTGGCGCTACTGCGATGGATATGGACGGCCACCAGAACTTTTGTTCAGTCACCACCATATCTGGCGCTGGCGTGACTGGATCGTCGATTCCCTGAATTCGGGGACAGGCTATGACCAAATGGTGATGGCGATGCTGGCGGGTGATGAGATGGCCCCGGAAGATCCGGACACGTTACGGGCGACTGGCTTTTTGGCACGCAACTGGGAAACGTTTAATCGAAACAAATGGATCGAGATGACGGTCGAGCACACCTCGCGTGCTTTCCTGGGGACGACCATCCAGTGTGCCCGCTGTCATGATCACAAGTACGACCCCATCGCTCAGGCCGACTATTTCCGGATGCGAGCTGTCTTCGAACCACACCACATCCGGATTGACCGCCTGCCCGGTCAATCGGACCGCATTCAGCATGGTCTGGTACGAGTGTTCGATGATTTCCTGACGACTCCGACTTACCTGTTCATTCGCGGTGACGAAGCCCAACCCGACACTTCGGTCGCAATTCAACCTGGGCTCCCCGCGGCCTTCGGTGGTTCGTTTGAGGTGCGGCCGGTGACACTGCCGGTGTCGGCCTATGATCCCGATAAACGGGCCTTTGTGATAGAAGAAGCCCGTGCTGCTGCGGACAGTACGGTTGCCAAAGCGAGCGAAGCACAGACATCGGCTCAAACGGCCTTGCAGCAAGCACTGCAGTCACAAACCGCGACCGATCAGGCCTTGCGTGATGCCGAGCAAGCTCTGCAGTCGGCCAGCAAACCAGACGCGGCCAGCAAACCGGAAGAGCAAACGGCTGCCCGCGCAGCGGCGATCGCCGCAACCGAACAGTCGGCACGCGTTCATCGTGCGGTTATCGAGGCCCGGCAGGGAGTCGGTCGAGCGGATGCCGGGCTTGTCGCAGCAGAAGCGGCCCGCGAAGCGCTGCTTGCCGTCTTGACGGTCGAGAAACTGGAAGACGAAGGAGCAAAAGCCTCGAATTCGGCCGTTTGGAGCGATGCCGCACAAAAGGCATTGGCTGCACAGCGCTTGCTGGCCATCAATGTGGCGATCGTCAATGAAACGGTGGCTCAGCAGGCCGTTGAAAAAGCGAGTGTCGCGGTGGATGGTTTGATCGCAGCGATGACCGATCCCAAAGAGGAATCACTGAAAGCCCCCTTAGCCAAGGCGACTACAACACTGGTCGAATTACGGGCAAAGTTGGCCGCCGCCAGCCAGCAGCGAGCCGCCGCCGAGATGGAATCGGGGCAACCCCTGACCACCGATTACAAACCGCGCAAACTGGAATACCCCCGAGCCAAAACGACCTATCGCGAAGACCCCAGTTCCGCTCCCTACTCGCAAACCAGCACAGGTCGTCGGTTGGCACTGGCACGTTGGATCGCTGATCGGGGCAATCCGTTGACAGCACGGGTCGCCGTCAATCAGATCTGGGCCCGGCACTTTGGCCAGCCACTGGTCCGATCGGTTTATGATTTCGGGCTTCGGACACCGCAACCACTGCACTATGAATTGCTCGACTGGCTGGCGGTCGAATTGATGGATTCCGGCTGGAACATGAAGCATCTCCACAAACTGATTGTGATGTCGCAGACGTATCGTATGGCCTCTTCGTCCGCCCATCTCAACGATCCCAATCAGGCGATTGATCCCGATAATCATTACTATTGGAGAATGAACCTGCGGCGGATGGAAGCCGAAGTGATTCGCGACAGTCTGCTGCAGCTGGCAGGTCGACTCGATCCAACCCGCGGTGGTCCGGCACTTCCGATCGTGGCAGCCGACGAGGGCTTGCGACGGACGATTTACTACCATCATGCCCGCGATGAGCGGATGCTATTTCTGACGTTGTTTGATCCCGCCAACATCGAGGAATGTTACCGCCGGGACGAGACCATCGTGCCGCAACAGGCGATCGCCTTCATGAATAGCAAACTAGTCTTTGATCGTGCTGATGACATTGTCAAAGCGGTTTCGGCCAAGTGGGGTGAAGTCAACGACGCAGACTTTATTAGTACGGTGTTTGAACAACTCCTCGGACGATCTCCTTCTGAGACCGAACAAGCGGTCGCGCTCGACGGCCTACAGCGTCTCGCGACCTTAGAGAATTCGGCGACGAATTCCGCTACGGCACCGCTGGTTCCCGCACAGACCACGGCAGCAGGAACGGCTCCAGTTCCCGGACAACCCGCAAGTAACCCTCAGGAACGAGCCCGTGCGGCTTTGATCCACGTGCTGCTTAACCATAATGATTTCGTCTCGATCAGGTAATAAAACCGCATGTACGATTACTCGAACAGTCAAACTGGCCAGACTCGCCGCTCGTTCCTGAGTTCGGCGGGTCTCGGCCTGGCCAGCGTGGCGATGGCGGCTTCGCAACCAGACCTTCGCGTTGCGGAGGGGGCTGAGGAAGCGGGGATTGGCTGGATCCCTCCTGATGGTCGACCACACCGGGCACCCCGTGCCAAACAGGTCATCTTCATGATGATGCGTGGCGGATTCAGCCATCTGGAAACCTTTGATCCGAAACCTGAGCTGACCATCCACGCAGGGAAGACCTTGGGGGAATCGCCCCATAAATCCGTGCTAGAATCCCCCTTACTAAAAAATGTGCGCGAGCAAGTCGCGAACAACATTATCGACAAGAACAAAGCGCGGATTTTCCCGACGCAAATTGGCTTTCAACGAGGTGGCCAGTCGGGAATCGAGGTGAGTGATTGGTTCCCCCAGATTCGGCAATGCGTTGACGATCTGGCTGTGATCCGTTCGATGTGGACCGGCGACAACAATCACGGTGCCCAGATGCAGTTTCTGACGGGACGCCATATCCTCGACGGCTGCTTTCCGACGCTGGGAGCCTGGGTGCAATACGGACTGGCACCCCAAGGGGATAGCCTGCCTCAATTCATTTCCATGGGTCCGCCGCTCGATCTGCAGTGCAACGGTGGTGTTGACTCGGACTACCTCGGACCGGAACATGCCGGAATTTTGCTGAAGATCGACCCCGACAATCCGCTCCCCTTTGCCAAACCCGCACGCCCTGTCACATCCGCCATGGCCCAGACGAAATCCGATCTGCTGGGGAGACTGAACCGGTTGGCAGCGAAAGACTATCCAGCCGACGCGTCACTGCGGGCGCGGATGCAGTCGTACGAACTGGCGTTCCGCATGCAGACCGCTGTTCCCGAGTTGTTGAAATTCGATTCCGAAAAGCCTGAAATCCGCAAGTTGTACGGTCTCGACCAAGATGTCACGCGACCGTTCGGACAACAGTTGCTGGCTGCGCGGCGGATGGTTGAACAGGGCGTTCGGTTCGTCCAGATTTTTCATGGTGACGGTGCAGCCGGAGCCTGGGATGCGCATTCGGCCTTGCGACAAAACCATACCGGCTTGTGCGCGCAGGTCGATCTGCCGGTCGCAGGGTTACTACAGGATTTGAAGCAGCGGGGGTTATTGGATGAAACAATCGTCGTCTTCGCCACCGAGTTTGGCCGGACCCCCGGTGTACAGGGAGCCGACGGCCGCGATCATCACAATTATGGTTTTTCCATCTGCATGGCCGGGGGTGGAATCCGTGGCGGCATCGTACATGGTGCCACCGACGAACTTGGCTTTCACGCGGTCGAGGATCGCCATTTCGTCACGGATGTGAATGCCACGATCCTGCATTTGCTCGGTCTGGATTCGCGGCGAATGGAGATTCCGGGCCGCAAGCGTTTAGAGCTGGAACATGGACAGGTGATTCATCAGATTCTTTCCTGAACGACTACAGGAGTTCCAATAATCCCATCCCGGCCTCGTGGAATAGCGTTCCGCGCGACAGATTCAGGCATCACGCACAATCTGCAGAATCTTTTCCCCGTGCTTGGCAACAAGCGATGGTCCCACGCCAAAAATCGCGAGCAATGCGGTCTCGTCGTCGGGACGAGCGAGCGCCACCCCCTGGAGTGTCTTGTCGGTCATAATCCGGAAGGCAGGGACACGTTTTTTTGCCGCCTCGTCCTTCCGCCAGGCTCGCAAGGCCGCGTCAACTCTGGATGTTCGCGGTGAGTCGCCCCTCGTCGAGGACGATTTGGATTTTGGCTTGGGCTTGGGCTGCGACTGAGACTGCGGCGTCGACGTCGTACGGGACTTGGAATTCGTGCGTGGTTTCGTCCCCGGTTTTCGGGTCGCGGTTTTTGCCGGGACCTGCAGCGAAGAAAGATCTTGACCCTTCACGTTTTTCCCTTGCGGTGTCAACGTCAGCCGCAGAAACGTGATCGATTTGCCCTCTTTCTCAAAAACATCCGAGTAACTTTTAACCATTCCTCCGCGGAGCAGGGCAGAGACGATCGCGTCAAACTCAGACCGCTCCATGGCCCCCCCCTCGTTCCGATGGAGCGTGCCGATCGACTGATTATTGTGTGCTGCGAGCGACTTGAGTGTCGCCTGCATGATCGTTGTTTCGCGACTGGTCGGTACGCGGAACGCTTGCACGACGCAGATCGCAGCGTCGCAGGCGTCGCAAATTCCACAAGGTGTACCAGGGTCGTCGTCGTCACCGAAATGTTTGATCAGATGGACCATCCGACAGCCTTGCGATTGGGCAAAGCGGGCCATCTGCTCAGACTGAACCAGCCGGTGTAACACTTGGGCTTCATAGGACGGGGCCCAATTCGCGTTTCCCCGGCGGAGTGACTCGTCAGGGTCAACCAACACACCGCCATGGACCCAGAGCTTTTCCAGGGCGCGATCAAAGAAGTCCTCGTCCAGTTTCGATCGATCCCGCAAGGTGAGCTTCGGCTGCGGCTTGACCGTGAGCACGGCGAAAAGTTTGTTCAGCTCGGCCACTGGCGGATAGTTTTTTTCGTGAAAAAATTCATTCGTTTTACGATCGATGAAGGAATGGAACAGGATCGCGCGCGAGGGCTTGCCGTCACGGCCGGCCCGACCAATTTCCTGATAATACCCTTCGAGTGTTTGGGGTAATGCCAGGTGTACCACGGTCCGTACGTCCCCCTTGTCAATCCCCATCCCAAAGGCCACGGTAGCCACGATGACATCGATTTTCCCACTCAGAAAAGCGGTCTGTACTCGGTCCCGTTCGACGGTCGGCATACCCGCATGGTAGGGGGCGGTCTTCATCGTCGTACTAAGCTGCTCGGCGAGTTTGACCGCATCCTTGCGAGAGGGTGCATAGACGATTGCCGGCCGGCGTGAAGAATCCTCCAGTAATTCCAGAATCAGATCCATGCGATCGGGGCGGGGAACCTCGACCACTTCGATGGCAAGATTGTTCCGTCGAAAGCCATGAATGAAGCGATTGTCCGATTTGAGATCTAACTGGGCAATGATGTCACGCTGGACCTGGGGGGTCGCCGTCGCGGTCAGTGCAATGACCGGAGCGGGACGGAGTGAGGGGAGTCGCTGGCCCAGCATCCGATACTCGGGGCGAAAGTCATGTCCCCATTGCGAAATGCAGTGAGCCTCGTCAATCGCGATCAGCGTTGGCTTGGCACGGGCCAGAAACTCGGGAAATCCAGGGACACCGAGTCGTTCGGGGGCGATAAAGAGAAAGTCGAGTGTGCCAGCAAGGTATTCGACGCACACGGCACGGGATTCGAGCCGAGATCGGCCCGAGTGAATCCGTTCTGCCCGCAGGCCCAGTTCCTGGAGTTTGGCGACCTGATCCTCCATCAAGGCAATCAGCGGGCTGATCACCAGCGTCGTGCCGCCACGTGCCAGTCCAGGGAGCTGATAGCACAGCGACTTCCCCGCACCCGTCGGCATCACCAGCAGCACATCCTCGCCATCACGGGCTGCCTTGCAGACCCCTTCTTGATGAGGACGGAAACCGGCATGTCCAAAGGTCGCCGAAAGCAACTCGGTCAAGTTTTGTGAACGAGGGGGACGAGGCGGCAACGTGGGGCTTGGCGGCACGGATGACGTATCCTGAGACGTT
>JBIKZJ010000236.1:0-9847 GCA_044354755.1 Schlesneria sp. | reverse complement strand
GATCGCCGCCGTAAAGTTTTTTCGCATCTCGTAAATTTCGGCCAGTGCGGTCAGATAGTCTTTGTTGTCGGGCGAACCGTCGGGGCTGGTCGCCTGTTCATAAGCAAAGGCCGCGATTTCCAGAAAACCCCGTTCGCGGGCCGCTTCGCCCAGTTCGGCGTTAAAATGGGCGTCCCAGGGATTGACTGCGAGTCCCTCTTCGGCGGCCAGATCCAGATCGGCCCAATTTTTGGCCCCACGAGCCTTCTTGATCCGAGACCGGATTCCTGACAGCTTCAGGAACGCCATGCTGGCACCGGACTTATTGTCTTTGTACTTTTTCCGTTCACTCCCGCGTAATGACTGACGATACATCAGATTGTCAGGAACCATTTTGACCGCCGTCGCAAACATTTCTACAGCGTAGTCCCAATTCTGTTTCGCCATGGCCTCGGTGGCCCGCTTCAGACAATCGGAAGCCAGTTTTCGCTTACGCTGCTCTTCAGGAGAATATCCACCGCCAGACATGGTGCCGCCTCAATCTAATCAATCGAAACCGTCAAAAAATTTGCGTAAGTTCTAGAATACCATATCCCGACGTCTGAGCCCAACGAAAGGGACTTCAAGTGAGAATGTTGTTCAGGATCATTCCTGGCAACACTGAAAAAGGGGCGTCTGCGGATGAAACGTACGCGCCGTACGGTTATCATCGGAATGGTTTGATGACCAGCTCTGCACACCCCGATCCGCACACACAGGAGTCACCCGCGATGAAGAGGTTTTCTGTTTTGTTATTGGCCGCGATTGCCGGCCTGTGGGCCGTTGATACGGCCTCGGCCGCCGACAAGGCCAAAGTATTGATGCTAACGCAGAGCCAGGGCTTTAAGCATGGTTCGGTCAACCGTGATCAGTCCAAGCAGGGTCTGGCTGCGGCAGAAATTGCGATGACACAACTGGGTCAGCAGTCAGGCCTGTTCGAGGTCACCTGCACTCAGAACGCTGCAGCGGACTTTACGAAGGAGAATCTGCAGAAGTTCGATATCGTCATGTTCTACACCACAGGCGATCTCCCCATCTCGGACGCCGACAAAGACTATTTCTTCAACGAGTGGCTGAAGAAAAAGGGGCATGCGTTCATTGGATTCCATTCGGCTCTGGATACGTATCACAACTACAAGCCGTACTGGGACATGATCGGTGGCACCTTTGACGGCCACCCATGGAATGCGGGTGAACTGGTCACGGTGACGGTTCATGACACCAAGCATCCGGCGATGAAGCCGTTTGGTGGTGAATTCCAGATTAAGGACGAGATCTACTGGTACAAGAACTGGCAGCCCGAAAAAGTTCACGTGCTGATGAGCCTGAACATTGAAAAATGCCCGACCAAGGGAAGCAAGTCCAAGATCAAAGAGGGGGACAAAGAAGTCGAAGTAACCGTCGCCCGACACGTTCCTGTTTCGTGGGTCAAGAATTACGGCGAAGGACGGGTCTTTGTGACCAATCTGGGACATAATGAATCGACTTGGGTCGACAAGCGTTTCCTGGAGCATGTCACAGGGGGAGTGAAATGGGTGCTGGCTCAGGAAGAAGGGGATGCCACCCCCAATCCTGAAGTCTCACAGCAGCAGGAAGCCAAGGCCCGCAAAGATGCTGGCGTAACCAAGTAGTCCATTCGACGAAGCTCGATTCGGTATTCCTGGCTCGATTCGGTATTCCTGCAGCCCCAATCGGGTTTTGCAGGAATACCGTTTTTGAATCCGTTGCTTTTGATTCGTTACACATCATTTCGGTTCGATCGCAGGTTATTTATCGATCGAGTCGATCAACGAGCCTGCATGAATCAAACCGATCACCGAGCCTGCATGAATCAAACCGACCACCGAGCCTGCATGAATTAAACCGACCACCGAGCCGTGATGCAACCCGCAGACCGTTAGCTCACAGCAGCGGCTGCGCCGGCCTTGCGATCGAGCATCGCTACCAGTTGCCCAATTTCGGTCAGTTCCGAGGCTCGTTCTTCGGCGATCGTGTCGGGAATTTCGCGGATTTCGAGCATCCGGCTACTCCGAACATAGCGTAGCCCACGCAACAACAGTTCGCGCTGGCGAGCGGTCAGCTCCAGATGAATCAAGTCGCTCATGAGTTTGTCGTCCAGCAGACTATAAGGCCATCAATTCCTGCATGTTTGACCGTCGGGCCAAACCAAGATGTATGCTAGTCTTGGCATCTCTGCTTCACAAGTAATCCCGGTTCACAAGTAATCCCGGTTTTCCAACCACCGAAGATTTTCGCAGCGAAGCCGGCCTCTCTTTTTTTCGGCTGGACCGATCGAAGGGATCAATCGAGAAGGGACGTTTTGTCAGGAATTGCCACGGGGTTCACGCGCAACGTGCGGTTTGGAAGGATTATCGGAACGGACTGGTCCATCATTCCCGTACGGGGCGGTGCCCTTGACATGCTGGAAAACCGTTTCTAAATTCGATATGAAACCGGATTCTCAGGTTTCGATTTGTGGGTTCAGTATTGGATTCCGGTGAAGGGGTTCAAGCAGGAATCCGGGCAGCTCCCGAATGGATTTGAATGGGGCAACAGATGCGAGTAGTACTTCTCGCCGGGGGAATGGGGACGCGTCTCCAGGAAGAGACGTCAGCCCGGCCGAAACCGATGGTCGAAATTGGTGGTAAGCCCATTCTCTGGCACATCATGAAGCATTTCGCCCATTATCGGTGCGAAGATTTCTATGTTGCTTTGGGTTACATGGGCGACTTCATCAAGGATTATTTTCTCGACCGGTACAATCTGGCGGGGAACTTGTCGATTGATTTTGCCAAAGGCTCGATCAAAAGGACCGAAGTTGAACTTGATCGCTGGAATGTGAATCTGGTCGACACCGGCCTCAATACGCTCACCGGGGGACGCCTGCTGCGGCTGAAACGATGGCTGGGTGACGAAACCTTCATGCTGACTTACGGCGATGGTGTGAGCAACGTCGATTTGACCGCACTGCTGGCGTATCACCGTCGGCGGGGGAAAATTGCGACCGTGACTGCGGTTCGACCTCCAGCCCGATTTGGGGGGCTTTCGGTGGAAGACGGAATTGTCAACTGTTTCACCGAAAAGTCGGTCAAAGGGGAAGGTTGGATCAACGGGGGATTCCTGGTGTTCGAACCAGCCATTTTTGACTATCTCGCTCATGACACCGACAGTCTGGAAATTGACGCGCTCAATCGTGTTGCCGCTGACGGTCAACTGGCCGCGTACGAACACGAGGGATTCTGGCAATGCATGGATACACTTCGCGACAAACATTACCTGGAACAGTTATGGCAAAGTGGCGAGGCACCGTGGTGTGTCTGGGATCAGCGGTTTGCTGAACCGACGCTCCAGTTACGTTCCAATGCTCGTTAAACCGCTCTTCTTGATCAAGTCCTTCAGGACGCAGCAGAGATTCCTTGATCGTCGCCGACAACAACTCGATTTCGATTCCCTGCAATCCCGACCCGCAATCCCGATTCCCTCAGAAACCACCCTCTTAAGCCGCTGGAAATAACACCATGATGATGCCTGAGAGCGGCGGTTTCGAGAAATCCTTCTGGCAGGATCGACGCGTTTTCGTGACGGGAGCCACCGGGTTGGTTGGTGGCTGGCTCATTCGGCGACTGCTGGAAGCGGAAGCGGATGTCGTCTGTTTGATTCGGGACTGGACTCCTCAATCGGAACTCTACCGCAGTCGGATGATTGATCAAGTGACCGTGGTGAGTGGAGACCTCTGTGATCAGGCGGTTATCGAGCGTGCCCTCGGTGAATTTGAAATCACGACCGTGATGCATCTGGCGGCACAGACGATCGTGGGAATTGCCAATCGCAATCCAATTTCAACCTTTGAAGCGAATATCGGCGGGACTTGGAAACTGCTCGAAGCGTGTCGTCGTTCGCCCAAAGTGGGTCAGATCATCGTTGCCTCGTCGGACAAAGCGTATGGGGAAGCCAAGACGCTTCCTTATACCGAAGAGACACCACTGGAAGGCCGACATCCGTATGATGTGAGTAAATCGTGTAGCGATCTGATCGCCCAAGCCTATGCCGTGACTTATGGGCTTCCCGTCGTGATTACCCGCTGCGGAAATTTCTATGGGGGAGGCGATCTGAACTGGAACCGAATTATTCCAGGGACCATCCGGTCGGTGCATCGGGGCCAGCGTCCGTTGATTCGTTCCGATGGATCGTTTGTTCGCGATTATTTCTACGTGGAAGATGGTGCCGCGGCCTACATGTTTCTCGCCGAGCAATTGGCGCGGCGTCCTGAATTGGTTGGCATGGCCTTTAATCTTTCGACAGAGATTCAGCTCTCAGTGCTGGACATTGTTCGTCTCGTATTACAGCAGATGGGCTCGTCGCTGGAGCCTGACATTTTGGGTGAAGCGAGTCACGAGATCCCTCATCAATATCTGAGTGCCCGCAAGGCCCGCGAGCTTTTGCATTGGAAACCCCTGTTCACTTTAGAAGAAGGCCTTCGCAGGACAATTACATGGTACATGAACTATCTCCAGCCTTCGGTCACCTCGTCCAGCACAACTTAAGTTGCCGTGGTTGTGGCCAAGTCGGCTTGAATCCGATCCTGTCGCTCGGTCACACTCCGCTGGCCAATGCACTCTTGCGCGAAGAGGACTTGGCGGGGATTGAATTGACCTGGCCCTTAGAGCTTGCCTGGTGCCCGGACTGTTCGCTGGCTCAGATTACGGAAACCGTTCCACCCGAAACCCTTTTTCGCGATTACGCTTACTTCTCATCGTTTTCCGATACGATGGTGGCCCATGCCCGCTCGATCGCGGATCGATTGCGGGAAACTCGCAAGCTGGATCACAACAGTCTGGCGGTCGAGATTGCCAGCAACGATGGATATCTGTTGCAGTGGTATCACAAAGCGGGGATTCCGGTATTGGGGATCGAACCGGCTCAGAATATCGCCCGGGTGGCGGAAGCCGAGCGTGGAGTCCGGACGATCAGCGAGTTTTTTGGTCGTGAGCTTGCGACCCAATTGGCCAAATCGGGCCAGCAGGCGGATGTGATTCACGCGAACAATGTCTTGGCACATGTCGCCGACCTGAATGGTGTTGTGGCGGGATTTGCAGCACTGCTCAAGCCAAGCGGAATCGTGGTGGTGGAGGCTCCTTATCTGAAGGATCTGCTGGATCACGTGGAATTCGATACTATTTACCACGAGCATCTCTGTTACTTTTCTCTGACGGCACTGAACCGTTTGTTTGCCCAGCACGGGCTGACGATTGTGGATGTGGAGCGACTGGCCATTCATGGCGGCTCACTGCGGATTTTCGCGGTGCACACCGGTTCTGCCGTCGTACAACCTGCGGTGACCCGCTTGCTTGAGGACGAGTCTCACTGGGTTCGGGATGCCGCGCTGTATGCCTCGTTCGGTGCGCGGGTCGAATCTCTGCGAACCGAACTGGTCGGTCTGCTGGATACGCTGAAGGACGCGGGGAAACGGATCGCGGTTTACGGCGCTTCGGCCAAAGGGAGTACGTTAATGAACTATTTTGGGATTGGTTCGGAACGGCTGGATTTCGTCGTCGATCGCAGTACCGTCAAGCAGGGATTTTATACTCCGGGTACCCACTTGAAGATCTGTGATCCTGCTCGACTGCTTGAAGATCAGCCCGACTATTGTCTGCTGCTGACGTGGAATTTTGCGGAGGAAGTTCTGAAGCAACAGTCTCAATACCGTCAGCGAGGGGGGAAATTCATCATTCCGATTCCGGAGGTTCGGGTGGCCTGATCCCCGGATCAAACGGATGAATGGCCACAGATCACGTTAAGCATCCGCGAGCCCGACACAACGAAATCAAAAAATATTAATAGTGCCCCTAAAGATAACCCCTCCCTCACGCGGGAGGCTTCCACCAGAACTCGAACACGAATCCGCATTGTGAAATTCCAGGAGACAACATTACAGGGAGCTTTCGTGATCGAGCCTGAACGGCTTGAAGACGCACGGGGGTTCTTTGCTCGCAGTTGGTGTCAGCGCGAGTTCGCGCAGCAGGGACTCAATTCGCAGTTGGTGCAGTGCAACATTTCGTTCAATCATCGACGAGCAACACTGCGCGGGATGCACTTTCAACGACATCCCGATGGCGAAACCAAACTGGTCCGATGTACGGCGGGGGCCATTTTTGATGTGATCGTGGATTTGAGGACCGATTCGCCGACCTTTCTGCAGTGGTTCGGTGTCGAGCTTTCTGCCGCAAACCATCGGCTGCTTTATATCCCAGAAGATTTTGCTCACGGGTTTATCACGCTGTCCGATGCTACGGAAGTCTTTTACCAGATGTCCGATGAGTTTGTTCCGCAAAGTGCCGCAGGCCTCCGCTGGAATGATCCTGCGTTCGGAATCCAGTGGCCCGAATTGCCCCTCGTCATTTCGGATCGAGATAACTCGTATCCCAACCTCATCCCTGGATCAGACGAGCGCCTCATCTGGGGGGCTTCAGCATGAAGCGGGTCATGGTCACGGGAGGGAACGGGTTTGTCGGCCGCCAATGCGTCCCAATCTTACAGCAGCTTGGCTACGAAGTTCATGTGATTTCGTCAAAAGGATTGCCGGTCACAGTGCCGTCGCTGCCGGGTGGGGCCGTCACTCATCGGGTCGACCTGATGGATCCAATTGCGGTTTCGTCGGTGATGACGACGATTCAGCCGAGCCACTTGCTGCATCTCGCCTGGATTACCGAACCTCGTCGCTATCATTCCGCCGCTGAGAATGTCGACTGGTTAACGGCCAGTCTGCACCTGCTACGTACGTTCCACCAGCAGGGTGGCCAGCGTGTGGTGATGTCGGGAAGTTGTGCCGAGTACGACTGGAATTATGGCTGGTGTCGGGAACAGGTCACCCCCTTGCAGCCCGCAACGCTCTACGGACAGTGTAAACACGCATTGCAGTTGACGCTCGCGGCCTATGCTCGGCAAATGGGGTTGAGTTGGGGTTGGGGGCGACTGTTTTTCTTATATGGCCCCTATGGACACCCGTCACGGATTCCGGGCGTAGTGATCGAATCGCTGTTAAAAAATGAGCCTGCTCGCTGCTCGCACGGTCGTCAGATCCGTGATTTTCTGCACATTACGGATGCGGCCAGGGCCTTGGTGGCACTGCTGGCAAGTGATGTGCAGGGAGCGGTCAATATTGCTTCCGGCGAACCGGTGACAATTCGCGAGATCGTGTTGCGGATTGCAGATCGCTTTGATCGGCGCGATTTCATTGAGTTTGACGCGATTCCGACTTCCCCGGATGATCCCCCCTTACTGGTGGCCGATGTTCGGCGATTACAAACGGAACTTGCCTGGCAACCTGCGTACACGCTCGCCTCGGGCCTGGATGCCACGATCGATTGGTGCAAAGGAGGTTCGCGTGAATCCTGATTCGACGGTTTGTCCGGTTTGTCGCTCAACATCGATCGAATTATTTCTGCAGCGTGATTCCGTCCCCGTACACCAGAATTTGCTGATGCGAGGGGCTGACGAAGCAGGAAGAATTGGTCGGGGTCGACTGGCGATGCACGTCTGTCTTCACTGTGGTTTCGTTTTTAACGCGACGTTTGAAGATCGCCTGATGAGTTACAATCAGGACTATGAAAACACGCAAGTTCATTCACCAACCTTTAACGCCTATGTCGACCAGCTGGTCACGATGACGCTGCAAAATTCCGGCATTCAGGGTGCGACGATTGTGGAGGTGGGATGCGGTAAAGGAGATTTTATCAAACGACTTTTAGCTAGTGACCCGCAAGCACGAGGTTATGGCTTTGACCCGAGCTATCTGGGAGCAGAAGTGATCTGCGATGGCCGTTTGAAATTTGAAAAATGTTTTTATGACGCCTCGTGCGCCAGCTTAAAGGCGGACATCGTTGTTTGCCGTCATGTGATTGAACATATCACACAGCCGGGATTACTGGTCGAGGCGGTCCGCAGTGCGGTCACTCCGGCCTCGCATGTCTTCTTCGAAACCCCCTGTGTCGACTGGATCCTGGAGCACAAAGTCATCTGGGACTTTTTCTACGAACATTGCTCGTTGTTTACGTCTGCTTCGCTGACAACCCTCTTCGAACGATCTGGATTTGCGGTGCAGTCGGTCGAGCATGTCTTTGGTGGACAGTACCTCTGGCTGCATGCGCGTCCCCGTGAAACCTTCTCAGAGACCAATTTTAATCCCGGAGCAACGCCTGAAAATGCTCATCGATTTCATGCGATCGAATCCGAGCGTAAGCAGGTCTGGACCGAGTTCCTCAGCGAGCAATCGTCACAGGGCCCCCTGGTGTTATGGGGTGCAGGTGCCAAGGCGGTGACGTTCGCGAACCTGGTCGATCCCGAGCGAAAATGGATCCGGGCGATTGTGGATGTAAATCCCAGCAAGCAAGAGAAATTTCTGCCGGGGAGCGGGCATCCGATCATTGCTCCCGAATCCCTACCCGCGATCAAACCAACAACGGTGCTGGTACTAAACCCCAACTACAATCAAGAAATCGCCGCACGACTTGCTGCGGTCCAAATCCAGGCAACAATCATCAACATGATGGATGAAGACCGCTTTACCACAACCCGACTTTCCTCGTGAGGGGGGCTCTCACCCTGTTTCTTACCGATCAAGAGTTGATTTCGAATGCAATGGGAATCAATGAGTCACCTGCCAGACTCGAGATTCGGTCTGCAAAACATGATTGACCCCGTCGCAACGTCCCTGAAAAAGAAGGCCCAGCATGTCGACAAACCCCAAAGATCCGAAAAGAATTGCTGCCATGGGTGCTGACCCCGAGATGCGAGAGATTTCCCGCGCCTGGTTCAACAAAACCTTTGAACATCGGTATCCCTACAACTTTAGCTGGCTCGGGGTTCCGATCATCCAATATCCCCATGACATCGTGGCGATGCAGGAAATTATCTGGAAGGTGAAGCCGCAGGCCATCGTAGAAACCGGAATTGCGCATGGGGGTTCATTGATCCTCTCGGCCAGCCTGCTGGAATTGATTGGCGGGGAAGGGCTGGTGATCGGAGTCGATATCGATATTCGCTCGCACAATCGTGAGGTAATTGAACGGCATCCGATGGCACGTCGGATTCGAATGATTGAAGGTTCCTCGATTGATGAAGGAGTTGCGGAACAAGTACGCAGCCTGGTGGGACAACGATCTCCGGTGGTGGTGATCCTGGATTCCAACCACACCCACGAACACGTGGCCAAGGAATTGGCGTTGTATTCGCCGCTGGTTCAGTCAGGGAGCTACCTATTGGTGTTCGATACCGTTGTCGAATTTATGAAAGCGGATGCTTTTCCTGATCGTCCGTGGGGGATTGGAAACAATCCGTACTCGGCCGTACAAGAGTTTCTCAAGGCTCATCCGCGATTCCAAAATGAACAGGAAATTGAAGAGAAGCTACAAGTGACGGTGGCACCCGGTGGATGGCTAAAATGCGTTAGCAATTCCTGATCCCCCCGGCAGTCAAAGCGTTCTGTTACCCTGTTTTTTATCCATGACAAACCATCATTCGACAATTTTATGAGAGGGTCTTTCATATGTCGCCTCGCCTGATTTCGATCGGAATGCCGATTTATAACGGTGGAAAATCGGTACGGCGCGCTCTCGATGGCTTGCTGGGTCAGACCTATCCTCACTTTGAATTGATCATCTCGGATAATGCCTCAACCGACGGCGTCACGCAAGCAATCAGCGAAGAGTACGCCCAGCGAGATTCTCGGATCCGACTGACTCGCCAACCCGTGAATCTCGGTGCCGTTCCCAACTTTCTTTGGGTCCTCAACGAGGCCAAAGGTGAGTATTTCATGTGGGCAGCCGATGAT
>JBIKZJ010000235.1:0-9852 GCA_044354755.1 Schlesneria sp. | reverse complement strand
GCTTTCTGTTGGCAGTCCTTTGACCACGCAGCGATCCATTGCGCATAAGTTTGCTTGTTATTGAGATGCAAACGCCGCAGTCCATTGGCGTTGTCCGTGATAAATTTTGTCGCAGTTGCGCCATGATTCCAAACGATGATTCCACAGTTGCGTGGTTCCATTCTTCTGACATCAGGCACATATTTTGCGATCAAAAAGTGTGGCGTTGTCACGATCACCTCCCAGGCGTTACCCATTCAGAAATTCCTGAAAATTCTTCACGATGGGAATCGATGAGGGTTTCCAGGTTGTTTTTACGGTACGTTAAAAAATCAATTGCCGCGTCGGTTTGCTGTTTGTCAATTGCGCCAATATTACGCACGTCTCGGCACAGTTTTTCGATGAGATAATCGGGAACCTTGAAAATGCGATTAATCCATTCGCTGAAATACTCGCTCGTATTTATCGCGTGAATCAAGCAATGTGGCGTTCCTTCCGTAATGGTGCTCCCGGTGATCCCCAGTCGATGATACCCAATCAGATCAAGGCGTGGAATTCCGCAATTCGACATACCGGTCAGTGACCCGAAAAGTGCGTTGCAATGATCGAATACCCGTAGGGTTTTTGGCTCATTCGTAAGATCGACTGCGAGGTTGTTGGGGTGTCTGTCTGAGTTGGCGATCCATACGTCGAACATGAGCACGCCCGATGCCTCTCGTGGCAGATATTGAACAAGATAGTCGCCGTCGATGCGAGGCAGATTGTCACTCCCTTTGGCGTCAGGGTTGAAATTCAACTCAGAAAAAAGAACAGGACATTCATCAATGTCAGAGAACGTAAACACGCACGGAGGGACGGGAAGTCCAATGTATTCCCCGAGCCGAGAACAAATATATTCATTGGCAAGCAAAAATGGCGACCATTCCATGGGGCGCTTGTGCATCGCTTCCACAAATCCGTACGATCGAGAATCCTCCCCTTCGACGGGTAGATTCAATTGATTGCCATTGATGATCGATCGGTGGAAGAACTTGCGACGTGCCATGCCGTTCGCCATCCTGAATGAAAAGACGTTGAACCGATCAGGCAAAATCGGCAGTTTTTGCCCGTCCCTCGCATCGATTTCGACAGCAATTCATCGAGGGATTGAGGATATTATGGCGATTTCAGATGATGGCCATCGGAAACGGGGATGATACGCAGGATAACCGTAATGATTTTGCCAAGACGCCAACGGAGTTTGACGATGCGATACGACAGATCGCTTCGGTGCTCAAGAAGAGGTTGAACGACGCGAGATAGCAGAGAAAGCAGCGAAAAACACCGCGACAGTCGATAACCGACATACAGCCACAGTTCCGGTGTCATTGTGGCGTCAAGAAATCTCAAGCTTCACACGCTGATGCCGTGAGTCAAGTCTCTCATTCACAGATGAACGGGCCACCGCCTGTCAAAATGAGCGTTGCACAGCAAACTCGGCGATTTCGGCCAGGATTTTTCGGGCAGCAGTCATCGGAACTAATTCCAATTGCCGCCGTGCGTCCTCTGACAGGCTTTTCGCCCGCTCTTGTGTATATTCGAACGCGTCGCTTCGTTCAAAATAGGGACTGAGTTGACGCCGGGTGGTTTCATCAGGGTGCGAAAGAATCTGCCGAATCTCGATCGATTCTTTCTCAGAAACTGTGCTAAGTAGCCGAATGAGCGGCAAAGTAAGCTTTTGCTTTGTCAAATCACTTCCCAGGGATTTGCCGGTTTTGCCTTCGCTTCCCATCAGATCCAGCACATCATCGGCAATCTGGAATGCCAGCCCTAACGACCGTCCATACTGTTCCATCGCCACAACCACCTCTGGACTCGCCTGGGCATACCGGGCTCCGAGATGACCGCAGAGTGCGGTTAATTCTGCGGTTTTCCCGTCAATAATGCGGAAATAGGCATCTTCCGTTAAATCGAGGTTACCTCGTTCCTTGATTTGCGACAATTCGCCACCACAAACGATGTTGGTCGACCAACCAATTCGTCGGCAGGCATAGGTCGTATCGAGACTGCTCGCCAGATGAAACGAATGTGTGAACAGATAGTCACCAAATAAAACGCTGGTTTCGTTATTCCAGCGTGAATTGACTGTGGCGACATGTCGACGCGTTTCCGCCTCGTCCAGCACGTCATCGTGTACCAGCGTTGCCAAGTGAATCATTTCGACTACAGCAGCCAAAACTTTGTGATCATTACGAATTCCTCCTGATGCTTTCGCAGTCAGCAAGAGTAACATCGGTCGCAATCGCTTACCCCGAAATCGGGTGGAATGCTGTAAGATGTCGCTCACATAAGGATTTTCGCTCTGTAATTCCTCTGCGAGGACCTGTTCGGCCTCGAGCAACTCGGATCCGATCGCCTGTTCCACCGCTGTCAACACCGGGACACCCTGCATGAGCGTTTCGCCTGAACTCTGTTGGATCATTTCACACCATGACGTTGGATCGGAGTGCACGGGAATAGACAACTTGATGTGGTAACCGCAGCCGATCCGCCATGGTTAACCGAATTTCACCGAAAATCTGACTTCGTTGTCGACGCAAATCAACGATTCAGGTACTGAAACAGAAATCGATCCGAAACCCGGCCTCGGATGATTGCTCTCGCGAAGATTAGGGTATCGGCTGGCGGGGGGAAACGCCAATGGGGAAAACAGGACATTTCGAATGGAATTACCGCTCCCTCTCCCAAAATGGGGGTCTGTGGCATAGAATCCCTGCAGTGGGATAACGGGTTGAGATTTGTGGAGCGGAAACGACAATGAAGATCCTGGTAGCAAATCCGCGTGGCTTTTGTGCCGGCGTGAACATGGCAATTGAATGTCTGGATCAGACCATTCAGATGTTTGGTCCCTTCGTATACGTTTATCACGAGATTGTGCATAACAAGTACGTGGTTGATCGGTTTACCAACCAGGGTGTCACGTTTGTGAATCATATTTCCGAGGTTCCTGAAGGATCGATCCTGCTCTACTCGGCACACGGAGTCTCACCGGAAATTCGCCAACAGTCTCGACAGCGTAAGCTGCAAACGATTGACGCCACCTGTCCTCTGGTCACCAAAGTGCATCTCGAGGCGATCAAGTACGCCCGCGATGGCTATCATATCATTTTGATTGGCCATGAAGGGCATGACGAAGTGATTGGAACCATGGGCGAAGCCCCGGCGAGTATCACCCTGATTGAAGACCCCGAGGACGTGAACCGGTTGTCGTTCCCGGCACAGGAAAAAATTGCCTACCTCACACAAACCACGCTCAGTGTCGAGGAGGCAGGTCGAGTGATTCAGGCTCTGAAAGCCAAGTTTCCGCACATCGAAAGCCCTCCTAAAGAGGACATCTGTTACGCAACCACCAACCGGCAGGACGCCGTGAAACAACTGGCGATCCAATCCGATGTCGTCATCGTGGTTGGCAGCCAGAACAGTTCCAACAGTCGGCGTCTGCAGGAAATCGGGATCTTGTTGGGCAAGCCGGCGTATCTGATCGATGGAGCCGCCGAATTACAAACCGCATGGTTTTCAGACCAGTCAATCGTGCTGATTACCGCCGGCGCCAGTGCCCCGGAAGTGGTCGTCCAAGACTGCATCCAGTGGCTCAGCGACAAATTTGGTGCGACCGTAGACGAGATCACCACGCGGGAAGAACACGTTTCGTTCCCGTTACCCAAGGAACTTCGGGCTTTGCAATCCTCGAACCGATAAGCAGTTCCACGAGGCAGCGGGAGCAGGCAGCGGGATTCGACAAACCGTGCAGGGGGAAACGCCGGCTGGAAGGGTGAAATTCCGTTTTGCAGGACCTAGGCTGCAGCGTCCAAATGCCCGTCAGCGACCTGGTTTTTTTCAGCGTGCGTTCGCATCCGTTTCATCTTTTTCAGGGTCGTCGCGACGCCGCTGGCAGACCCATTCATCAGCCTGCTGCGTGACTTCGTCGCTCACGCTTTCCTCGATCCAGTCAGTCATCTTCTCACGACCCTCTGCGAGCGCAAACTGGCGGACAACTCGTAGCAAAAACACCCGGCCGAACGACGTTGATGCCATGCGATCTTCATGGACAGATTCTTAACCGAATCTCATCGCGATGACATGAATGACATTTCCTGCAAAATAGGATTGCAGCCGGCGAGAAATCACCGGCGGGTAAACCGACCGAATCACCATTCCGTGATCTGACCCATCCGGGTGATTGGCTTGTCGTCGGCCCCCTGCAGCAAAATCTCTTCCTCACGGAATCCACGTCGTTTTAATGAAAACGAGGTTTCGTTCAGGATTCCGTCCGCTTTTTTGTCTTCCTTGATCCGGTCGAAGACTTCTTTGGGAACTTGCTCGGCCCAGCGGTCCACCGTCACCTTTTTCCGTGTTTCCGAACTTTCGATTGTACGGCGAACAGCTTGCCCACGTTCATCGATCGCCGAAACAATCAGGTAGTAGGCCGGACGTTTTCCGGCAGCGTCTTCAAAGTTTCTGACAAAACCACTTTGCTGATCGGGATCGGCGAGAATTCGTACCTGGTAGACCTCGTTCAGCTGCATGGCCAGTTCACCCAATCGCTGCTCGAGGGAACCCAAAGCGGGTAGATCAAGCTGTTTTCCTGCGACCTGAGCTTCCTCTTGCCATCGGGCCAAATCCTCGTTGAGTGCCGGTTCACGAGCCACGGCTTGGACGCGAGCGAGATTCGACTGGATTGCCGTTTCCAGACGGGCCACCTTCCGATTCGTGCGTGCTGTGCTCGAAAATCGCGAATTCGCGAACTTCATCGACCACCAACCGGTTCCCAGCAGGGTCAGTACCAGCAACGAGACAATCGCCAAGTGACCCCGTTTGACATAAAACTGCGCCAGCACGACGGACAAAGTCCCTTTCGGTTCTCGATAGGTATACAGCGTGCTGAAATAGGATTCGATCGCCGCATCCACTTCCGCCTCGGTAACCCGTTCTCCGGTGATGGCGGTCGTCTGCAGCAGCTTTTCCCGCAGGATCCGTCGGGTTTCGTCGACCGCAAACTCTTTCTCGACCGTTTCACGCTGCGTACGCATCTCGGTGGCGACATCCATGATGCGCATCATTTCGGCGAGGCTGAGCGATTCGGATTTCGGTGGCGATTTTGGTGTTTCAGGCATGGCTTTGCCACAGAAGAAAAAAAGAAACTCTGCTGGCGAAGCTACCGGTATTTCCCAGACTTCTCAAGTACCAAAGCGATTCTCACCAGAACGGCTTACAGGTCCCGCTTGGTGATTCGCAGCACTTCTTCGAGCGTCGTCGTTCCATCCAGCACGCGCTGGAATCCAGACAGACGCAACGAGACCATCCCTTTCTTTAAGGCGTAATCTCGCATCTCGGCAGTACTCGCCCGATTAATGCACAGCCGTCCAATTTCGGGATCGGTTCGCAATAATTCAAAAATCGCGCGGCGACCTGCGTAACCCGCCCCTTTACATTCACGACAGCCAACGGGCTTCCAGAGAAAGTCCGGTGCAGGAATGGGAAAATCCTCGGGAAGTTCGTCGTCGGCAGGCCGGTATTGCTCTTTGCAATGCTTGCACAAGACGCGAACGAGCCGCTGCGCCAGCACCCCTTCCACCGTGCTGGCAACAAGATAGGGCTCGACACCCATATCGATCAGACGGGCAAAGGCACCAGGGGCATCATTCGTATGCAGCGTACTGAAGACCAGGTGGCCGGTCAGCGAGGCTTGAATCGCCGCTTCCGCCGTTTCTCCATCGCGAATTTCCCCGATCAGAATCACATCCGGGTCATGACGCAGGATGCTGCGCAGACCCGCTGCAAACGTCAGTCCCACCTTGGAATGAACCTGAATCTGGCTGATTCCCGGGTTCTGGTATTCCACGGGGTCCTCGACCGTGATGATTTTAATCGTCGGTTCTTTGATCTCGTTCAACGCACTGTACAACGTTGAGGTTTTACCGCTCCCGGTGGGACCCGTCACGAGAATAATCCCGTGTGGCAACGCAATCAATTCGTGAAAGGTTTTGGCCAGCTGGTCGGGCATCCCGACATTCTTCAGATTGAAGACCATGCGGCCTTTGTCGAGCAGACGCATGACGACCCCTTCGCCATGCACCATCGGAATAATCGACACACGCACGTCGATCTCACGGCCTGAAACCCGCAATTTGATGCGACCATCCTGAGGAATTCGTTTCTCGGCGATATTCAGTTTCGACATGATCTTCAGCCGCGTGACAATGGCGGCAAAGAAGTGAGAAATCGACTCGGGCACAGGCTGCACCCGTAACAAACCGTCGACACGGTAGCGAATCGTCAAACCGTTCTCTTGAGGTTCAATATGCACGTCACTCGATTGCTGTTCGAGCGCCTCGACCAGCAGTTCATTCACCAGCTTGATGACCGAGGCATTTTCTGCCTGTTGAGCCAAGTCAGAATCGTCTGACGAGAGATCGCTCAGCAGTTCGATCCCCTCGGCAGAGCGCTGGGCCACCAGTTCGTTCAGTGTATCGCCACCCACCCCGAGATGTTCTTTGATCAGTTCAATCACATCCAGGCGACGTGCGAGCACCGGCTCAAGATGAAACCCACTGACGGCAGAAAGTTCTTCCAAAGCCTCCAGATTGAAGGGGTCACTGGTCGCAACAACCACGCTCCCGTTGCGTCGTGAAAGGGGGAGCAGCGAGTGCCGAAATACGGCGGTCGTCGGGAACTGCATCAGCAAGTCGTGGTCGATGGTCTCCAGCTTAACTTCGACAAAATCCATCCCCAACTCTTCCGCGAACGCACGCAAGACATCGTCCTCTTTGACGATCCCCATTTCGACCAGCACCCGGTCGACTCGCTTACCCCCCGCCTGAGGCAACGCCGCCTCGACCTGGGGCTTGGTAACGAGACCATGTCGAATGAGAGTTTGAGCGATATCCATAATGAGGAAGTCGAGGTTTCTGGGTTGGGATCAAGCACTGCACCGGAATACGCAAATAACAACTCAAACCGCTCGACGGACAACCGGATCAGCAACACACTCGCATCAAAACGAGTCTGATTCAAGCCAGCCGATCAGGGGAGCGCACCCGTCATCGCTGATTCTCAACGAATCCTTTGTGGCTGTCGATAACCCAAATCCCGGTTTCAGTCCCTTTTCAGGTTTGAGGCAAACTTCGATCCCGTTTATCGGAGTTTTCGCACTTTTCTGTTGGGATTGCGACTTTTCGGTTGAGATCGCCGTGAACGCGTCAGCCGCCAATGAAATGACCCGGTCGCAATCCTGCGGTCCGGGTCATCCCTGGGTCAATCCATCGATTGCTCACGTTCAAGAGCACTGGATTACTTGATTCGGCCCGAGGCGATCAACTTGCTGGCATTGCCCGCTTGACCAAACGAGACCATCCGGGCGACGCAGACCTTTTTCATGGCATCGCGAGCCGGTTTCAAATAATCGCGCGGATCAAATTTTTCCGGACTGGTCGCCAGCAACTGGCGAATCGCTCCGGTAATCGCCATGCGGCAGTCCGTATCAACGTTAATCTTTCGAACACCGCTCTTGATCCCCCGTTGAATCTCTTCCACGGGAACGCCGAACGTCTGCTTCATCTTGCCGCCGTACTTGTTGATCACATCCTGCAGATCCTGGGGTACCGACGAGCTGCCGTGCATCACCAAATGTGTGTTTGGCAACCGTTTGTGAATCTCTTCAATCCGCTTCATCGCCAGAACTTCACCATCGGGCTTCTTGTCGAACTTGTAGGCCCCGTGACTGGTTCCAATCGCGACAGCCAATGCATCAACCTTCGTGGCCTTCACAAAGCGCTCGGCTTCATCGGGATCGGTCAACAGTTGATCATGAGACAACTGACCGGTGGCACCATGGCCATCTTCCGCTTCCCCTTCGCCCGTATCGAGACGACCGAGGCAACCGAGTTCCCCTTCGACCGAGACGCCGAACATATGAGCCACTTTGACCACCTCTGCGGTCACGGCGACGTTATAGTCATAGTCTGCCGGAGTCTTGCCATCTTCTTTTAAGGAACCGTCCATCATGACCGACGTGAAGCCGTACTTGATCGCACTGCAGCAAGTCGCTGGGCTGTTTCCGTGATCCTGGTGCATCACGATCGGAATTTCTGGATACAATTCGGAAGCGGCCAGCATCAGATGCCGCAGATAATTGTCCTGCGAATACGACCGAGCCCCGCGTGAGGCCTGGACGATCACGGGCGAATCGGTTTCCCGAGCCGCTTCCATGATCGACTGAATCTGCTCCATGTTATTCACATTAAACGCGGCAACTCCATAATTATTTTCGGCCGCGTGATCGAGTACAAGTCGAAGGGGAACCAAAGGCATTATCGTCAAACTCCTGAAATCAACCAAAACCGTATCGTGTCTCGTGGCGTGGCCTTCCCCCAATGGAACGGCGCTGGGATACGATCGAGATCGACGCTTCTTGCCGTAGAATATCGTTTTTGACCGGATCTCTGGAAGGGATGATGTTGCGGAAACCGAAGTCGTTGAAGGATCCCGCACAAAAACGCTAAAATCGGCATCGCAACAGCACACTTTGATTTGTAAAGCGAGAAGTTCTTATGCAGTCTCAGGGTTATCCCGGTTTATGGGAACTTTTGTTCTGGATTTTTGCGGGAAGCGGCCTCGTAGGGCTCCCTCCCGGCGAGCGGGATCCTGCACTCTTAAACGTGGCTCCGCCCGAGTCGGTGCTGTACTTTGAGTGGGCAGCACGGGGCCCTGGACAACCCGGTGCCACCGGGATCGAGGGATTTGCTACTGACCCGGAAATCTTGCAGCTCACACAATGGATCGATCAACAACTCGCCAAACAAGCCCCCCCCTTCATGTTTGACGAAGACGAGGAAATTCCCTTTTATGAGCACCTGCTCGAAAAATTGACCTCCGTCGTTCCACCACTCGTCCGCTCCCTCACGGCTCATCCCGGCTCGGTGTTCGTCAGTTTTCATCCAATCCCTGACAATCAGGCTGATCCTGTAGGTCTGGCACGAATCGCTGCCACCATTCGTGCCGGAATCATGGTCCGTAGCGATACCGAAACAGATCGACTCTGGAAACAGCTCAATCAGACCCTCGCCGCGATTTTCGATTTCCACGAAGAAGAAGGGGGACGGACCCAATCGATTCCGCTCCCCATTCCCGGTTTGACTCTCGTGGCTCACCGGAATGATTCGCGAATTCTGCTGGCCTTCGGTGCGGGGACACTGGACCTGATGACGGACGGATTATCCGGCCGCAAACCGGGAATGGAGTCGAATCTGCGGTTTCAAACTGCGGTGAAACAAGTCGCCGTCGAGAGATTCTCGTCCGTCGGCTGGATCGACACCAAGGGAATCCTCACCAACCTGACGAAGTCCCTCGGCCCCCTCGGACTGGTCATCCGCCCCATGGCTGCGATGGTCGGAGTCGATGCGGTCGATCATCTGGTCCAATCCAGCGGTCTGGAACAAGATGTTCTGACGCAGCGAACATTCATTGCCACCGCAGGGCGACTGGATGGAGCCCTGGTCCTTGCCGCAGGCCCCCCAATCCAACCCCAGCAATTCGCTCACATTCCCGCCGATGCCGATCTGGTGCTGGCGACCAGCATCAGCTTCACCCGGCTGTTCAAAGAATCCCGACAGATGATCGCGAAAACGCAGCCTCTTGCGGTTCGCAGTTTTGACGAAACGGTCACGGAACTGCAAAGCGAACTGGAACTGCAGATCCTCGAAGATGTTCTCCCGGCTTTTGGCGATGTTGTGATGGCATTCGATTCCCCCAGCCTGGGTGGGATGATTGCCACCAGCCTGATGCTCAGTGTGGAAATTCAAGATGTCAAAAAAGCGACCAGGGTCTTCGAACAAT
>JBIKZJ010000619.1:0-2986 GCA_044354755.1 Schlesneria sp. | reverse complement strand
TCGATCAGTTTCAGCCGTAATGTTTCTCCCGCGTTGTTGATCAAGGTGACCGTTTCGTGCAGACGGAGGTATCCCCTCGTCTGCCCGATCAAACGCCATAATCCGTCCGGGGTCGAACTCAGATAAAGTCCTTCCCATTTTCCTCCGGTTGCCGTGCGGACTCCAAACAAACGAGCGGGCAGCACGCGGCTGTTATTGAGAACCAGACAATCCCCGGCTTGCAACAGGTCCGGGAGGTCTTGCAGGGTGCGATGAGTCACCGTCCCCGCGGCTCGATCCACCACCATCAGCCGTGACGCATCGCGTCGCGGCAGCGGTTCTCTGGCGATCAATTCGTTGGGCAGCAAATAATCGTAAGTCGAAAGCAGATCTTCGCGCGACATCAATGAAATTCTTCTGAAATGCGTAAATATCAGGCCGCGGAACTGTTCGTCGTCCGGGCCGCTCGTGGCAAATGAACCCGGAAAGTACTCCCACAGCCAACCCCGTCGCTGGTCGCTTCGATACGTCCCCCGTGGTCACCGACGATGCGATGCGTAATCGACAGCCCCAACCCGGTCCCTTTTCCATTCAGCTTATCGGTGAAGAACGGCTCGTACAAATTGGCAATCACATCTTGAGTCATTCCACAACCATGATCTTGAATCGTCAAAACGATCTCGTCAACCAGCTCGATAATCTGCACGATTAATCGTCCCGAGCCGACCATCGATTCGAGTCCGTTGGCGACGAGATTCAGAATCACTTGCTTCATTTCCGCCGCACTGACATCCAGAAAGTGCGGCTGACTCCGATCAAACTCGATTTGGTAGCAATCGAATTTGCTCATGTGCGAGACCATGTCCAGCACCTCGGCGACGATCCTCGTCAGATCCTGGCGGGACTTGGGGCCGTTTGTTCCGCGAGCAAAATCCAGCACCCGCGACGTAATCTGCTGACAACGCGCCGATTCACGCTCGATCATCCCCAGATAGGTTGACAGTAAATCGAGGTCTGCCGCAGGGAGCTCTGTCCCGAGAGAACCGTCGCCGATGCGGCTGGTCAGTGATTCGGCGGCAGCACCAATCGCCTGCAACGGATTGTTGATCTCGTGCGAAATCCCCGAGGCAAAAAATCCGATCCCCGCCAGACGCTCATTCCGCAGAATCTGACGGCTGCGTTCCTCGACTTCCCGCGCCAGTTTGGCTTTATCCGTCATAAAGCGTTCAGTCATCTTATTGAACATTTCGGCCAATTCCGCCATCTCGTCCTTGCCGGGAAGTTTCAATCGGTAGGTAAAGTCTCCATGCGCCACACGAGATGCCGCCTGATGCAATTTCCGAATCGGAATCAGAATCCAGTGATAGCCCGAATAGATCAGCGTAAAAAACAATGTCACCACAATCATGGTGGGAATGCCGATCAGCCACAAGCGCCATTCGATCTCGTGATGAAATCCCGGTAACCGGGATTCGACTCGACTCTCATGGATTGGGATCTGCTGGACGAGGACCTGCAATTCGTCCACCCCCAGCACCATCGTTTCAATGATCTGCGGGTCTGGGTTCGCTGTGGATTGAAGTCGCGTATTGAGCAGATCCAAGCGAAATAGCAGCGACTTGATTTGGTCGAGACGTGGTTGCGTCAGCGATCGCCACGTTTTCATGTCCGAATTCGACAAGTCTGCCCCTCGCCGGTAAAACTCGGTCAGTTCCTCACGAGCTTTCTGCCGTCGCTCCACCCACAACTGTTTATCAAAGGTCAATTCGAGATTGAGGTTTTCCGAGGCTTCCGCCGATGAACTCCAAAGAGGTTCATCGATCCGCTTACGGACATGAATAAACGGTTGAATCAATCCCGCCACTGCGGCGGCCAGTTCGGCACGCTGCGGCTCTTTTTCCCGACTGAAACGCAGGTCATCAACCAGGCCCCAATACGAATACAAGGCCGAGCAACCGGCAAGGGTCAAGAGCAGGAGCATGGCAAAAACCACCACCAGCTCGATCGCCAGCTTACGTCGGATAGAACGTGTCAGAATCAAAGCGACTTCCTTGTCAGCATCTCTAAACCCGACTGGCACGAACGATTCCGGATTCGCTCGCGATACCCAAGACAGGCACTATATCGAGATTACACGGATTTGCACGTTCTCTCAACATCGCAAGGGGTTAAAAGTGGTGCCAGGTGTAAAAGCGCATTCGAACGCCAGAAGTCGGGAAAGACTTATCGAGGGATTAACCGTCGACCAAAACTTTCTCGCTGCCGATCTGTTTTTCGAGCGGGTTGCAGCGCGGCTTCGGGGTCTACCGGTTGGCTGCCCCTCAGCGACGAAATCAGTTTGCCGATCGACTGGTGTGCCGCACGCGTTTGCCGAATGACGAGCACCGCATACGGCGTGGGATTCTGTTTCACATCAGCTGTTCCGGATTCGGCCGCAATCAACCGAATCGTCCCGGGCCCCCCTCGGTTCTGCTCGGAGAACCAGGTCCCCGGCAGGATCAGGTCCGGGAGTAATCGAGAGAGGTCCATCGCCATTGGTTCGGTCAGCCGATAATAACCCGTAACCAATTCGGCGGGATCCAACGTTTTTTCCGGGCGAAATTTCGAGGCTTTCAAGGCAATGCGATAGTTTTCCAATAATTGCAGCACTTCATCCAGTACCGATTCCGTATGCCGCGCAACCAGGACTCCTGGCTTGGGGACTTCGAGACTGCCCGCTCGATCGTCCTGAGTTTTCCAAGACGCACGTGTCTGAGTTTCAATCGCCTTTTTCAATGCCATCGATTCCTGCGAATCGCTGCAAAGATCGCGAACATCAAAGACCGCCGTCTTATGATTTTTGTTCGCCGATTCGTAGCTCGTGATCCAGAGCACCTCATCGCGCAGTGACCAGCTCAGACCCAAATTCGAGAGCAGAGAACCCAATACCGACCCCAGCTTTTGCTCGGACAACGTCAAAGTGACCGGTGCCCGTTCCCGAACCGTTCCCGCGATCATCGCGACCCGA
>JBIKZJ010000234.1:0-9864 GCA_044354755.1 Schlesneria sp. | reverse complement strand
TGATTGACGTTAATTGAACTTCTCCCCTTTAACGCAATCCGTCTGGCATCCCTCCGGGAAGCGGGGGGGCGAATTCCGCTACCGGTGGTGTCGCTGAAGCTCAGCCACCAGCTCATCACGATAGTCCCTCCGCGACAAAGATCCTGTGCGACAAAATGCGCGCAGATCCCCCGCTACAGCATCCTCTTCAGATCCGGCGCGCCAGGATGCACCCAAGTCCTGCACGACCGAATGAGACTGAGAGGAGGTTCGAGAAGCACCGAATTTTTAAGCAAAACGTTCCGATAATCGTCGTTCTTACCGGTGTCGGGATCGTTACCCAGCAAATCGCAGCGACGAAACACGCGAGACATCACGGTGTCACCATGTACAAAAAATTGGTGTCCCCATGCCCCTTCTCATTCGCCATGTCCCTTCTCACGCGTTTGCTGAAATTGAATCGACCAAGGTCGTCGTCTCCCAGTCTCTCTCCAACCGGCCCAGGATTAACCAACGGGCGGCTTAACTTCAAATGCGTCACGTAACCGCGCGAGACTTTTGGGAATGGCGGAAAGCGGATCTTCCTTTCCTTCGAATTCGAGTGACACATAGCCTTGATAGTTGTGTTTGCGAAGTATCCCCGCAATCTTTGGGTAATCCAGGTCAAGCGTATACCAGGTTCCTCCGCCGTCGTACGTCTTTGCCTGGACCAGGACCGCGCGGGGGGCAATCGCGTCCATCTGCTCATACATCTCTTCCAGAAAATTGCCGGTATCGAGTGTGATTTGCAGCCAGGGGGAATTCACCGCGTCCACCACACGATTGACTCCCGCTGCCGTTCGACCCAACCCCCAATGGTTCTCCAAGCCAAGAACCACGCCACACTCTTCCGCTTTGGCGAGACATTGCTGCAGCCCATCAATCACCCAGCCAAACCCCGTATCATCCGAGACACCAGGAAGCCGTGGCTCGATCCCCTTATTGGCCATCAGTTCATCAAAGTCCTTGGCGGTTCCCCAACGGCCGGTGTTCACTCGGAGGGTCGGAATCCCCAAACGATAAGCGAGCTCGATGCAATGGATGGTATGTGCGACATTCTTCTGCCGAACCTCTTTATCGGGCGAAACAAAGGTCTGATGTGTTGAGAACCCACACAGATCGATCCCCCGCCGAAATGCGCGCTGTTTTAGCTTCTGCAGCGTACTGTTGGATTCGTCTTCCATTTGTCGATGCAGGATCTCGACCCCGTCGAATCCCATGTCCGCCGCCAGATCAATGCACTTTTCAATGTTTCTCAATGGCTCGTTGCGGAACTGCCAGAATGAGTAGGTTGAAATCGCGATCCGATTCCCGCGCCACCCGGCGCCCTGCGCAGGTTTCAATCCCGCTGCAGACTGGTCATCCGCACCCTGGCTCAATTGGCAGTGGGTTCCAAGCACGGCGGCAGCAGAAGCGGCCATAAAATTTCGTCGGTTGGTACTCATGGTTCATTCCTCGCAGACACGATGGTCTGCCCTATTGGGGGTCTGCCCTGTTGGGTGCTGTACAGAAACGGAATCAATTCCTTCGTCGACTGAGGACGGGTTTGACCCTAGGCGAGGTCGACTCAACACAATCATCGACGGTTCGAAAAGCGACTTCGTCCGCTGCAGTCAAATCGCCCCTGATCATCGAGACACGGCGACTTTTAGCCTGGGACGCTAAAAAACCTCCTCGAAGAGAGACTCAACAGAGAATAGCGAATTTCGGAGGGATTCTGAAGTAATCAGGCCTTGCCGGTGCGCGGTAGTCGCGCCGTTTTTCCGGCGGCAGGGAAACAGAGCCAATTCGGACCGGTCTTTTTTCTTTCGACGGTAATCAGGAAAAGAACAGAGGAACGCCAGGTCGCAAAGACGCTATGCAAACGTAGAATCAAGGAGCTCATTCTCGAATCGGTTTTCACATGATAAACTCAACTGGAACGACATTCCGTACGAACTCTCCGTACCTCGTTAAGGAATGCGATCGTGAATGGCAACTTGTCGAGGGTTATCGAAATGGACTTCGTCGCAATCGATTTTGAAACGGCCAACGAGAAACGGGATAGCGCTTGCGCGATTGGCTTGACCGAGGTCAAAAACGGACGGGTCAAAAAGCCGATTTACCACCTCATCCGGCCGACCGAGATGCGATTCTCATCCTGGAATACCCAAGTCCACGGGATTTCTGCGCACGATGTCCTGAAAGCCTCGTCCCTGAAACAGCTTTGGCCGTCGATTCGGCATTTGATTGAGAACCGACTAATCATCGCGCACAATGCCTCGTTCGATTTGAGTGTGCTCAAGCATTCCTTTCTTGCGGAATCCATTCCGGTTCCGGAACTCGATTACCTTTGCACCTTAAAATTATCGCGCCGCGCCTGGCCGGATCTCGGATCGTATTCACTCGGTATTCTCGCGCAAATACACGGGATCAAGCTCCAGCATCACCACGCAGGAAGCGATTCCAAAGCGTGTGCCGAGCTCTTATTGCTGGCTGCCAAAGCCCATGCCGTGGCTTGTCCCCTCGAACTCGCGACGCTTTTGGCCGTCAAAACAGGGACACTCCGTTTGTAAGTCAGCCACAGTTGACGCTGCAAATCAGACCTTGAGGACAGGGTTCAAATTCATAGGGGGCCGTCCTCTTATCGTTGCTGCCCGTTCCGCCTTGATCCGCATCCTCTGCCGCCAGTCCGCCAGTCCGCCAAGATGTGCTTAACATACGAAAAAAGCCTCAGCAATTGTGCCGAGGCTATTTTTCGTATTCACGTTTCAAGTTAGCTATTCGATTTCTGTGCCAAATTCAGCATCTTGCGTGCTCGCTGCTGATCAACCAGCTTTGCCGTGGTTTCTTCGTCGGTCTTTGCCACGCGGGCCAGCACTTCGGCCAGCTGCTTCTCAGCATCGACTGCCGAGATCTCTTTCGAGGGGACGGCACGATTTGTGAGCAGTGTCACGGTCGAACCGAGCACCTGAGCGAAGCCACCATCAATAAAATAGCTTGTCGCACCCGATGCTGCTGTAATTCGCAGCTCACCAGTTCCCAAACGACCCACCAGTGGAATTCGTCCTGGAAGAATCCCAATGTCGCCGTCATACAGCGGAAACCGCAACGCAGCAACAGGCTCGTCGAGCAGCGTTCGCTCGGGAGTCACGACAATCAGTCGCAATTTGTCGCCACCAGCCATGTTGACCTCTTAACCCTGTTACTCAAAATTTGGTAACTCAAAATTTGACGGAACCGATACGCGTCCCACCGCGGCCTGATGAGACAAGCCCACCGCCGAAACAGAAACGTATCTCAGGCCTTCGCCATCCGTTCTGCCTGTTCGGCCGCTTCGGAAATCCCACCAACATACGTAAAGGCCGCTTCAGGTAGATGGTCCCATTTACCGTCGCACAGTTCTTCAAAGCTTTCGATCGTCTCGTCACGCGGGGTAATCTTCCCCTTCTTGCCGGTGAACGGTTCCGCCACCAGGAACGGTTGTGACAAGAAGCGTTCGATTCGGCGAGCACGATGCACAACCAGCTTATCTTCTTCGCTCAATTCATCGATACCGAGAATCGCGATGATATCTTGCAGTTCGCGGTATCGTTGCAGGATCTGCTGCACGCGACGAGCGATCTTATAGTGTCGTTCGCCGACAACCAGCGGATCCAGAATTCGTGACGACGATGACAGGGGATCGATGGCGGGGTACAGACCCTTTTCAGCGATCCGGCGTTCCAAATACAGGAATGCGTCCAAGTGAGCAAAAGCGGTCGCTGGTGCCGGGTCGGTTGGGTCGTCTGCGGGAACATACACGGCTTGCACCGAGGTGATTGCTCCACGATTGGTCGAGGTAATCCGTTCTTGCAGCGAGCCTAATTCCGTTCCCAGGGTGGGCTGATAACCCACGGCACTCGGCATACGCCCCAGCAAAGCAGAGACTTCGGAACCGGCTTGCGAGAAGCGGAAGATGTTGTCCACGAACAGCAGCGTATCGGCCCCTGTCGCATCACGGAACCATTCGGCCATCGTCAAGGCGGTCAAGGCAACGCGGAGACGAGCACCTGGCGGTTCGTTCATCTGACCGAACACCATGGCCGTCTGATCGATCACGTGGCGACCGGTGCTGCCAATCTCGGCCTCTTGCATTTCGAGCCAGAGATCGTTTCCTTCACGGGTTCGTTCCCCGACCCCGGCGAACACCGAATAACCACCGTGTGCGGCAGCGATACGAGCGATCAATTCGGTCAAAATAACGGTCTTACCCAGACCCGCACCACCGAACAGACCTGCTTTACCACCGCGTACGAACGGCACCAGCAAATCGATAACTTTAATCCCAGTCTCGAACAACTCGGTCTTGGAACTCAGGTCGGAGAGTTTCGGAGGATCGCGGTGAATGGCCCACCGTTCGTCACAAGCAACTTCACCCCGTCCGTCGATCGGATCGCCGAGCACGTTAAACACGCGACCCAGAGTCCCCTTCCCGACAGGAACGCTCACCGGAGCACCGGTATCGAGCACGTCCATCCCCCGCACCATCCCATCGGTAGAACCGAGGGCGACGCAGCGGACGCGGCCACCACCGAGGTGTTGTTGAACCTCTCCGGTGACCTTGATCTTAAGACCTTTGACATCGGCCTCAATTTTCACGGCGTTGTAAATCCCGGGCAGATTTGCGTCGGAAAACTCTGCGTCAAACGTCGATCCAATGATCTGTGTGACATGGCCAATGTTGGTGCCGGTCGTCATATCTGTGGTCTCTATTCTCGATGGATCTCGTTCGCCACTCTGATCTGAGTTACACGATCGTCGTAACAAGTTTTTACTAACAACTTCAAACAAAAGAAATCTGTTGCTCGAACAGTCGTCTGGCAGGTGACCCTGCTCATTTATTCCAAAGCGGCTGCACCGCCAATAATTTCGCTCAATTCCGAGGTAATCTGAGACTGACGAGCCCGATTGTACTGAGCCCGAATCGTCCGAATCATCTCATCCGCATTATCCGTTGCACTCTTCATCGCGACCATCCGCGCAATCTGCTCACTCACCGCTGCATCGAGAAAGCATTTGTACAGCCGAGCCTTGAACGAAGCGGGAACCAACTCTTCCAGGATCTCACGGGGACTCGGCAGAAACTCGTATTCTACCTTCGGCCCCGTTTTCTCAGACTCCGCCGTTGTCAGCTTCCCGATAGGCAACAAGGTCTCGATGACCGACTTTTGGCGAGACATCGTCTCAAATTTTGTGTACGAGACATCCAGACGATCGATCTCACCTGAAACGAACAGCTGCACGAATCGACGTGCGAGCACATCGACCTCTTCAAACGTCGGCTTGTCTTCAAAATGGGTGTAGCTGGCCGTGGTCTCGATCTTCTGGAATTTGAAGAACCCGATTCCACGCTTACCAGAGACCTCAATCTCGAGCGGCAACTGATCTGATTTGGCCTGCCGAATTCGACCCTGAGCCAAACGCAAGACCCCGCCGTTATATCCACCGCACAAACCACGGTTGGAGGTAATGACCAGCAGGATACTCTTCTTTTCGGCAGGATGCTGTTGCAAGAGGGGATGTGTCAACGCCCCCCCTTTTTCCTGGTCCGTATTCGACAGATCGGAAACGATCTCGGAAATCTTCCGCGTATACGCAGCCGCTTGTGTTGCTCGATCCATCGCCTTCTTAAAGCGCGCGGTCGCAACCAGTTCCATCGTTCGCGTAATTTTGCGAACGTTGCGAACGGCTTTCAACCGCTTAATGATCGCACGTGCTTTTGCCATGATTCTGCTTTACCCGACAGGGCGACTACGAAAAACTCAGACGATCCACGCGACACGACCAGACGACTACTTCGTCTGGGTCGCTTGCCACCGATCACGCCACTCTTCCAAAGCCTTTTTGAGCATGGCTTCGGTGGCATCGTCGAGCACGCCACCTTTTACCAATGCATCGCGGACTTCGCTCTTTTCTTCTCGCATGAACCGGATCATATCCTGTTCCGCCTCCTGAACGCGTGGAACCGGCACCTTATCGAAGTAACCCTTCGAACCACCGTAGATACTCATAACCTGATCGGCCATGTTCAACGGACGGAACTGAGGTTGCTTCAGCAACTCCACCATGCGGTACCCGCGGTCCAGTTGCTGTTGGGTCGCCTTATCGAGTTCCGTTCCCAGTTGAGCAAAGGCTTCCAACTCACGGAACGCGGCAAGATCCAGTCGCAAACTACCGGCAACCTTTTTCATCGCCTTGGTCTGAGCATTACCACCCACGCGTGAGACCGAAATCCCGACGTTGATAGCGGGGCGGACCCCCTTGAAGAATAAGTCTGGTTCCAAATAGATCTGGCCGTCGGTGATCGAAATCACGTTCGTCGGAATATAGGCCGAAACTTCCCCTTCGAGCGTCTCGATGATCGGCAACGCCGTCATCGAACCACCGCCAAGTTCGTCACTCAGCTTGGCCGCCCGTTCCAGCAATCGACTGTGACAGTAGAACACGTCCCCAGGATATGCTTCACGACCGGGTGGTCGTCGCATCAACAATGACAATTGACGATAGGCGGTAGCCTGCCGGGTCAAGTCATCGTACACGACCAAAGTATGTTTACCCTGGTACATAAAGTATTCGGCGATCGACGCCCCGGCGTACGGAGCAATGTATTGCAGTGGTGCTGGATCACTTGCAGAGGCACTAACCACAATCGTGTAGTCCATGGCCCCCGCTTTGGTGAGCGCCTCGACAACCCCTGCTGTCGAACTGGCTCGTTGCCCGCACGAGACATAAACACAGATGACGTCGCCGCCCTTCTGGTTAATGATCGCATCGACCGCGACAGCGGTCTTGCCGGTCTTACGGTCGCCGATGATCAATTCTCGCTGACCACGACCAACGGGCGTCATAGCGTCAACCGCCTTGATACCGGTTTGCAGTGGCTGCTTCACAGGCTGGCGACCAGCGACGCCAGGTGCCGTTGTTTCCAACGGACGAGTCTGCGTTGAGAGTACCGGACCTTTTCCGTCCAGTGGGACACCCAAAGGGTCCACGACTCGACCAATCAGCTCGTCGCCGACAGGAATCGACAGCAATGCCCCGGTGGTACGGACTTCTTCACCTTCGGTGATCTTGAGGTAATCCCCCAAAATGATCACACCAACGGAGTTCTCTTCCAGGTTGAACACCTGGCCGCGAACACCGCTCTTCGTGAATTCGACCATTTCGCCGGCCATGGCCGTTGCCAAACCATAAACCCGTGCGATTCCGTCGCCGACTTCGACGACGCGCCCGACTTCACTGGTTTGTATCTGTCCGCGAAAGCCTTCAATTTCGGTCTTGATGACTGAAGCGATCTCGCCCGCGTTGAATTTCATTCAGACACCTCTCGCGCAAACGTACGCGAAGTTGTTTCATTTGTGTTTTCAAGGAACCGTCATAAACGGTATCGCCCACGCGAATCGTCATCCCACCGAGCAACGATGGGTCGACTCGCGTTTCCAATATCGGCTCTGTTGACAAGGCCGTAGCCATCGACTGACGAACTGTTTCTAATGTCTCTGCAGACAATTCAGAAGCACTCGTCACCAGCACCCGCCTTTTTGACAATCGTCGCTCGGCCTCACGGACAGCAAGATCGTGAATTAGCGGGATCAAATCCAGTCGGTCATGATGACCAACAACACTGATAAACCTACCAAACAGCGGTGAACTCTTCGGTACGATCACGCGGTCAAGTAGTTGAAGCTTGACATCACTATTTAATTCATTCGTCCGCAGCATATGATCAAACTCGGGGTTTTTGGCCAACACATCGTTGACAAACGAACCCAGTTCGTCGAGTGCTGCAGAAACTCCGCTGACACCGGCTGAATCGAGATACGCAAGTGCGTAAACCTTGGCAACCGACTGAGCTCCAGGATCTTCCATCACCGAAGGGATACGGCTCCGGAGTTCTTGTTTTTCCACGGATCACGCTCCTTAGTTCCGCCGAACGTTTAATTGGGACAATGCTTCTTTAACAATCCGATCGTGATCAGCACTGGTAAGGCTTTTCCCAATCACTTGTTCTGTTGCATTGACAACATTCGTCGAAACGAATTCGAATAATTCCGTGAGAGCCTGATCTCGCGATCGGTCGATTTCTAAAATCGCCCGATTCTTCATTGCTTCGGACTCATTTTGTGCGAGCGTCACAATCTCTTGCTTGGTATGCTCGGCATCGCGTCGCGCTTCCGCCAGAATTTCTCGCACTTCGTCTTGAACCTTTGACAGTTTCTGTTCGTGTTCTTTCAATAAGGACTCGGACTTCAACCGGCTCGTCTCAGCATCCGCGATATTCTGTTTAATACCCCGCTCACGCTCGTTCAACCCTGCCTGCAAAGGACCCCAGGCACCCGCCCGTAAAATCGCTAAGTACACGGCGAACGTGATCAGCGAAAACAGAACAAGATCTTGTCTCCAACTCATCGGCAGCCCACCACCGTGGCCCCCACCGCCATGCTCGCCGTCACCATGAGCAGCATCCGCATGAGCTGCTTCGCCATGTGGCGCACCTGCATCATCGGATGCATAAGTGAGCGACGTGACCTGCAGTCCGAAACTGACGATCGCGACGACGAGAATTCTGATGATTATTGAAGACATACCCGCAACTCGCACGCAAAAACAGGGGCAAAAATCAACGCTACCAACTACAGTAAACGTTTTGCTACAGTCAGCGTTTTACTTCAGTTAGCGTAGGGCTTGTAACCAGCGTTATTCAGCATGCAAACGATCAATGCGAAGAATGTCGCACCTTCGATGAGTGCTGCAGCGATGATCATCGCTGTCTGAATGCTGCCAGCGACTTCTGGCTGACGGGCCATACCTTCGACAGCGGCAACACCAATTCGGCCGATACCGTAACCGGCACCGCAGATCACAACCGCAGCACCAAACGCTGCCGAGAAGTGAATCCCACCACTGCCACCGTCAGCAGCCATCGCAGGGGCGGCAAACACCAGCAACATTGCAATACCGTAGCACAACACGCGCAAATTCTGACTCACGTTCATTCTCCTGACAGGGAAACTTGGGGGCAACCCCAATAACATTTTCTCGGACACAGCATCAGTGAGGGTTTACAGCCGCACTGATGAATAACGATGTTAGCAATGCAAACACGTAAGCCTGCAAGAAGGCCACGAACAACTCAAGAAAACCGATTCCAACTTGGGCAAGAATACTGGCTGGAGCCACAATTCCCCACAAGTTACCGACATCCATGGCAATAAAACCAAGGAAGACACCCAGTACGGTATGACCCGCCATGATGTTGGCGAACAATCGAACCGCCAGTACACCATGCTTAATCAATAATCCGCCCGCTTCAATCAACCAAATCAAAGGGAGCAATACTACAGCAATTGGACCAGGCAAATCCATGCCGGGAACTAAGGATTTGAGAAAGCCACCAAACCCAGACTTCGCAGATCCGAAGTAAACCACATGCAGAAATGTCACAACAGCGAGTACACCCGTGACGTTAATTTCTGCTGTGGGAGATCCCAGTAAGGGAATCGCCCCCAGCAGATTACAAAACAAAATGTAGAAGAAGACGCTCCACACATACGGCAAATACTTGTCCGCTGGATGACCCACTTCCACCGCAGCGTGACCCGAGCCGACCGCTACAACTTCCGAATGAGCGTGATCATGAGCATGATCGGAATCATGTGAATGATCTGAATGATCGTCGCCATGATCGTCATGGGGAATACCGATTGAAGGCCGGACAATCTCGTCCCGCACATACAGCGCGAGCATTTCCCAGAAATTCCAGAACATCCCCTTCACTGGCTTACCACCAGCAACCCGACCCGATAAACCGCGAAATACCAAAAA
>JBIKZJ010000618.1:0-2988 GCA_044354755.1 Schlesneria sp. | reverse complement strand
ATCCTCGAGGCACAGTGCATCACGAGGTCCAGGCCATCCCCGCGTGACGTTGGCAATCAGTCCGCCGAGAAAACCACTTTTCCCCACACCCGCTTCCCCGGTGATGAGCGTCAGTTCCCCGCGTGGAATGACCCCCTCGACGACCCATTCGATCGGCTGATCCACGATCTCGGCCAGACTGAACAGCGCAACAGGTGGTTCGTCCGCCGGGGTGGGACTGGGAACCCCGTTGGCCGTCGTCAATCCGCGACCCTCGTCCGCGGAAACTCGCCCAGCCCCTGCAGGAATCGACTCGGCTATGACAGCCGCCGAAACGGCGACATCCCACCCGACCCCCTCGATTTTGTGAGTCTCCCCGGCCGTGGGAAACGCCCAAGCGGGGGGAGTACTCAAACTTCTTTTTCTTCTTCTACTTCCCATCAGCCAGCTCCTGTCGATTAAAGAGATTCACAAGCAACGACAACAACTTTTTGGAAAAAACCGAGTGATTTGGAAAAAACCGATTGATTGGGGGCCAGCCAGCCCCCCGAGTCCCCGACCCAGACGACTTGTATCCAGAGACCTGCGATCGAGATCCCCAGAAAACATCTCGCCCGGCTGCGACGCTCACCCGAGAACGTCGCCACAAAAAACACTTCTCAAAAAATCATAAAACAGCAAACATTTTTTGTCAACAGTTTTTTTGTGATTTTTTAAAATTGATTTTCCGCCCATTTTCCCTGGGGGCGACCTTGGTATTCCCAAGTATCACAACCAGGGGAACAAGCATGATCGGCGTTGGCCGACCCGGTGCGGGGAATGCCCGAGGAACGGGCGTGGCAGCAAAGAGGCCAAAGAGCCCGCATCTCTGCAGAGATAACCATGGGGACACGGTTTTGCTGGTAAATTCGCTGGTAAATACGTAACGAATTCGCTCAAATCCTGGGAATCTCCGGTCTTGATCTCGTCTAATTTGAAGCGAAATGATGGCGAGGATGGCTCGATCAGAGGTGTTTGCGCCAGAAGAATTCCCGCAGCAGTGATGAATAGCCATCCGCGGTCAATTCAAGCCCAGCATTGACTGATCGCAAGACCACCGAGCTCTTCTCATCAGGACTTGAGCGATCAACAGAGGCTTTTGTTCGTCCACAGCATAACGAAAAATGACAATACCGATCTCAATGCATTCCTTCCAACATCGTCCCGCTGGTTTTTTCGGTCCAATTTCAGCATGATTTCATCCCACGTACAAGTTTTCCGTCGCTGGAGGTTGCACCGATGCCCATTGAAATCCACTGCCCAAACTGCAAGCGGAAATATGCGGTTATCGAAGAATATATTGGCCGAAGTGTCGTATGCGCAAATGTCACGTGCGAATCAAGATTCATCGCCACGGTCGAAAAGATGCAAGACGATGAAGCCGTCGCGGCGGAATTTTTCGAGGTCACCAATGATCCCGTAAGCTTCAACCCAATCGAACCAGTAAAATTATTTCAACCAACTCGCCCCTCAACAGGATCAGCGGACGACCAAGCCGATCACGAAAGCGCATCGTCCGAAGAGAATGAAGGTTTCCATGCGGCGTTGGATACACCACATGTTTCTGGGGCACACCCAGTTACCGCCGACCCCATGAATGTGAAAGAAACAACACTCGAAACGCCACAGGTGTCTGACACGCCCCAATCACCGCTACAAGAGGCAGTCGATCTGGAATTTAAAACGGATCTCGAACTCGATGCGACCAAACGGAGCAAAAATCAATTTTGGGGGATGGCAAAAAAAGTCTTGGGTGACGCTTCCACCCACGTATCCAATGCAGGTGTTGCAGTCAGTTCCAAGGCCGCTTCGTTCGGCTCGTCGGGGGTTGCAAAGGCCACCGAGGTCGGAAAGCAAACTTTCATTGCGGCGAACGCTGCCATTGATGCAAGTGGAGCGAAGGAGACGATCAAAGCGACCGCTTCAGTCGTGTCTGGCAAATTAGATGAAGTGTCTGGGAAAAGACTTGTTGAACTACTGGAAAAAAAACTTGCGATTCAAGATTCCTATAACGACATCTTGGCCACGCGACTTGCAGAGGCCCTGGATCGAATCAAGGCGCTAGAAGATCGAGTCGATCGATTCATTACCGAATCATTGACAGCCAAGACATCCGCATCGGAGATTCAAAGATGAAGATTGATGAATTTTGTTCAGTTTACGGGCAGGATGTGCGGCCCATCGATGCCGTCTGTCAGCAGTGGACGGTTTGCGAGATCGACCGGCTTCTTGAAACACTTGATCATGATTTTGTCGGCGAGACGGTCGTTATTGGTGATGCGCTTCACGGAGACGGAATCAGAGATCAAATTCCCAAGGAATTGCACGATGCCTTCGTCGGATTGATGAACGAGAAGGCGGATAACTATGGGGAAATGCGTAAAATCCTTGCAAATCAGATTCGAGATAGCGACGGGACTTTTCTCTCTTTAGACGACCGACGACCGCTTGGATTCATCAGTAAGCTGAAAGGGCAAATCGGCGAGAATGAATTCCGACGACATGCTGGTGCGGCGGCTCAGCTAGCCAAATCCGGATCTCAAGAGGCGTGGGATGTTGTGATAACGCAACCTGACGGGGGACATGAGTATGTTCAGGTAAAGTTGTACACCAACCCCAATCAAGTGATCGCACAGATGCAGGAAGTTCACGAAAAGGTCGCTGCGGGATTGATCGAGGGTGTTGACGGCGAAACCGTTGAGCATATCAATTTCGCGATCCCTGAAAATATTGCGAATGAAGTCCAGCAACGCATCACAGACAGATTCCCCGAGCTTGCGGATATCAAGCTTCACACGATCCCGCTTTCGGCCAAAGGGGCTGCGGGATTTGTTGAAGAAGGCTTGAATAACGTGGGTCCAGAACAGTTGGAACACCTATTCAACGAATTACTGGGCGGACTTCTCGTCGCTGGATCGCTCCATGCGCTAGTAAATGGATTTCTTTGGTACAAAGGGGCGAAGGAGTTTT
>JBIKZJ010000617.1:0-2998 GCA_044354755.1 Schlesneria sp. | reverse complement strand
GACGGTCGAAGAAATTCTGCTGGCCCCCAAAGAGCGTGTCCAGACAGCACAGGCATTGTTTCAACTGGCGGATACTTCTCGACTATGGGTTCAGGCCCAGATTCGTGAAAAAGACTGGTCGGCTTTAGCGATTGTCCCCGGACAAACCGTCTCGGTACAGACTCCCGCTCTGCCTGGCGAAACCTTATCTGCGACCATTTCCTTTGTCGGCAGAACTGTGGCGATGGAAACGCGAGCGGTCCCATTAACGGCCGAAATTGAGAATCAGAATGGGTTGTTGCGTCCCGGTATGATTGTTCGCGTGTTGATCCCTGATGGACCCGCTCGGGAATGCCTGACGTTGCCACAATCTGCGGTGACCTCCAACGACGGAAGAACCTTTGTGTTCATCGAAACCGGCCCACGTGAATACCATCTCCGAGATGTCACCGTTGGGCTTCAAGTCGAGCCGTGGGTGGAAATCGTGAACGGGGTTCAACCGGGTGACCGCGTTGTGACGGCAGGGGCCGCGATCCTGAAGGCCGAATTCCTGCTGGAAGCCGAGGATTAAATCGCAAAAAACGAGCGAGAACAAGCGATCCGTCTCCAAACGATCCCTCTGAACAGGGCCTCTTCGCGTGAGCGTCTGAGAGGTTGAGAGCGGTTGAGGTTGAATCACCCTGCCGTCGTCTCACTCGTTGACTGTCCCTGTGTGGCGAGCAATTCCCGCTTTTCTTCCGCAGCACTCAGACGAAGATAGAACGGGGCGGCGCGCCAGAAATCCGTGTCCGGGGATGGGGGTTGGCCAGTCCCTTGAGTGATTTGATCAAGTCCAAGCTTTGCGATGATTGGGGCCCGAGGCCGATGGACTTCGGGGTCATCGAGCGATCTGAATCGAGCTCCCCCCAGTGCCAGCTTTTTCACACCAGGGCCGATCATGAGATCTGAATCCGACTGCAGGGCGAGCAAATGGGGGCTTGAAATAATCTGAATCGGAGCGACCTGTTGCCAGCGTGACGATTCTTCGCGGTGATATTCACCAACAAAGTATTCATCCCTTTGGGCGTCTTCGATCACCCGCAATCGACTGATCTCATTTGGGGCATTGGTGGCGATCGCGGCAAAGGTATCGACCGAGGCGAATTCGCATCCAGTGGCATAAGCAAACGTTTTAGCGCAGACCATTCCCACACGTAGGCCTGTAAAGCTGCCGGGACCTTTGCTGACCGCAACCAGCCGCACTTCGGCGGGCTGGATCCCATGCGATTTCAACAGTTCGCCGATTTCGAATACCAAGGCCTGAGCATGGCGGCGGCCTACCTGATTCAGATGACGAACGCCCAGCGGTCGCTCGTGATCAACGAGTGCCACCGAACCTTCCAGGCCACTGGTTTCAATCCCAAGAATAATCATGAATACCCGGTCCCTTTTTTTTTCTTCAAGATTTTCTTCAAGAATTGATATCGTATAGAATACACTTTTTGGGGGCCATCGAGCGAGTCCTCGGATCCCCCGTCGATTTTTGGTTGACCGAAACCCTTTTCACTTTTTGGCTTGAGGGAATTGGAAGCCAAGGTACGGTGGACCCCGTTGCCTTCCTGACTGTTCAATAAAAGCCATGACAGTAAAAAGGATGTGCCTATCGATCTCGACCACCAAGTACATGAATCTCCTCGCTATCGGCATGCCGAAGGTCGGCGGGGGCAGAATGGAATTTGTCATGGATTCTTACCGAAAAAAAGGGCTTCAAAAAAGTGGACAGGAGAGACCGACCGCTGAACTTGCGATTGAGATTCTAAATTGACCTTGTGCCCGATGATTTGCGATTCTACGTTTGTCGGCAGCTTTACGGTGCTGACGCCGAGAGTTGCTGGAAAATGTGAGATCTGATTCTTGGAAGGGGTGACTCATGGCATTTCGTAAAGGGGTCTGCTGGACAATTCTGCTGATCGCGGGATTTTTGATGCCGATCTGCTCGGGGCAAGAGGCCCCTGCTGAATCCCAGGCATCGCCGGAAAAGATTCCGGCCAGTGACGCGCCTGGTCCGCTGACACCAGGCAACTACACGCGCACATTGATGATGGGGAAGCAAAAACGGACCTACCTGGTTCACGTGCCGGTCGGATACGATCCTACTGTCCCCGCTCCCGTGGTGCTGGCACTTCATGGTGCTGCCATGAATGGCTCGATGATGGTCTGGTTTTCCGGACTGAATAAAACCTCGGACGCCCATGGTTTTATTGTGGTTTATCCGAGCGGTACCGGGACCGGGCCCTTCCTGGCCTGGAACGCGGGAGGATTCACTGGACGCATGAACGAAGGGCGACCGGATGATGTGGCCTTTATTGGGGAACTCCTTGATGAATTAGAGACCCTCCTCTCTGTCGATGATCAGCGAGTTTATGCCTGTGGGATGAGTAACGGTGGAATGATGTGTTACCGCCTGGCACTCGAGCTTTCTGAGCGGATTGCTGCGATTGCTCCGGTCGCCGGAACGATGGCGATTGCCGAAAGCGAGCTCAAACGAGCTGTTCCGGTAATCCACTTCCATGGAACGAAAGACACGATTGTTCCCTATGGGGTTCCCAAGGGAAAATCCCCTCCGTTCATGACGCTCAAGGGGGTTGATGACACCATCCAGACTTGGGTCCGCTTGAACGCCTGTCAGACGGATGGGGTCGTCGATATTCTTTCGAAAGAGGGGGATAAAACTCAGGTGACGCGTACGAGCTATCCTGAGGGGAAAGACGGAGCCGAAGTCGTGCTGGTGGCGATCGAGGGGGGCGGACATACTTGGCCAGGCCAGCAGCCGCCGGTCGGGTTCATTGGCAAGTCGGCGAAGAATATCTCGGCGAATGAATTGATTTGGGAGTTTTTTCAGAAGCATCCTCTGAGGTAGACAACGACTGGTCAGAAAAAAAGTGGAATTTTTTGCCGGACCTTCTAAACTTACAACGTTGGCTGACGCTGATGATGGTCACGAGAGAAACTTCTCGCGACCAGGGAATGCTCTCCCTGT
>JBIKZJ010000616.1:0-3007 GCA_044354755.1 Schlesneria sp. | reverse complement strand
ACCCATTGTAAGAGGGCATGGTGCGGGTGGATCTCGGCATGACTCAAAACCAGATCGCAATTCGGAGCACTTCCAATCAGAAAATTTGGACGATCCATCACCACCGTCACAGGGGGTGCGTCAGCAAACAAAAAACGTAACGTGGTGGCCGATCGGCCACCACATTCCACGAACAGACGCTGGCTCTGTGGATCCATTTCCAGAAATTCTGACTGTGACCCCATCAGGTCAACCCGGTCCGATGTTGACGACAAAGACGGTACCTTTTGCGCCTGAATCCGTCTCAGTCGCCGAAGTCGTTGCGTCGATTTTTCGTCTCGCACAAGACTGCCCCCGCGAAAAAATGCTGATTTCCATCCAGATCGAAACAAACCACTCAAGAGATCCTGCATCATGAAGTGCATCATGTCAAATGGCGGAGCAGAATCTTCGCGGGCAAACCCGCTTTTATTGGTTACGGAATCATCGCAAACTACCTAAACTCTATTCCAGACGAAGTCTGTAGCGAGTGGTGTATTGAGGGCAACGCAAACGAGGTCGTCAACAACCGATGCAATATCCACGCTATGCACCGCAAATTCCGTTTCCCGCTTATGCTTTTGTCCCTGGAAAACACCCCCATCCCGTGACCGACTCGCGCGGTCATCACTTTGGCAACCCTGCTGAAATTCCGTCCGCACTGAATCCGCTGGATCCAACCGCCTCGATCCCATTTTTAATCGGCCTCGATCTGTTTAATTCCGGATATTACTGGGAAGCACACGAAGCTTGGGAGGGATTATGGATTGTCGCAGGTCGAACGGGTTTGCTGGCCAGCTTTCTGAAAGGGTTGATCAAGTTAGCCGCAGCGGGTGTGAAAGTTCGTGAGGGACAAATTTTCGGTGTTCAACGACATGCCAGACGAGCGATCGAATTATTTGAGCTGGTGAGTCGTGATCCAGCAGCCCACGGATTGGTTTACTGCGGACTCTCGCTCGAGACACTTTTGCTTCAGACCCATCACCTGGCAGATCACCCTTTCATCGACATGACACCAACGATCAGGGGGCGACGAGTGATTTCATTTCAACTCACGTTGATCGGTCTTGACCAATTTCCCGGATCAACTTATACCAACCGACCCACTTTATAAAAATCAGAACGCTGACACTTCAACCGACCGGCAAACGAGGCGAACAGGGATTTCCTGGCAGCCCGTCTGAATGCAACTCAGATTGTCTATTTCAGGAGGCGGTATTCATGGTTCACTTGCATCTTCCCCTCGATCAGGGTGCTGAGTTCGAAGATCAACCACTGCCAACTCGTATGTTAAGGCAGATTCTTGTCGGTCGGAAAGTTCATCTGGGTGGTCGGGTGCTCGTTGCCGGTTGTGGTCGGGGCGACTTCGTGGCCTACCTTGGTAATCTCGGTTATTGCGTCGAGGGAGTGGATGAAGATGAGGATGCCATCCTGAATGCACGGCAACGATTTCCCTTATTTGATTTTCATCATGGTCAACTCGGCGTCTCAGCGGGCATGCCCGTCGAGGACTTCGATTTGATCCTCGTACAAAATGTCGCGATTTATCAGAACAGCCTGCTGGATCTCGGTGCTCGTACCGCAACAGCCAATCTTTTGGCGGCTCTCAAACCGGATGGGGACCTGGTTTTTATCGACAAACAGGATCGAAATTCAGAACATGGCGATGGACATCAGTCCAGTTGCTGGAAACGGCATCTCGCCTGTTTTCCCGGCGAATTCCAGCTTGATCAGTACCCCGAATCGTTTTTTGATCGAGCGAGTTGGGACTGGTTGTGGGGACTTCGGTCACACCAGAACTACTTCACCGTCACTTTCCAACTGAGGTCTATGAAGCAAGGTCGAGCCTTCTGGGGTGACTTGGCTCGACGTGGAATGATGACCGATCAGGGGGCGTGCTGTCCCAACCATGCACAACCGGCAGGGACGATTCGCCGGGCGGCCTAACCGAGTGAGTCTGTACGGCACCCTGAATCTCATTTTCGACTCGATCTTTTTTTCGGCTGGATTTCAACACAGGATCTGTCGCCAGCTTCGGTAACTTGAACCTGAAACTCAATGAACCGGTGTTATGAGGGCGATGCTCTCGATGAGGGGGACATCCCACAATTTCACCGTCCTGTCGTCACCCCCGGACGCCAGGTATTTCCCATCCGGTGTAAATCCGACCGCGCGAACAATTCCCATTTGTGTCAACTTCAGCAACTCGGTTCCGCTCGCCGGATTCCAGAAACGAAGCGTCTTGTCTGACGATCCGGTGACAATCAGTTGTCCATTCGGTGAAAAAGCGATGCATTCCAGTTTGTTCTGATGACCACGCAAGGTCAGCAAAAAATGGCCCGTATTCCCTTCGTAGATCCGTGCCGTTCCATCGCTGCTGGCACACGCAATGAGGGATTCATCTTTGGCAAATACCGCCTGTTGAATCCCCCCTTGATGACCGGTCAACTGCAACAATTCCAGTCCCGAATTCAGGTTCCAAAGTCGCGCTGTGCGATCGGCACTGCCGCTGAGCAGTCGCTTGCCGTCGGACGAGAATGCGATGGAAAAAACAAAATCAGTATGCCCAACCAGTGTTTTGATTTCCTTGTTCGTCGCAGCGTCCCAGAGCTTGATCTCACGATCCAATGAAGCGGTCGCAAACCTTTTGCCATCGGGAGACCAGGCAATAGCGTGGATCTTCCCGCGATGCCCGCGAACCTCTTTTGACTGCTCACCGGTATCGACCGCGAAGAACCGCAAAAAATGATCGGCAAATGTTCCCATGGCGATCTGCTTTTCATCGGGTGAGAAGGCGACCGCAGGAATTCCAAAGCGGAACGTGCGACTTTTCCAGATCACCTGAAGGTCCGTTACATTCCAAAGCTGCAGCGAACCCGCCGCTCGATATGCTCCCCCGCCGACGACAAGTCGCGTCCCCTCTTGATTGAACATCAGACTGGAAACCGGTTCTTCAATCTGCAGAGTACGTCCCTGGAGCGCGGTGATC
>JBIKZJ010000615.1:0-3014 GCA_044354755.1 Schlesneria sp. | reverse complement strand
TTGCGATTTCAGTTCAGCCCCAATTTCATCAAGGGCGGCCTTCAGTGTTTCCGGCGAATTCCCTTCCACCACCACCACAATATCGTCTGACTGGCCAAAAACTTCGGTATACCGCAACCAACGTTGATAGAACTTGGCTGCGGGATCGATCAGATCCGACCGGTCCGTTTTGAATTTCAGGGTGGAACAGGTGTAGATCAGACAAATTCCCGCAGAAATCAAGATTACGAGAATGGTCCGCCAAGGGCTGCCGGCACAAAAGTGGGTTAAACGGCAAAGCAATTCCGTCAACACCGATTTTGTGCGAATTTCGTCTGATTTATTCCGCATGCAACCGTCCCGGCTTTTTTCACTCGCGGCAAGGGATCAACTCATTCCCTCCTCGTTGTTAAACGTGACACGTCCGAACGATCACGCTTCGAATGATAACCGTTGATTTCCCTTCGTCGCAAGCACCGAACATCTTCCGCAACCCTCACGATCTGAATACGAGGATCAGCAGGCATAAATGATTTCCTGAGCATACCGACCGAACGAATGAAGTCTCATCCCCCTTTGCCCGATAACTTCAATGCTCAGGGATGCGAACTCCGTCCCACACCTGGGCATGAAAGTGGCACAGCGGGACCGATTCTACTGCTTACTGGGAGAACTTGTTCCCGGCAGACCGATCCACCCGCGAATTATCACCCCAGCTTCACACCATGAGACTTTCTCGCGGGAGCCGGGTCGGTGACCGATGCATTTTGTGAGAACACCTTGATTCGACGACCTGCTTGCATGATCTGAACCGGTCCGCTGAAGCCATTCCTCGATCGCCGTCGTTGAGCCACCCCCTCGGTTCTACGACGGCGATTTTTTTCGTAAACGTCGCCTAACGTTCGTGAATCGCTGCCTACGATTGAAGCAATTCCAAACGCCTGAAAACTGCGGTTTTCCGCAGAACGGGTTGCTCATGCAGCCCTTACAGTGGGAATTCCATCAGGATTCGGTGCGGACCCCCCGATCGAATCTGTATCGGCACGACAATTGCTAACACTAAACCCGGGTGACTTGCTTCATCCGTTTTAAATCATCCACAAAAATACGGGACGTCCATTCCCCGTCGGTTCTTGTGTTGATTTGGACAATAAGTTGGGGATCCCTTCGGTTCACTTCCGACAGTGACCTGAACCACACACCCGCATCGCCCCTCGCCGATGGTTTAACATCTGATCGCAGTCAATTTCGCAGGAAATCTTATTTGTTTTTAGAATGAACTTCGCTCGGCCCCCAATCACTTGATCCCCGAGTTGACGGCGTGGACCCGCCCCCACCAAAACAATGGTCTGTTGAGGAACGATCCATGATCGCCGTCGCCAATCAATTCTCAGCCTCAACTACGCACAATCGTGAGCTTGAGTATCTGTTGCTCGGTGATCTTCGCCAGATTCTCGAATCACCCCCCGAACCAGAAACATCGCTCTGGTTGCTTGCCATCCTGGATATGATCTTGGCGAATCGACCACCGATTCTCTTCTCGGCCACTCTTCCTGCAACCGCTCTTCCCGCATCAGCCCGACCGGATCGTTATCCGCCAAGATCTTCGGAAACCGCTTCGATGATCGATAAACTTCGACGCCTCCGAGACCGGGTCGCACATCGCTCGGGCCATGCCGCACTTGCGAATGAAATTCGAGCGGATCTGCGGGAAGTGATGCGCGATCGGGTCAACTCGGCCGGCTGTCTGTACGACAACTAAAGAATGCGTGATCGTCCCTCGAAAATGGGGCTCGAACAGACGATGGTGATTACCGTCGGCAAAGTTGTCAGTGTGAATGAATGCCTGCGCCTCAAGACATCGTGGCACCTCTTCCCTACTGCGGCCCGTTCACATCCTGCGGCCCGTTCAATTTTTGTGAGAGCGCAAACCAGAAACCTGTCGCAGAAAATTTGCTTCGAATTGCGCGTTCTCGATGACGGAGGTTTTCGGCAGGCTTTCTCGAAGAGAGAATAAAAAAGATTGAACAAAAGGTAACAATATTAACGAGCGAATCAGGGAATGGTGCAAGGCGGAAGAGAAGGCTGTGGTCGCTGGGGAATATTGCCCGCGCATCCTCATCCCAATTCTCTGGACTCGCCCATGGGGCAAATTTCCGTGTGATCCGTCTTCAATGCCTGACCTCCCCTTCGTTACCTCCGCTCCCTTTTGTTCAATTCCCCGTATTAAAGTCCAAACTCATGCAGAATCCATGTGTCATGAATTTGATGTGCGTCGAGTCAACGCAAAATCGGTTTGCACCCGTTTCCGGATCGCTTGCCTTATCAGAATTGACCAAGTAATGTTTTCTTGTGTCAACGGTACGTTTACAAATAGGAGCAAGAACAGCGATGAGTATTAGTGATGATTTCTACAGTGAAGTGTCCCGCAAGGTTGATACGGAAAAAAAACCAAATTAATGCGGCAGAAACCAAGCGTGTTCTCTTAGAAGCATTCAAGGTTCTAGCGGGCATGCCAACCGCCGAGGCGTTTGACATCATCCCGAAGTCGATCAGTAACGCCGCCAAAAAGCTGGGCTGATTTTCGTCACCGGTTGAAGTGGTTGACTTATAGGAATACCAGCCTCATTGAGAGACCGGTGTTCCTGTGACCCCGCTTCTAAGTCAGCTTTCCTGAGGCTTCAATCGGCCAAACCTCGACCACGGTGCCATTTTCATGAACCACGAGTTCGCGGTGCAGGTTACAAGTTGTGCAGGCATGAGTGGGAATGAGATGCAGTACCTCGCCAATCCGCCAGTCGGGAGTCTTCAGCACCACCGCATGTTCTTCTGCCATAAAAAACGGAATCTCGACTTCAGGAAAATCACGCAGACCGGGGACGCCAAACTCGCTGCCCACTCCTTTGAGACCGACGTCCAGCACCGCTTTGTCCGAAGAGGGACGACTGATCACACGAACCAGCACCGACAAAGCAACCTCGAATTCGGGTGCCAGTCGATGGTATTGTCGGTCCATTGTGGCGTAAGACCCCGCT
>JBIKZJ010000233.1:0-9958 GCA_044354755.1 Schlesneria sp. | reverse complement strand
TTGTACTCTTCTCCCATGGGGTCGATATGAACATCGCTGGCCCGCGCTCCCTGAGCGCGTAATACCAAGGTGATCGTCGGATTGTCCCGGAACTCGGCCTGCAGTCGCGTTCCCTCTGCATCGGAAAGGGTCGGGACAAGAATATTGACCATACTTTTGATTCCCAAAACGATGACGAGATCACAAAAGGGGCACCGGTGAAACTCAAGCCGATACCTGATCGTCACCGGTTTCGTCGGTACTGTTCCAAGTTGGAATCCCGGCGCGATGTCTTATTCAACGCACAATCTCGCCGGAATCTCCGTCAATCCGGTGCTGATTACGAGGCCTCTTGGTTGACGAGAAACTGATGCCCTTTGGGATGCACGGTCAACACCGGGCACAGCGAAATCCTCACCAGCTTCTCAGCAACGGAACCGATCAACAAACGTGAAAGACCGGTGTGTCCATGTGTTCCGACAACCAGTAGATCGATTTCCTGTTGTTTGGCGTAACTCAGGATTTCATCGACCGCTAACCCCATGACGGTGCTGTGGACGACGACATGTTGCTGAGACCAGGCAGAATCAACCTCTTTTGCCAAACGCTGATTTGCGGCCCCGATCTGAATCTCGGTTTCACTTTGCGGTAGCGCATAGGGAAAAGCGGCATCAGGATAAGGAATCAATGGAGGAATGACATGGAGCAAATGAAGTTCTGCACCAAATTTTTCCGCCAAAGCCATGGCGTAAAGTTGCGCCTCTTTCGCGGGCTCGCTGAAATCCGTCGGAAAAAGAATTCGCTTGAGAGAAATGATCATGGAATTAAGCCTTGGCCAGAGGGGAAACGAAGAAACACACCAAAAATGGTAACCCAAGCGACTCAGAATCAGGTACTCAACGTGGCATCGACCGCACCTATTGCAGTCGTTGATGAAATGAGCGACGAGACTGGCTGACGTAAAATCAAGACCGGGCAATGAGCTTGCCTCAGAATCCCTTCTGCGACACTGCCATGCAACTGCAGGTGAAAGCGGCTTTGCTGATGCGATGCAATGACAATCAAATCCGCTTTTTCTTCATGCGCGATATTCAGAATGGCTGCCACCGAATATCCATACGTGATGCGAAACGAAACCGGTAGATCCCCGGCAACAGCCTTCATCTTCACGATTTTTTCGCGACAACAACGAACCATCGGAGACGATTCATCGATCGAATCATCGGTGGCCGCGTCAGCGGGACGACATTCAGCGGGAAGGATATGGGCAATCACCAGCGATGCAAATTGATCTCGAGCAATGCTGCAAGCCAACGAAAACGCCTGTTTTGACTCTTCGGTAAAATCAGTCGGATGTAAAATCACATCAAACGAGCTCATGGCCATCTCCTTGGATAAACCCACCACGAAACGGACCCGTTCTCGCGATGATTTCAGCCCCCTCACATCAAGGGGGACCTCGAATCACCTCCGCGAAACATTCGATGGACAGGGGGACTTGCAGATTTTTTTTCCGCTTCTGCAAATCCCCTTGTCCACCGGCGTCGATTAGGCAAGGTCGATCCAAATCAAACCCTGTGTTGTCCGGCTCGTTGATTCATCTCCACAGTGAAGCATAGCGTGTGCCATACGTCTCCATTTCGGTTTTCTTCAGCATCCACACAGGCGGCACGCGTCATAGCGTCTGCCACGGTGGTCGATTTTATGCCATCTGGTTAAATTTCGCTCCGTCTTTGCACCGTCGAAAATCTCTATCGAAAAACAGACAAGAGGCTGAGTCCTTCTGTGTCGAGTCCTTCTGTGTTGTCCCGGAAATCGGAAACGGCGGTTGAAATCGACTGGGGAATTAATTGGCCTCATCCAGTCCGAGCTTTTTACGCCCCCCGTCGCTCAAGCGATTGGAACTCCAGCCAGGACTCCAAGTCTGTTCCACTACCACTTGCTTCACCCCAGGGATTTTTAATAGCCGTTCTCGCACCGGAAGTGACAGCGTCGGATGAACCGAAATCGATCCGTCGATGAAGTAACCGAGCAACGGGCGGCCTCGATGTGGCATGGCCATGATGACCGTCACGACAGGACCACGAACTCGTAAATCATAGACCAAACCCAGGTCCACCACGTCAATATCCGCGGTGTAAAGTTGAGCATCTTTACAGTCACGCAAGGCGTTCCACAGGATTTGTTTCGAGGGAGTGCAGTCGCCCGCTTCACCCCGTCGGGCGAGACGATTCGTCGAATTCACTCTCACTCGTGGCTCCGTCACAACAGCAACCGCGTCAGGTTTTATTCCCTTTCCGTCCGACAAGACCAGAGGATGAACAAGGCGATTCCGCAAGGTCTCGATCTGGGCAGCTCCCTCGGTGGGAGTAAACGGAATCGACAGGTAAGCATTTTTTTGCGTCAGCACCGCTCCGACTGGTACCGTCGTGACCGGCAGCGGATACCGGCTCCAGACGCTGCCGTGCCACCGGTAAAACATTTGGGGTACGCCCGAGTGTTTCAGTTCCGGCAGCCCCTCGGCCTGATGCTCTAAAAAAAGGGCAATGAACGAGTCGTGACTCTCTTTGTGAAAGAACCCAACACCCCACAGATCCTGTTGCGCTGCGGGAGGTACCTCACCGATTTGTAACTTGCCATCGCGCCCCATCCAAAGCGGATCCGTAAAGGATTGACCGGAAAAGACCCATTCATCATCACGCAGCGCCGCCGCTTCAAAGTTTTGTACGGCTTTCATGGACCCCAATTTATGGAACCACGGCAGACCGCAATAGAAACGATACTCGACCGAAATCTGTAATCGTGCAGGTGTGTCAATCGGATGGATTGGAGATCGCGGAAAGCCCCACCTGCGAATGATCGTACAGAGCGGGCCTCGAATCACCTCGTAATCCGGGCAGCTCTCCCAAAGTGAAATCCGTAACTTCTGGAAATTCCCCTGATCAACATAGTCGTGAGCCCAATCGATCCCTGGTGGCTCGCCATGTCCCTGCCCCCCGGAAAAGAGCTCGAGCCCGTGTTCTCGACGCAATGTCAGGCGTTCCAGTTGGCCAGTCTGCCGCGAGAGTGTCGCTTTGAAGTACGAGTTCGCAATGTCCAGCCCGAAACCTTCACCCTGGGTCGTCAGATCCGAAGGGTATTCCGGCAACTCGGCATCGGAGTTTCCATAGAACACCAAATAACTCTGATGCTGATGCGGCTGACATTCGGCCATCCAGAGAATTTTGCAAAAACGTTCGGCCCCCCGTCGCACCTCCTGAAAGACCTGCGAGGGGACTTCGACCAGACCTCCCTCACTGATACGCGCGACGCGGACTTCACGAGCCAGAGATGTCACCTGATCGGCCGGAAAACTCAGCAATACCTCGACCGGTTCAAAGGATCGCGATTCTCCCGCCGTTTCCGCGACCGTGATCTGTTTCACGTATTTCCAGCCCTGGCCCCATTGTTGCCAGGCGGGATCAAGCGCACTGACCAATTGAAATTGCGCACTGGCGAGCAGCGACTTTCCCGGACTGGCGAATTCCGCTTGCGTCTGAATCGCGGTATCGCGAAGCGAATGCGTCAGGGAACGAACCAAATCGTAATCCCCGTTTTTCCACGCCGCTTCAAGCAGTTTCAGTTTGATCTCGAAGGAATCGGTTCGAACCGCAGCGGGTGGCTCTCCCCGCAATTCGTTCGAAGCCCCCGTCATACAGAAGCTGACTGCGAGAAAACCAAGGACCGATCTGATTGAACCAAACTGCATGTGTCCCCCTGTTCATCCCCTTGTTCAGGGTGAGTGAATCGTGGTTACCAGTTGCTGAAAATACCCGAACGTTGTTCAGTCGCACGAGTCGACCTGATCGGAATAGCCGATCGAGACCTTCCTTGCAACCATGCCGAAAAGCGGATGAGTTGGATTGGTCACGACGGACGCTCACTGGTAGACTCAATACTTGATTGGCGATCCGGTAGCGAATCGATCCGATACCGATGGTGAGTCAAACCCGCTCGCCATATTTTTTGGTCGATTTGTTCCGTCTAGCTCGGGTCCGGCGAAGAAGTTTCACGTGATACGGAGTTTTCTCGGCATGCTCAATTCTCAATCCACAACGACGCGTCGAACGTTTCTTGGAACCACCGCTTCATTGGCCATCGCAGCCACTGCCGGTGCCCCCCTGTTTCTGCCCAAGCGAAGTCTCGGTCAGGTTGGTGCCAATGATCAGATTCGGGTCGGAGCAATTGGTGTCGGTGGACGAGCTTCACTGTTACTCCAGCAGCTTCCCGAGTCGGCCAAAATCGTCGCCCTGTGTGATTGCAATCTTCCCCGTGCAGAAGCATTCAAAGCCAAGACCAAAGAGTCCTGGCCTGTGTATCAGGACTATCGCCAGTTGCTCGACCGCAAGGATATTGATGCGGTCATCGTCGCCACCGGCGAATTTCAACGTGTCCTTCCCTGTATTCACGCTTGCCAGGCGGGGAAAGACGTCTACGCGGAAAAGCCCTTAACGTTGTACGTGAATGAAGGGCGTGCGCTGGTGAATGCCGTTCGTCAGTACGACCGAGTGCTGCAAGTCGGTTCACAACAGCGATCGATGGCGATGAACCGTGTGGCCTGTGAATTGGTTCGCAATGGCGGACTGGGAAAAATTCTCAAGGTTCAGGCGATCAATTACGGCGGTGCCGAAGCCTCCCCCGAAAACCCGTTCCCCGACGCAAAGGTCCCCGCAGGTCTCGATTGGAACCTGTGGCTGAACCAGGCGGCATCCCGACCCTTTCACCCGGATTGGATGGGCTGGATGCGCTGGAAAGATTTTGCCGGTGGCGAAATGACCAACTGGGGCGCCCATGGCGTCGATCAAATCCAATGGGCTCTCGGAATGGATGACACCGGTCCCGTCGAAATCAAACCACTCAGCCCAGGCCCCAATGGACAGGTCCTGATGCGGTATGCGAATGGGGTCGAAGTTCATTATGTGCTGGAATCGGGACGCGGGCCGATGGGAGGGGCCGTCTTCATTGGTGAAAAGGGAAAGCTGGAAATCAATCGGAACAAATTTTCCTCGAATCCCCCCGAGATCGCCGAAGAGCTTCGCAAGCAGGTGGATGTCGTGGAAGAAGAGCGAAAGTGGAGCGACAGTTTGGCGTTGTGGCAGGCACGCTGGCACATGCAAGACTGGCTCGATTGTATCCGTTCGCGGAAACGCCCGGTCGCAGATGTCGAAATCGGGCATCGCTCGGTCAGTGTCTGTCACCTGGCCAACATCGCGCGGGCTGCAGGGCGTCCCCTGCGCTGGAATCCGGAAAAAGAGCAGTTCGTCGACGATGAAAAAGCCAACGGCTACCTCGATCGCCCCCGGCGATCCGGGTTCGAATTGCCGACACTTTGATCATTTTCAGCAGGGAAATCACAGAACCGCTGGGATTTCAGCACGTTTCCGAGTAAAATTCCTGTCGGAAGATTTACGGATATTTCAGGAGAGATCGATCGTGGAGATTCGCAATTTGAACTGGTTGCCCGTCTGTTTATGGGCCGTGATGGGTGCCACATCCGCTTTATCGACACCCAACGTATGGGGAGCAGACGCCTCGACCCCGTTTGAACTGGTCGACGGTGACCGCGTGGTGCTGCTGGGGGGAACCTTTATCGAGCGGGATGGACAGTTCGGCTACCTGGAAACGGCACTCACCACCGCTTGGCCAGACCGGAAGTTAACGTTTCGGAATCTGGGTTGGAGTGGTGACACAGTCTGGGCAGAAAGTCGAGGAATCTTCGACCCGGCTCAAGTCGGCTACAATCGCATGCTCGAGTTGGTCAAAGAATTAAAACCGACCCTCATCATCCTGGCATATGGACAAAATGAATCATTTGCCGGAGAAGCGGGGATCGGCAAGTTTGTCACCCAATACGACAAGCTCTGTAATGATTTGGTCGCCACGGGGGCTCGCTTGGCATTCATGACCCCTCCCAAATTTGAGCGACCACCGGCGCCACTTCCCGATGCAACTCGCCAGAATGGATCATTGGCCAAATATTCTGCCGCCATCACTGATCTGGCAACCCGTCGACGGGCTCCGCTGATCAATCTCTTTTCATTATCGTCTCCGTCATCGAACTGGACCGAAAATGGCCTGCATTTTGGCGAACGGGGCTACGCGGGACTCGTTACCGCATTGCAAGCGCAGGAACACTGGAAAAGCCTCCCGGTGAATGATCCCAAAGGGGCGGCGGTACGGCATAAAGTGGTCGAAAAAAACATGCAGTTCTTTCACCGCTGGCGTCCGCAGAACATTACTTACCTGACCGGCTTTCGTAAGCACGAGCAAGGGAACAACGCGGTCGAAATTGCCCAATTCGATCCCCTGGTTGTGGATGTCGAACGGGAAATCGCGGAACTGTTGCGCAAATAACCTGACAAGGATTTCCTCTTCATGCGTACTCATCTTTTCGTCCCGACCTTTTTGATCGTGATCGTGATCGGGTTGGTATCAGGTTGTGGTCCGGGTGGCAGCCAGCGACCACCCCGCCCCACCCGTCCCGAATCCGAAACAACCGACACCCAGGCAGCGGTCAATCCCCCTGCAGCGGCGGTCACGTCTGGTGACAACCCCCATCCTGTCACCCCGGAAACCAGTTCCGATTCCCCGAAGTCGAACGCCACAGACGTTGTGCTGGTGGACGCCACTTGGCCGGAACTCCTCGCGCTGATCGAGCAGCATCCGGGGAAGATCATCGTGGTGGATATCTGGTCCACCGCCTGCGAACCCTGCATGAAAGAATTCCCCTCTCTGATTGAACTGCAACAGCGATTTCCCGATGACGTTGTCGGGATTTCCTTCGACGTCGATTATGCCGGGATGAAAAATAAGCCGCCTGCTTATTATCGTGAACGGGTGCTGGCGTTCCTCGCTTCCCAGCAGGAAAATCAGGTGCTCCATCGCATGTGTACCGAGCCCGCCGAAGAATTTTTCAACAGCATACAGCTCGATTCGATCCCGGCGGTCTTTGTGTACGGACGCGATGGAAAATTGTTGAAGCGGTTTGAGGGATCCAGCGGAGAATCCGCAGGGGTCTCGTATGAAAAGCAGGTCATCCCCTTCGTCGGCGATCAGGTCAAGACACGTTGACGACGTCGGTTTCCTTCGCATCCGTCAGCGGGCGTCATCATGCAATTCTTGTTACCCATGTTACGAAAGTGACCCCCGATGGCCTCCCCATTCAGCCGGTCTGCTACAATTCACCACCGACGATTGGCAATCCTCGTCGGCGCGATCTGTGCTCTCGGAATGTTCGTGTGGCCATTGGTCTCGTCTGCCCACGAGATACCCCCTGTCCAAACCTTCACGGCCAAGGATGGGCTCTCTCCCGCGGAAGAGGCTTCTCAGGATGCCCAGGAATGCCTGCAAGGGCTGCTCTGGAAACCGGGGCCGTTCGATGTGACGCTCCAGCCGAATTCTCATCCCCTGGATCCTGCTATCGTTCGCTTTGCGTCTCCACGGCCAAGTGGTGTCAAAGTGAACGACCTGGTCGCGCTCGAATGGTATTCAGCCAAAAACGAAGCGGATGAAGTGATTGACGCTCCGGCCATTGTGGTCGTGCATGAATCGGGGTCGCGGATGGAAGTGGGAAGATTGATCGCGAAAGCGCTCCATGCTCAGGGGCTGCATGCGTTTCTGATTCATTTGCCGACGTACGGTTTGCGTCGCCCCGAGCAGGCAAATCCTCACGCGGAATTGATCGATGTCGTGATGAAACAGGGGATTGCTGACGCCCGTCGAGCTCGTGATGCGGTGGCCATCCTGCCGCATGTGGATGCCCGCTCAATCAGTATTCAGGGAACGAGCCTGGGTGGTTTTGTCACTGCCACCGCCGCAGGGCTTGATCGCGGCTTTGCCACCGTCCACATCATGGTTGCGGGGGGCAACTTGTACAACGTGGTGGCTAACGGAAATCGGGAAGCAGGAAAAATGCGGGAAGATCTGGCCAAGGCCGGTTTCACCGGAGACAAACTGAAACAACTTTTTGCGGGGATCGAACCCTTGAGGTTGGCTCATCGGTATGACCGAAAAAACACGTGGCTCTACACCGCCAATCGCGATCAGGTCATCCCCCCCAAGCATGCGACCGAATTACGGATTGCGGCGGGGCTTCACGAAGACCACGAAATGATTCTACTCGCAGATCATTATTCGGGGATTATCTATGTCCCCATCATCGTGGCCGACATCGCGAAAAAGATTCGTGAGGAACTCGAATCACGCAACCACCCCTCCCCGTGACCCGCCACCCGGAAAATTCAAAAACGGGGACTGGCTCCGTCCGCGGTGCCTGTCCTCGTTTTTGAATTTTCAACTCCAAAGAAATCCATCAATGCGCAGAATTGCGATTGCCATAGCCGTCGAGAATTATGTCGACAGTCAAATACCACCTGTCAAGTTCGCGGCGGCCGATGCGACGGGATTTGCACAGGTGCTAGAGCAACATAACTTCGCATCGGCCGATCAGCTAATTCTGATAAATTCCCAGGCAACGAAGTCTGTCATCCAGTCGAAGCTCCGAAATCTGATCGCCGGCATGGGTGCCGAGGATGTTTTGTACATCTATTACGCAGGACATGGGTTTGCCCTCAACAATCGCAACTTCCTGACGTGCCATGATACGCAACTGGACGACCTCAGTGGTACCAGCATCACTGTTGAATACTTGCTCAAACAGTTCCGGTTGTCGAAATGTCGGAAGATCGCTTTGTTTCTGGACTCATGCGAAGCGGGACTCCTCGCAACGTCTCACGGACGAGGAATCGACAGTGAGCTCACTGAAGAGGAGATGAAAGCGTTTTTTGTGGACGCCGAGCATCGGGTTTGCTTTGCTGCCTGCAAGCCAGGACAACAATCCCGAAGCCACGAGTTGCTGAGGCACGGTGTCTGGACATATCACCTGATTCAGGCATTCAACGGCGATGCACCGCTGGCGCTCGAAGGCAAAACAACCCTTCTGACATCATCGTCTCTTCAAAACTTCCTGCAGGTTGAAATCCCCCGTTCCGTTCGCAATCTGTTTATAGGAACCGAGACGCAGACCCCATGCTCCTACGGTGCGGCAGGTGGCGACTTCCTTCTCGGTGACGTCGGCCCCATCCTCGATAAACGGAATATCACAGCAGATCCCACACAACAGCAACTGAAATATGTGCGACTTCTCAATCACCAGGGGCGTCCCGTTAAACAGTTATCAGGATTCACTAAGGGACATTTCGTCCCTGATCGCGTGAACGATGCTTCCGAAGCATTTGTTTCCAAGATTGCAGAGATGGAAATGGAGACAGAGGTCGATGAAATTCATCAGAAACTGAAAGACGCGTTCCACTTCAAGAGACGCGATATCACCGCTTCAGTGGATGGCGGATCGGGATCGATCATCACTCCTTACTTCGATTATGAATTGTTGGTATCGCTTAACCCGAAAGACCCCAGGGAGGCAATTTTCCACCGCAGGGTCATCAACATCCGCGAACCCGATCAGGTTTTTTCTGATGAATTCGACAATGTCTTCATGGGCACGTTTGATCGCCTCGAATTCGGAACGAGCGAATCAATGGATCTTGAGCTTATTGTCGATGAGATCGAAGCCCTCGATTCGGAGGAAATTACGATTAAGCACAACAAAGAAATGACACACTGCTCGATTGATGTGCGCGATCACAATTTCACCATTGAGATGACTAAGGAGACATTTTGCATAGTTCAGGTGGGACGAAAATCTCCGAGGGCTCTATTTCAATCCTTTTTCGACGTACAGACCCTATTAATCAACAAACTTGAACTAAAGACACTCCCATTTAAGCAGCTTAATTCTGACACCCCCGATTGAAGACATTTCTTTCCAGGTCTTAGAATCAGTAAATTGACTCTCCAACAGAAAATCCAACCCAGGATTTTTAAAGAATGGAAGAGTCTTGTCCCCTCGCCCCGGTACTCCGGGGAGAGGGTTAGGGTG
>JBIKZJ010000232.1:0-9973 GCA_044354755.1 Schlesneria sp. | reverse complement strand
CAACCTCGCCATTTGCAGATCGGTCTCGGTCGGCGGTGCCTGATCGTCAAGATCCTTTGGATCCGTTGCTCGAGGAATCGTGGCGAGTTCATCGAATCGTTGCTGCAAAATTCCCGCCAGCGTTGTCCGTTGCCGTGCAGTATATTCTGGGTACTCCAGCGTGCCGGTTGCGTTGTTCCTCGATAAACTCGGATTAGACTCGACCAGCTTTCCTACCAAATCCCAGTCGACGTTCATGACGACCTGTGCCAATTTTTCGAGATTGGAAACGCGTTGACGTTCATTGTCCGCCACCTGCTCCATCAGGAAGACCCGGATGGCATGGGCCGCGCGTTGGCGACCAGATTGCGTCTGTTGCTTGTCTGATTCCGGCAACTGGGCTTGTCGCCTGAGTTCTGGCAAGAGGTGGTTGACGCCAATCGACCGAAAGTTCGCAAGATACTTCGGCTCATCAATCGCTAGGACCGCAAGCAGGTCCTGAACCACCTTTTCATTTCGTTCCGTACAAACCTCGAAATCATCTCCCAATTCGGCAATGATGGCAGCCAGGCCGAGTGACTTTTTATTCGCGGGAGGCGTTTTATCCGCGGGAAGCGTTCGCAGGCGATCCACGGCCACAGCCACAAACCCCCTGCACGCGGGGGACTCCCGCCGAGGCCGTAGCGCGGAAATCACTCCCGCTAACTCCCCCTCGAAATCGTTCCCCGAAGACAATCGCTGCAAGACTTCTACCAGCTCAGACCAAGTTTCCGGCTCACCCCCGCCACAAGCAACCCTCGCAATTCCCAGACGTAATTGAGAATTCAGGCTTGGAGAATCACTGTCGATCTGCAACGATTCGGGCTTGACCTGCCGTTTCACAAGTTCTGCAATCAAATTCGCAACCTCAGGTGCAGGGGCCGTGATCAGTTCACCGAGTGTTTGTTGAGTCTTCCAGCGCTGGTATTGCGCCGGTGCAATCAGAAAAAACGCCATCAACAGGACCAGACTCAGGATCGCCCATCGCGCTTTTTGCTTGAAATTGTCGCGACGTTGTTGCCATTGAACCAATGCCTTGGCCAACTCGTCAGCGGAAGCAAACCGATCGACCGATTTTTTCTCCAGACAACGCTGAATCATCGCCCGCAGACCACGATCCAGGTTCGGATCGAGTTCCGGTTGACTCGTACGAACAGCCGAGAACAGTTTTACTTTGTCCATTTGCGGAAAGGGGCATCGACCTTGCAGCATCTCCGCCAAAATCACCCCCAACGCCCAGACATCACTACGCCGATCCAGCGGAGCAAGCGGCGGCAGTGTCCCTTTGCGGTTCATGTGCGTGTGATGCTCGGGGGACATATACCGATAGGTGCCGCCAAGAGCCCGTGAACGCTGAGACTCTGACAGTTCCTGAAGATCGACTGCCACCCCAAAATCGCCAACCGCCGGAGACTCGTTCTTGTCGAGCAGAATATTCGCCGGTTTCAAATCGCAGTGAATGAGGTTCGCCTCATGGGCATGATGGACTGCGCGTGCAATTTGGGTCATCATTTGCACCGACTTGACGACGCACAGACTGCCACGTTTCAAACGGGACTCGAGACTCTCGCCATCAATCAATTTCAGCACTATTGCCGGTCGACCGAAATCCAGATAAACATCGCGAACGGGGACCAATCCAGGGTGATCCAGTTTTGCCGCACAACGTGCTTCTTGCATAAAATCATCGAGACGTTGTTCCGACGCAAACAATTCGGGCCTCAGCACCTTGAGGGCAACCTGAATTTGGAGACGCGTATCCCATACCGAGTAAACATCGGCAAACGCCCCCCCTCCAATCCGCTTGCGTTCGACGTAACGCTCAGACTGGCTCATCTCCGGTAAATGGTCGTGAAAGCCGGGGCGAGCAGCGCCCGGCCCCTCCTGCGTTACCGGTTCCGCCGATTCCACTAATACGCAACGCAAAAAGTACTCTTCAAAACCCTGCTGAACGGTTTCCGAGGCACAGACACCAATCGGCGCCTGAGCCTGACACTCAAGCTGCTCGAGAAATTTGACGCAACTTTGACAGACGGCAATATGGCAGTCGAATCGACCATCAATACGCCCCTCAAAAAATTCCGCCAATTGGCCGGCATCCGGACAAAGATCCGACAAAACTTGGGCAACCATGGTCGAGTTCTCCCCAAACACTCAATCACTCAGTCACTCAAACAACCTCGCTTACTCAATGATGTCGCCAAAGACCTCTCTCACGCGATATCGGATCCTCGAAAACGCGATGTGTAAGGCATTGGATGTCGTGCCGATTTCCCGAGCGATCTCTGTGGCCGTGATCCCGTCGACACTATTCCGCCAAAACGCCTGAAAATCACGCGGACTGAATTCCTGGCGAATCAATTCCACCGCCTTTTGAAACAGCTCATGGCGTTCCCAACTGATCTCATGCTCGTCCTCGGGTGATTCAATTTGCTCGAGATCAGCCGGATCAACAACGCGAACCTTCGGCTGCTTGCGAAAATGATCGATGATTTTATTTTGCGTGATCTGCTTGACCCAAGCGCGAAACCCTCCCGATTGAGAATCCCGCTGAAACGACCCCAGATGCTGATGCACCGCCGCAAACGCCTCTTGACTGATATCAAGGGTATCCTCGGGACAAACCCCTTTTTTCCAGCACCAATAGCAAATCAGCCGACTGTACAGTCGATTAATTTGAACAGCAGCATCCTGATCACCTTGACGGGCCCGGTCAAGAACACTGGTCGAAACGCTGTCCTGAACCACGCTCTGACCACCCTTTGATTCCGTATTCAACATCCACACCCTCGCAAAAAAAACGTCATCAAAACAGACAGAATCCGCCTCAAACTATCCCTCACGACCACCCACCCCAAAATTCTGAAAGGCTCTTTCGTTTCTTTTTCTAGAGGGAGGACCATTCGAATCGATCTCGAATTCACGACAACCAGAATTCCATCGCATCGATACGCCTTAACCCCGACTCAAAATCCATCAAGATCTCGGAAGAATTGTACACACAGGATTTTTTCTTCGCATCTCTGTGAATCTGGATTCTCGAAATTCCCAGAAATTTAATTATTTTTATTTAAATCAACAATTGCCCTTGAAGCCATTTCAAGAGTCATTCCCCTTCAACGCATTTTTCTCTTTCGTTACCTTGTGTTCAATTCCCCGTTTTTAAATCCCGACAAATGCAAAATCCGCCTGCGATGAATTCAACGTGCTTCGAGTCAACTCAAACTGGGAGTCATCTCAACCGCCGGGGGGGGATCGACCCGTATGTCGGCTTCAGACACGACGGAATTGAAAGCGTGCAAGCCGATCAGTATCGTCTTGAACATCTGTGGTCCAAGTTCCTTTTTCCTGTTAATCTGGAATGAAGGAGTTGCCGTTCATCGCGATCAGAATCTGGCCGAGGATTTGGATCAGAGAAGAACTAAGAGATTTACCACAGAGACACAGAGGCACAAAGAAAAGAAGAACGAGAAGCAAAAACCTAGCCGTTCACAGTTCGGGGACTGACTCATTTTTCCCGCGACAAAGTGAAGATCCGCCAAATCCCTCAAACCATTCACTCATCGTTTGGCCGGGAAAACTGTGCATGACCCTCTCTTCGCTGTGAACGGTTACGCAAAAACCAACCGCTTTTGCTTCCACTTGGAAATAGAGCATCCAAAACAAGGTAGTGGATTTTAATCCAGGAAATGAATGCTGATGGCGATTTTGAATCGCAAAGTTGCTGAATCGAAGTTATTGTTACTTCAAAAACGTTAATTAAACTTTTTTTGTTAAACCAATTTATTAATCCGTTGGCATCGCAACCATCAAGAAAAGCTCATATCGGTTTGGATGAGCGAACCGCCGACTCTCGTTTATGTTTTCTCTGTGCCTCTGTGGTAAAGCCTCTTCTTCTCCCCAGTTCAGATCCCTTCGCCGATCTGAACCGGGCGGATCTCAGCCGGGCGGATCTCAGCCGGGCGGATCTCAGCCCGTCAGGATTTCCGAGACGACCCGAGCGGCACGGCCGTCGGTGATCTGTTGCTCTCGACCGTTAAACTGATACATCAGTTTCGCATGATCGATCCCTAACTGCTGCAGGATGGTCGCCTGAAAGTCGTTCGGGGTGACGATGTTGACCGCAGCACGGTGACCAACCTCGTCGGTCTCGCCGTACGTCATCCCTGGCTTGAAGCCCCCTCCCGCCATCCAGATCGAAAACCCCTGCCCATTGTGATCGCGACCGTTGCCGTCACTGAGATCGCCTTCACTCACCGGCAGTCGACCAATCTCACCACCCCAGTGGACAATCGTCGAGTCGAGCATTCCCCGTTGCTTGAGGTCGGTGACCAATGCTGCAGCGGGTTGGTCGGTCCGCTGACAGATGGCTGGCAGGTTCTTGCGGATATCCGTGTGTGTGTCCCAAGGTTGCCCGCCGAGGAACATTTGGACAAAACGAACACCCCGTTCCACGAGGCGTCGCGCGATCAGGCAGCGAGTTCCGTACTCGCGCGAATGAGGCTGGTCAAGACCGTAAAGTGTGTGGATATGCTTGGGTTCCTGGCTGATATCCAGCGCCTCTTTCGCTTCGGTCTGCATGGCGGCGGCGAGTTCATAGCTGGCAATCCGGGCCTCAAGATCCGATTCACCGGGATGTTGAGTCAGATGCCGCTGATTCAAGCGAGCTAGCAGTTCGAGGTTCTGTCGCTGCAGTGGTCCGCGGAGTTGGGGAGGTGCATCCAGATTGAAGATCCGCGGCTCTTCAGAACGCAGGACGGTTCCCTGAAATAACGGAGGCATAAATCCGCTGGACCAATTATGCGTTCCGTCGACGGGATGGCCACCGGGGTCGGCCAGGACGAGGTACGCAGGCAGATTGCGGTTTTCGCTCCCCAATCCATAGACAATCCAACTTCCCAGCGTCGGTCGACCGGTGACTGCCGGAATGCCGCCGTGAAAATAGCGAATCGAAACCTCGTGGCCGTTGTGACCGGTGTGCATCGACCGGATGACACAAATGTCGTCAACGATTTCCGCTGTCTTCGGGAGCAGTTCCGAGACTTCGGTGCCACATTGTCCATGAGCACTGAACTTCCAGGGGCTGCCGAACAGCTTTTTGCTGGCACGATTCACAAAGCTGAAGGCGACCTCGCCGTTGTAATCCTGACCGTGATGTTTGGTCAGTTCGGGTTTGGGGTCGAGCAAATCCATGTGGGCCGGGCCCCCATGCATAAACATCGAGATCATCGCGGTCGCACGTGGTGCCGACCCGGGAGCCCGTTGCCTCAGATCGTTCGCCTGGTGCTCGGTCGGTTTCCCTGGGGGGGCGGCGAGCAGGCCTTCGTCTCGTAGCAGCGAGGCGAGTGCAAAGCTGCCGATCCCGAAGGCATTCGTCGCGAGAAACTGTCGTCGCGAGGGGACGTTGTTGAAAGGGATGTCGTTGAGATTCATGGTGGCCTCGTTGAGACGGTGCTGGATTTGATCGCCTGGTAGTGGCGGCGATGATCTTAATCGCGGGATCAGGCGTGGTGGTGGTTTTCGCTGCCCCGAATCGGATGACGGCTGGGATCAGTCGGAATAGAGAAACTCGTTACTACTGAAGATCTGCTGACAAAGACTCGACAGGGCGATCAGATCATGGTCGCCTGCGGTCCCGTTCAGCTTGAGGGTTTTCCGTTGTTGTTCCAGGAATTGGCAGGTGAATTCCATTTCTTCCGAAGTGATCGGACGCTGATAAGCGAGCCTCCAGGCGTAGGCAACCTGTTGCGGAGCCGAGGTTGTTAACGGTCCGTGGAAATCGGCGGCCGCATCCCAGCGACCGAGTTCATTCCCTGTAGCGTCATTGAGCTGCAGGTTCGTCAGCCACTCGAACGAGTCGCTGGTAACGTTTTCCAGGCAATCCGTGACGAAATCAAGAATTTCACCCGGTTCAACTTCGATCTTCTCGACATTCGTTTCGACGCTGTTGGTTTTTGCCAGCCAGGTTCCGATCAGTCCGACACGATTCGAGATCAATCGTCCTCGCACGCCATCTCCGGATTCGGACGGATGTCGTAAAGTCCCCTTGAGTACGAGCAGACCCGCTTGCGGGGCGGTCCAGCGTCGAATGATCGCTCGTTGCTGATCATCTCCGGGGTGTCCCCCGGAAGGGTGCAAGAGCGCATGGCCCACGACTGGGTCGGGGAATGCAGTCCCTGCCTGCCATTGGGAACCAGCCCAGTGGCCCAGTGGATGGAACCGAACGGTCAATTTTGCCGGAACGGCCTCGGCAGCGGGCTCTACCACGGCACCATGACCATATTGCCAGGCGGCTTGTCGACTGGGAAATCGATCTTCAAAAGCCCGAGTCAGCTCGCGGTCAAGATCACCGGGGGTTTCAAGTCGCAGACGTTTTGCGAAATGATCTGCTTGCTTGAGTGTGAAGTCTCCATTCATCAGCATCAACGATTGCAGGGCGACAGTACTGGCAATCCGCCGATCGCAATTGATGGACATGACGGGGGAATCAAAAGCGGTTAACAGGGACACCGGTTTCGTCCGACGTGCCTGAATATAGACGCTGCGTCGAGCGGAATCGTCTTTGACGTGGATCTGCCCGGCAAAGTCCTCGATCACTTCGACCGCAGGACCAAACTGCGTTTTGTCGAGTCGACCACAGGTGGCCAACATGCGATCACGGATGATTTCCGCCTCCATTCGCCGCACGCTATAGCGGGAATACAACGCGCCGTCCGTATCGATCGACGAGGCTTTTGGATCGAGGCGTTGTGAGGCTTGGCGATAGACGGACGAGGTCATCAGCAGTTTATGCATTCGCTTCAGGCTCCAACCCTGTCGCACCAGTTCGTCACCGAGCCAGTCGAGCAGTTCGGGGTGTGTCGGGCGAGACCCAAGAATGCCGAATTCACCGGGGGTATCGACAATCCCCCGGCCAAAATGCTGGAGCCAGACCCGATTGGCGAGGACTCGACCCAGCAGTGGGTGCTGGCCATTTACGAGATGCCGAGCCCAGGCGAGTCGCCGTCCCGAGGTGGGGAGGGCGTCGTCCTTTTCGGCAATTTCAAATCGGGCTCCTTCAGCAGCAGCGATAGTCAAATCACCCGGCTTGACGGGGGTCGTCGGCTGCCGATGATCGCCTCGATGAAACACCGTTGTGACCGGGGGGGCTCCTGCCGGTTCGGTCAGAATGCTGATAAAGTCTTCAATCGGTTTTTCCGCTCGTTTGGTCTGAATGACCGCGGCATCCTTTTTCAATTCTTCTGCCGCCGCGTTGTTGAACTGGTACAGTACACCCGGATTGACGTTGAGGCCAGGATTAGTGGCGACCAGTTTTTTCTGTTCGTCCGTCCGCTTGTCATCCGGCGTTTTAAAGGCAGCTCGCAAAGTTTCTCGCTGATCTTCGGGAAATTTTTCGAGCGCCTTGTCGAAGGCTTCGGCCACCAGCTTGTCTTGTTTTTCGTTATAGGTCGCCTGCAATTTGCCAGCCTCGGCCTCCACTTCGCCCGCCTTGGTCCGGTCGGCATCGGTATACAGGGAGACCACGCGGTCACGAGGGATGACCCAGTTCTTCCAGTTCAAGCCCGGTTCGAAGACCGCCCTCAGCCGGTAGTAATCGGCTTGCGGAATCGGGTCATAGCGGTGGTCATGGCACTGGGCACACCCGACACTGAGTCCCAGCAGCGACGACGAAACAATCTTGATGGTGTCGGTCACGACGAGATTCCGGGAGGTTTCGGGATCTCCCTGACCACTGGCGGTCGGATCGGCCGCCATCCGCAGGAATCCCGTGGCAACGAGGGTTTCAATCGTCTCGGGGGACATGTTCTTGAAAGGGGGGGGCAGCAATTCATCCCCGGCCAGTTGTTCGATCAAGAACTGATTCAGTGGCTTGTCGGCGTTAAGTGAGCGAATGACATAGTCACGATACTTATAGATGTAGGGGCGGATGGTATCGTTGGTTCCATCCCCTTCCGAATCGGCATAGCCTGCAATATCCAGCCAGTGTCGTCCCCAGCGTTCGCCGTAATGTTTCGACTCGAGCAACCGGTCGATCAACGCGTCATAGGCACTGGGGGATTCATCGGCGAGAAATTGGCGAGTTTCTTCCAGCGTGGGAGGCAATCCGGTCAGATCGAACGAGGCCCGCTTGAGCAGTGTCAGTCGGTCGGCATCGGGATTGATGGTCAGACCGAGTGGTTCGAGTTTGGCGAGCACAAAGGCATCGATCGGGTTGCGGACTCGGTCGGCCGCTTTGACGCCCGGGGTCTCTGGTCGCCGAACCGGCTGAAACGCCCAGTAGGCTCGTTCTTCCGCGGTGATCCCAATGCCCGGATCGAGCTTTTCCGGTTCTGGCTTGAGAGTGATTGCTCCTTCAGCGATCCAGCGTTCAATGACGAGAATCTTTTCGGCGGGGACTTTTTTCTCACCCGGTGGCATCTCGCCATCGCGCATCCGTTTGAGCAGCACGCTTTCTGCCGGAAGGCCTGGCTGGATGGCAGCACCACTTTCGCCCCCCGTCATCAGAAAACGTCGTAACCGCAGATCGAGACCTCCAGACAGTTTTTCCGCACCACCGTGACAATCGAGGCAGTAGGCTTTCAAAATCGGTCGAACATCCCCCTCGAACGAGACCGCGCGAGGAGTGGCAGGAGCTTCGGTTGGCGGAGCTTCTGCGATCAGTAACGCCTGGTAACTCAATCCGCAGAGGAGGGCCAGCATAAAGCGACTACGAGGCAGGGTGAGGATCGAGTGCTGAGGAGATTTCCGCTGAGGCGGTTTTCGCTGTGACGATTTCATGAGTCTCTCGGCAAAGCAAACGGTGGAGTTGAAATTCATAACTTCAATCCCGTCTGGGGGGAAGGCAGGGGAGGGTTCATCGGCAAGTTCAGATATCTTCAACAAACGGACGAGCGAACGCAAGGTGTGAATCATCGGTTGTGGTTCCCCGAGAGAAAAGTCACACGGTTAGTCCGCGACAGGCCCGTGCCAGTCAGACGGATTTCAAGAACCGATCCGAAATTTCTTCTTGCAGTTTGCGAAATTCGGCGAGATACAAAATTCATGAGCGAATCAGTCACCCTCAGTCTTGAAGATCGGCAAGCCCTGCAGTCAGGTCAATCTGTTGCAGATACTGAGTTCACGTCCCAAATGCAATGCGTCATTCTGAGGGCGGACATCTTCGAGCAGATCAAGAAACGCGTGTCAGGCCTTGATCCGCGAGACACCTACCCTGCTGTCGATAAGGTGATGAGTGAGGATTGGGACGATCCGAAGATGGCCGAGTACGATGATTATGAATCTCGCCAAAAATGAAATTTCAACGAGGTGATGTCGTTCTGGCTTTTTATCCGTTTGCCTCTGCAGCGAGCGACAGCAGGCGTCCTGTTTTGATTATCCAAGGAGATTTCGTCGGGGATATAGAGCAGTCAGTCGTGGAATTGTTTCTGATACTGCATGAGATAGGCTACAAGCTTCGCCACATCATGACCAAAGCTGGCAGAAATCTGGTGGCGTACTTCGCGCAGTTCATCAATAACAGTGTCAGGCATCGGATTCACGATCGGCTCCGAGTTACCCTTGATTGCTCAATCGAACGCGGGGTTTGCGAACCACGACCTTCGCTGGCTGCGGACGTGGAATGACGGAGACCTGGAGATCGTGTCCGAGCGCATCGGCAATGCGGTACAGCGTGTTGATCGTCACGTTTGCTTCAGCATCGTTTTCCAGTTTCGACAAATAAGGCTTCGTCATGCCGGTTCGAGCGGCGAGTTCTTCGAGCGTCACCTTCTGCGAATTGCGGACAGCCTTGAGGATACTCATGACGGCCTGCAGCCGTCCGTTCATGCATGGCTCGGCTTCGAAGACTCGACAGCCTTCGGCGAGAATCTCGGGCTTTTCGATTTCCGCCAGACGGCGCACCTCTTCGACGATCTTCCGCTGTTCAGGTGTCAGGACCAATTTCGGAGGGGGCTTC
>JBIKZJ010000231.1:0-10039 GCA_044354755.1 Schlesneria sp. | reverse complement strand
ATCGAATCTATCTCGCAACCGAAAGTGGCCTGCTGATCTGCCTGCGTCAAATCGGCCACAACTTCCCGGTCTATCACCGTTACCCGGATCGATTGCCGATTTTACCTGAATTGCAATCTGAAGAAGGTGAATCGTCCAATCCAGAGGAAAATTCCTCCCCTGCGAACGAAACCCCAGAGGAAACCCCCGAGGCATCCGAACAGGAATCGCCTGAAAATCAATAAATCGGGCTCACACCAAATCCCGTCTATCGCAAGATCATGCTCATAGGCGGTTTAGGGAAAAAGTCGGGATTGACGTCAGCACAGCTCCTGAGTAAAAGCCTCACGGTTCGACCGTGAATGTTTCCTTGTGGCAAGGAGCTGCCAGTATGCAACGTTTTTCCTGGTTGGTCATGTTGGGTCTGGTTTGGGGTTGCAGCGAGGGGCCTCATCCACCCTTCATCGTCAAAAATGCGGTTCAACCAGAAGAAGCAATTCCTGTAGAAATCGCAGAGCTGTTCGAGCGGCGCGAGCTCGTTCAAGCCATCGAACTGCTCACCGTCATGATCGAGAAGCAACCGACCGACGCGAAGCTCTTCTCTTGGCGGTCAACCGCCAAACACCATCTTGGCAGACATGACGACGCGATTGCCGACCTGGATCGGTCCATTGCTCTCAATCCCCAAGATGCCCGATTGTTCAATAATCGTGGGTTTATGCAGTTGGGAATGGAACGCTTCGAGGCCGCACTCAGCGATTTCGATCAAGCCGCACAGCGGTCAGAACGATTTGCCAACGTCTACAACAACCGGGGACTCGTTTACATCGCAACACAGCGATTTGACGACGCGATCGAACAATTCAATCGGGCAGTCGAAATCGACCCCCAGTATATCGACGCCTACAATAACCGGGGATTCGCGGAACTCGAAGCAGGCCAGATTGAACAGGCTCTCGACGATTTCAACGTCGCGATTCAGCTCAATGACAAATATGTGAATGCGTTCAACAATCGGGGCTTGCTTCGTGCGCGGGCTGGAGATTTTGAGAATGCGGCAGTTGACTTCACGCAGGCCATGATGCTTGATCCCCTCAATCCCAAGTATTATCAGCATCGGCGCGAGGTCTACCTGAAACAGGGATTCCCTGACAAGGCCTTGGCGGATGAAAAAAAATGGGGTTGGTTGATGCGGTTTCATCAACTGGGAGCAAAAATTGCGAACTCGGTGGCCCCTGTCGCCGAATTGACGGAACGAGCCAATCACTTTCTCGAAGTCAACGATCTCGAGCGGGCTCGGGAAGATCTGGATCGAGCCATCTCGCTGGACCCCCAGTCCGCCATCGCACTCGCTGTCCGCGCCGCAGTCCATCTCCAGCAAAAATCGATGGACCTGGCCAAAACGGATGCGGAAGCATCACTCGCGATTGAACCCCTCCATCAGGCTTATTCCGTTCTGGGGGACGTCTTTCTCAGTCGGGGTGACTACGACCGGGCCATTCAAAATTTTGCACACGCCCGCCGTGTCGACACCAGTGTTGCCGAAGCTTATTATGGAAAGTCAAAGGAATTGGCTGACAAGGGGGAAATCGACCAGTCACGGGAAACCCTGCAACAGGCTCTCGTCCTTGACCCGGATGTCGAGCATCGGTTGCAATGACTGCGCTTTTCCAAAGACTTCCGTACCCAATTCAGAACGAAGCTCTAGAATAGAAGAAAATTTCGTTTTAACGTGGATTCTCATTCCGGCTCATACTGATGACTTTATTGAAACTTAAGACTAAGATTCAGGGTCCTGTCGCGATCATCGGAGATTTGCATGGTCAGGTCGAAAAACTGATACCCATTATTGAGTACCTGAGGGGACAGCCCGATTATCAGCAGAGGTGGATTGTCTTCATTGGTGACTTCGTGGACCGTGGTCCCGACAGCAAATCGACGATCAACATGGTACTGCAACTGATCCATGAGCACCCTCGTACGACTGCCATCATGGGGAATCATGAACTCGCGATGTGCTCGGCTTTAGGCTGGCTTCCGACCGGCGAAGGTTCGAACTGGGAAGATCGCTGGCTTGATTTCTATAACGCCGAAACGACGTTTGATTCTTATGGCATTGCGTTTGGTGATCTCGAAGCCCTGGCTGCAGCCATTCCCGATGAACACCGAGATTTTCTGGTGAACTTGCCCTGGTGCGTCGAACATCCCGAATTTCTGTTCGTCCACGCGGGGCTCGATCCCAATATGCCGTTTCAAGTCCAGATGCGGATTCTGCAACAACGCGACTTCACGCTGAACCATCCACAGTGGTTGTGTGAAAAATCGTTTGTCTTGTTCGATCCCCCGCTGGACTGCCCGATGATTTTGGTTTCTGGGCACGTCAAGGTCGATGAAGTGATCGTCAAACCTCGCCGAATTCTGGTCGATACCACCGGCGGGACCGAAGGAGAACTGAGTTGTCTGCTCATGCCCGAAGGGACCGTGATCAGCTCTTCGGATGTCACAGACGAGGAATTCGCCGAACCCTCGTCATCGGGCCGTGGACCCTGGTGGAAATTCTGGAGATAAGCCTGCACGCATCACCGAAGCGTCACGCTCGGCAAAACGAACCGTCAGCATCATGTTTTTAAGATCGATCACTTCCCCATCAACCCCGATCCCCATAAGCTGTCGTTCCCACAAACCACGAGAGTACCAGTTGATGACGGACGAGCAGAGTCACGAGCTTTTAAGCCGAAGATCAAGCCGGTTACTGATTGTGGATCTCCAGGAAAAGCTGATTGCCGCTTTAGATGAGACCGTTCGCATCCCGCTGCTCGAAGCATCGGAATTGCTCGTCGACGGAGCTAATCTCATGTGCGTTCCTGTGATGGCGACAGAACAGTATCCGTCGGGATTGGGAGCCACGGTCACTTCACTGGCCCATAAGATCGATTGCAGGCCCGCAAAAAAACAGTTTAGTGCAATGCTGTGCTCTGGATTACCTGCGGCGGCGGAAGCGACCGATGACCGTTTTCAGATCATCGTAGCGGGAGTCGAAACGCATGTCTGTGTTATGCAGACCGTGCTCGACCTGCTCGCCTGGGGCTATCAAACCTACGTGGTCGTTGATGCGGTTGCAGGTCGTCGCCAACGAGATCATCAAGTTGCACTCGATCGGATGGCAAACAGCGGAGCAATCCTCACCACCACCGAAAGCGTCCTGTTCGAATGGTGCCGCACCGCCGACGCCGCCGAATTCAAATCCTTAAGTAGACTCGTCAAAGCCCGTCCCCCTGGATAATGATCGCAGGGGGTTAATGCTCGCACCCCGATCATTGTCCCACCCCGATCATTGTCGCACCCCGGAATCCTTTGTAAAGATTTCCCGATCATGGACTCTTCTTCACGCTTTCTCGATCCGGCGACGTTGTCCAAACTCAAAGGGCTGGAACTGAAAGCCAGGATGATTGTTGAAGGCTCTGTTTCCGGGATGCACAAAAGCCCCTTTCACGGATTCTCGGTCGAATTTGCCGAACACCGTGAGTACGTTCCGGGAGATGATCTCCGCTATGTTGACTGGAAAGTCTTTGGTAAGTCTGACAGGGTCTATCTGAAACAGTATGAACAAGAGACCAATTTTGCCTGCCATCTGCTGGTCGATACCAGCGAGTCCATGATTTATCAGTCTGAGAAAGCCCCCTACTCGAAACGCGAGTATGCCCAGTATCTGGCCGCTGCGCTCGCCTATTTGATTATTCATCAACAAGATGCCGTCGGTCTCGCCACGTTTGATTCCGCCGTGAACCAGTTGATCCGCCCCGCCAGCACCGCAGCACATCTCAGACAACTGTGTCACCAGCTTGAAAACAGTTCCTCGCTTGGAAAATCCGCAATTGGCCCGATTTTTCATGATCTGGCAGAGCGAATTCAGCGCCGGGGACTGGTGGTGATTCTGAGTGATTTTTTTGATGATCCCATCACCATGATGCGGGGACTGAAACACTTTCGCCATCGCCGTCATGACGTGGTCCTGCTGCAAATCATTGACCCGGTCGAGCAGGATTTTCCTTTCGTTGATCCAACACTCTTCCAGGGACTCGAAAATCAAGGAGAACAGCTGACAGAACCGCGCGCCCTTCGTGCTGCCTACCAACGCGAATTTGAAGCCTTTCTGAAATCAATCCGATCCGGAGCTCGTGATTTCAACATGGACTACCTGCTGCTGAGAACTGACCAGCCCCTCGAGACGGCCCTGCACGGCTTCCTCTCAAGACGAATGCATCAGGCGGGCCGGTAACCGTTTTTCACTGTTGCTGCGGATCCAATTCGGCCAGACATCCGCACAGTGCCGTCCAGCGCAAATTGCCGTCCCGCGTACAGCCCCGCCCGACGCACCGTTCACTGAGGACCGCAAAAGATCACCTCGCCACCCAATAGACCCGAGCCGGGGCCCATGTCGATTCGCCATGCGGCCGATGCGATCAGCTCACGGTGATGCTCAATCACCAAGACCGAATCACCCCCGGCAGTCAGTCTGCGTAACAGACTCACCAGTTGCCCCACATCCGCCACATGCAGACCTGATGTCGGTTCATCCAGTACGAACAGGGTCGCCCCCTCCAGACCGCTCGGCTTGGCTAACTCGGTCCCCAGCTTGATCCGCTGTGATTCCCCCCCCGAGAGTGTTGATGCCGGTTGCCCCAGTTTGAGATAACCCAGCCCCAGTTCCTCAAACATCGATAACATCCTGGAGAGTCGTGGAAACGACTGGAAGAAGGCCGCTCCCTCAGAAATACTCATTTCCAGCACGTCGGCCACCGAACGACCACGATATCTCACGGATAAAGTCGACACCGAAAATCGCTGACCATCACACTCAGGACAGCGAATCTGCCAGTCCGCAAACCGCTGCTCATCGACCGCCAAAGTACCTCGACCAGCACAGCATGGACAACGAGCTGCCGGTTGCTGCAGACTGAATTGGCGAGACGTAAAACCACGCAGTCGCGATTCTCGGGTTTTCGCGAAGACCTGCCGAATCTCGCCCCACAGGCCGGAATAAGTGATCGGTGACGAACGCGAGGAATGCCCAAGCGGCGATTGATCAACGCGGACCAGACGCGACAGGCTTTCAAATCCCGTCAACTCCTGAAACGGACCTCCGCTCAAATTTCGTTCCCCCAACCCCTGCCGAATTGCGGGAACCAGCGTCTGCATAATCAGCGAGGACTTGCCCGATCCGCTCACACCGGTCACACAGACGATTTTCCCCAACGGAAACTGGATCGTGGCCTGCTTCAGATGATGAAGAGTGGCGCCAGTGAGTCGCACCAACGGCGACGACGCATCGACCGACGACGACGCGGCAAAATGGGTTTGGGCTGCGGCGTCGGTCGCAGCGGTTCGCTGCTCGTCCGCACTCAAAAATTGCCCTGTAATCGAGTTCGAATTACGCATCAAGGCCTCGGCCGTGCCCGCAGCCAAGAGCTGCCCACCCAGCACCCCCGCTCCTGGCCCCAGGTCAATCACATAATCGGCGGCACGAATGACATCCAGATCGTGCTCGACGACGATCAGCGTATTTCCCGCATCACGGAGCCGACAAAGTATCCGCAGTAACCGATCGGTATCCGTCGCATGTAACCCGGCAGTCGGTTCGTCCAACAGGTAACAGACTCCCGTCAAGTCGCTCCCCAAACAGCCTGCCAGACGGACTCGCTGCTGCTCTCCCGCCGAAAGCGTTTGACTCCCCCGATCAAGGGTCAGGTAATCCAACCCGACTTCGACCAGGAACTGTAATCTCGCCCCAATCTCAGGCAACAGATACTGCCCGGCAGCCCGATGTCCGTCGTCGAGCGGCGATTCTGTCGACGCAGACACGAACCACTCTTGCCAACGGTCAACACAATTCACCGCAGCAGTCGGTGTCATACTGCAAAAATCACTGATCGAGATTCCCTGGATCCGTACTGACCGGGGAATCCGCCCCAGACGTGTCCCTTGGCATTCGCCGCAGGGTTGTGGCAATGATCCTGGCAAAGCGACCAGTCCCCTCCCCTGGCAGCCAGGACAGGCACCAAGGGGGTGCCGGAAACTGAATGAACGAGGTTCCAGGATCGGAAAACTGGTACCGCAGGGAACGCACGCAAGGTGGCTGCTGTACAATCGGTCCACCCAGCCAGCATCCGTTTCATGACTCAGCAGACATTGACCTTGACCGAGCTGCAAGGCGGTATCAACAGACTCTTCCAGTCGCGATTGAATCCCAGGCTTCATAATCAACCGGTCGACAACAATTTCGATATCATGCATTTGAGATTTCAAGAGCTGAGGGGGGTTTGCCACATCCACGAGCTCTCCATCCACCCGCGCCCGCACATAGCCATCTTTGACAATTCTCGTAAAAATCTCGTGGTGCAAACCGGTCCGTTGACGAACAATTGGGGCCAGCACCAGCAACTTCTGACGCTCAAACGATTTCAGCGCCTGCTCAACGATTATGGATCGCGACTGTGAACTCACCCCCTTTCCACAATCAGGACAATCCAGCTGACCGACTCGCGTGTAGAGCAGTCGTAAGTATTCGTTGATTTCCGAGATTGTTGCGACCGTCGCCTCAGCGCGAGACGCCATGCCCCCTTGCGAGACCATCAACACCGGCGGTAATCCCTCGATCAAGTCGATGTCCGGCCGATCCGCTTTTTGAAGCAGCTCACGCGACCGAACGGAAACCGACGACAAGTAACGGCGACGTCCCTCGGCGAAGATCGTATCGAACACGAGCGAACTTTTTCCGCTGCCACTCACCCCCGTGATCACGGTCAATTTTCCAACGGGGATCTCGATCTGCAGATTTTGCAGGTTATGCGTACGAGCACCGGTAATCTGAATCATCGAATTCACGATGACCGGCGAACTCGCGCCTCGGGGACTCGCAATACGGCCAGTCATGCAACACTCCAGATCAAAAAGTCTCTCGAACGTTCCGGAACCGAGCACATTTTTTGAAGGCTGACCCCAACAGAATCGATCCTGAAATCGGGTTCATTCACTGTTTCCAACGAAAATCATCAAATCCATCGCGACTGATTGGTCGGCAACTCTTTTCATGTTATCCTAACCTCAAGAGCAGCTGAAAGCCCCACCCCCTGCCGGAAAGAAACATGACAACCGAACCGACCGATGTTTTGGCAACCCGCAAACAACAAATTCGAGAACAGGCACATGCCAACCGAAATGCTCAGGAAAACAAAGACGAACTGAGTCGCGAGATTGTGGCACGTTGCATGCAGTTACCCGAATACCAGCACGCCAAGACTGTCCTATTCTACATCGATGTCCGCAGCGAAGTCCGAACTCGCAATGACTTGGCGAATGCCTTGCTGAGCGGTAAGAAAATCGTTGTTCCTTATTGTGTTGAGGGCGAACTGGAACTGTTTCATCTCGAAAATCACGATGAACTCGCCATCGGAATGTATAAAATCCTCGAACCCAAGGAAGAACTCCGGAACGTCGCTGCCAAAAAGGTCGATGTTAAAGAAATTGACCTGATTATCGTCCCTGGGGTCGCCTTTGACCGACGCGGTGGACGAACCGGTCACGGCAAAGGGTATTACGATAAACTTCTCGAACATGCCCGGCTGGACACCCCGCTGGTCGCTCTGGCATTCGAATGCCAAATGTTTGACGAGATTCCCATGCAGCATCACGATGTCTTTATGGACAAGGTCGTGACTGAAAAAGCGAGCTACCCAGGTCTCGGGCGAAAATCATGATGTCCGCATCCCTCTTTGGATTCCGCAAATGACCTTTCTGAATCGTGCGCTGGTTGAAGACACTTACGCAGAAGCTTTTCGCAGTATCTATGCCGAAGTTTTGATTACCGCTCGGGATCGAACTTGGCTCGATCATGCGGTTCATGCCGTAACGGGGCACGCGTCGAGCAGCATCTTTTGTGAATGTGAAGCAGGAGTCGACCGTTATGTGGGGCCGGAGGGTGACGAGTCGTTCTCGACCCCCGATGGGCGACCGGGTGCCATCGTCCAGTTTCACGTCCCACGATTCAAAAAAGAACGAGAAAAGTTACTCGAAAAAGTACTGTTGCATCGACTCAGCCAGAATGTCTTAACGTCCCCGACCGCCTCGTGCTTTAACCTGCTTGAGACCGACCCCTATTTTAAACTCGGCCGGAAAATTGCCTTTTTCGGCGATGGTTATCAAGTTCGAGACGAACGATTCGGACGCAAAGTCTGGGTGCTGCCCATTATGGGTGGCGAATTTCTCATCGATCGCCGGTTTGGTTTTGCCGATGGAATCATGGGTGGAAATCTCTGGTTTTTTTCGACCTCAATCGATGCCTCGCTGGATGCGGCCGAACGAGGTGTGAAAGCACTTGACCACGTTGCGGGAACAATCGCTCCCTTCCCAGGTGGGGTTGCGGCGAGTGGCTCGAAAGCGGGAAGTGCCTATTCATTCCTGTTCGCCAGTACCAACCATCCATTCTGCCCAACTCTCAGAGAAAAACTGGGAGATCAGTCGCAAGTTCCTGCAGGGGTGAATTCGATCATGGAAATTATTATCAATGGACGCGACCTAGCCACCGTCGCCGCAGGAACGCAGGCTATTATTGCAGCAACCGTCGAGACGCCAGGATTGGTCAAAATCTCGGCAGGAAATTATGGCGGCCGACTGGGGAAAAGCTTTGTTTATCTTCGCCCTGAACTCCACCCTTGAAAATCGCTCACCCGGATCAAAGCGTTCACCTCGGTTAAAGCTCGCCCCCAGATCAAAACGCGAGGAAATTGTCTCGGGCAAATACTCTTTGTGCCCCAAACTCAAATTTCACCCGAACTGAAATTGTGACTCAAGCTAAAACTCCCATGTTCGGTCAGAACCCCCCATTTGCAAATCTGCCAGATCCAATGCCGTCAATTCACGCTCAATCTGCTCACGTAGCGACCCCTTTAAATGGACCGCAATGGTGATAAACCGAGGATTTGCAGAGAGCTTGCCAATTTCTGCAGCAAAAATTGAGGAATGAAGATGCTTCGATTCGTTTGCTAACCACGCCTGATCCGCGGAAAAACTGCATTCCAGAAAGACTGCTCGCAACTTCTGGCGAAACGGCTGTAACCCTGCCAACTCCCAGAGCCGCTCAGTGGGACCAGTATCTGAGGCGATAATCACGGCAGACTGGTCGTCCTCGACCAGAAAACCAAGTGTCGGTATCACATGATTCACGGCAACCGGTGTGATTCGCAGCCCCGACAGCGCGATCGGCAATTCGGAAACAAGCAAATGTTCTTCGACAAAACGATTCCCCGTGGCACCAATCCGCAGCAGATCCGGCCACAATCGATCATTAAACAGATCTGTTTTCAGCGTACGCCAAACCTCTTCGTGCGCATAAACCGCAGGGGGCTGACTTTCCTGCTCGTAGATATTATCCAAAAACAGAGGCAGGCTCGCGACGTGATCGAGGTGCGAATGTGACAAGAATACGTGCTCAATCGATTGCTGTTTCGACACGGGGGTCAGTAATCCCAGGCAACCGGCGTCGATCGCCACACAATCATTGATCAGAAATGTCGTCAGATACTGTGTTGCACAACCACTATCGAGGCTGGAACCGAGCTGTTGGATTTTCACAAAACCCTCCCAGGCCTGTCACATCAAATTCAACTCACCGTGATCAGGGGCATCCCCTTCAGGCGGATCCGTTTTTTGTTAACAAAGCCGACCTATCGATCGTTGCTCTCAGGAATGTTCTGTGATCCCGATGGGGGATTCGTCATGATGGGAAGGTCCACCTCGACAAAAATTTCCGGCTGTGTCCAAGCAATTTCAGATCGCCTCAACAGCGCCAGTAACTCGTCCCGTGAATGGACACCCAACTTCTTGTAGATACTCCCCAGTTGCGTTCGCACCGTATGCGGACTCCGGTACAATTTTTGGCCAATTTCCTCAACCGTGGTTAATCCTCGACAAGCCCAGCGAATGACTTCGAGTTCCGCCGGACTGATTCGGTCCAGTGACACGATTTCATTCGATTTTTGTGATGGACCGGTTAAGAAATTGA
>JBIKZJ010000230.1:0-10062 GCA_044354755.1 Schlesneria sp. | reverse complement strand
CGGGTCAACGTGCTTCCATTGGGGGCCGCCGCTCTTGCGGGAACATCGCTGCCGATCGATCGTCATGAAACCGCACGATTGCTCGGTTTTACGGGTTCCTCGACATCCTTTTCCTTAGAGCCTGCCGTCGCCGCGAACAGCCTTGACATTTCCAGTGACCGCGATTTTCTCGCAGAATCGATTTTTGATCTGTCGCTGATTGCGGTCCACTTGAGCGGTTGGGCGGAGGAATGGATTTTGTGGTGTACCACGGAATTTGGCTTCCTCAAGCTGCCAGACGCGTACACGACGGGGTCGTCGATCATGCCGCAAAAACGAAATCCCGATGTGCTCGAGCTAATCCGAGGAAAGTCCGCACGGGTGATTGCGGACGTGACGCAAATTCTGACCCTGCTGAAGGGTTTGCCTTTGGCTTACAATCGGGACTTGCAGGAAGACAAGCTCGCCTTTTTCGATGCGCTCGACACCGTTCAAGCGTGTTTGGAACTCGCCCCAAGTATTGTGCGTTACGCACTGTTAAAGGTCGAAACCATCAACTCCCGCCTGGAAGAGGGCTTTCTGGATGCCACAACGCTGATGGAATACCTGATCGGTCGAGGTGTCCCCATGCGGACCGGTCACGAAGTTGTCGGAAAGCTGGTGCGGTTATGCGAATCCCGTCATTGTAAGCTGGCAGATCTGTCGCTGGCCGAGTTGCAAACGGCTCATGAAAAAATCGAAGCGGGAGTCTCGGATTTTATTGGTGTCAAAAATGTTGTCGCTCGTCTTGCCAGTTTTGGCAGTGGCGGTCGAATCCCCGTCCTGCAGCAGGTCGCTGCCTGGACACAGCGATTAACCGAGTGACGGTGTCGATCACTTCGGCAGGTTCTTTCCTAACAGACATCCGAAATCCATGGCAGACATCCGAGATCCATGGTTTAGGCTTCGAAATATTTCCGTAATTCATTGGCGGTTCGACGAACGCAGGAGATTTTCATACCGTGAATTCCCCTGAAATAATGATGTCTGTATTCCTGCGAAAACATCCTTGATGGCGTTGATTTCATGGGCTCATTTTGTGACAAAAGATCGATCGTTTGTCTTGGGCGAATCGCAGGCCCGCAAGACCCTCTCTGGGTTTGTTTTGTTGCACTGATTTTACTGGCGGGGCTGGTGCTGGCGGGGCCAGGCATCGCTCACGCCAGTGAACCACCTACCCTTGCGCAGAGCGAATTTTTCGAGGCAAAGATTCGTCCCGTCCTGGTCGAGCATTGCTATCAATGTCACAACTCGTCGACCGGGGCCGAAGGGGGTTTGTCGGTTGACGATCGGAAGGGGATGCAAAAAGGGGGTGATCGAGGAGTGATTTTTGTGCCGGGGCAACCTCGATCGAGTCGCCTCATTGCCACACTGCGGCATGAAATTGAGGGACTGAAGATGCCACGGGGAGCTGGCCAGCTCGAACCACAAATCATCGCCGACTTTGAACGCTGGATCGAGATGGGTGCTCCCGATCCGCGCGACGCCCCCCCATCGTCGGCAGAGCTAGCGCAGTCGACCTCCTGGGATTCGGTTCGTGAACGCCGCATGCGTTGGTGGAGTTTTCAGCCGGTCCTCCGTCCCGAGATTCCCCCGGTCCGAAATCCAGCCTGGTCAGATCACCCGATTGATCACTTCATTCTATCTGCTCAAGAAGAACGGGGTTTATCCCCCTCACCAAGAGTGCAGAACATGGTGCTCCTCCGCAGAGCGACATTTGCACTGACCGGACTTCCTCCGACACCGACCGAAACGGCGACGTTCCTGACGGATACTTCGCCAGAAGCTTACGAGCGACTGATTGATCGGTTGTTGGAATCGCCGCGATTTGGTGAACGCTGGGCGCGTCACTGGATGGACCTCGTTCGTTATTGTGAATCGCATGGGAGCCAGGGGGATCCGGAGTTGCCCAACGCCTGGCGGTATCGCGACTATTTGATTCGAGCGTTGAACAACGATGTCCCCTATGATCAACTCGTTCGTGAACACCTGGCGGGAGACCTGCTGGAGCAGCCGCGTCTGAACGAGGCCGAATCGCTCAACGAGTCCGCCATTGGTACCGCGCACCTGCGTATGGGAGAATTTGGATTTGTTCCTGTCGATGCACTCGATGACCAAGTCAAGGTTGTTGACAATCAGATCGATGTCTTTTCCAAGGCCTTTCTCGGGCTGACTGTTTCGTGTGCTCGTTGCCATCACCACAAGTTCGACCCGATCAGCCAAGAGGACTTTTACGCACTGTATGGGGTGTTTGCGAGTTGTCGTCCAGGACAGATTCTGGTCGATTCGCCAGACCGTCTTTTACAAAACCGTGACGAGTTGACGCGATTGAAAGGGCAAATCCGGGAACAGCTCGCCGAGGCCTGGTTGGGGGCCAGCCAACCGCTTGTCGAGCAATTGCGGCAGCTCGAGCAACGAGCGACCGAACGAGCCGAATACCAGCGTCAGGAAAAACAGCTGCGTACCGAGATCTTTCGGATTGAGCAACCCGCTCAGCAGGCGGTCATGAAAGCGCGTGGCCAATCGCTGGCAGCGGGACTTCCCGTGCCGAATTCCCGCTGGAGCTTTAACGGAGATGCCCGCGACAGTCTCGGTCAATGGCATGGAGAACTGGAAGGGGAGGCCACCTTTCGGGCAGGGAGACTCGTGCTGAACGGTAAAAATGTTCGCATGCGGACGAAGCCAACCACCAAAGACATCGGTGAAAAAACGCTGGAAGTTTGGGTCACCCTGGCGAATCTCCAGCAGCGTGCGGTGGGGATCCTGACAATTGAATCCGATGAGGGTGCGAACTTTGATTCGATCGTCTACAGCGAACTGGACCCCCAAGTCTGGATTGCCGGAAGCGACTATTTTCGTCGGACACAAATGACCGGGGGGCCAATCGAACAGGGGGGGCCAAATCAGCTGATTCATCTCGCCATTGTCTATCGACTCGATCACAGCATTACCGTTTACCGCGATGGACAGCTCTATGGCGCTGGCTATTCCCGCGGAATGCTTCAGTCGTTTCCGACAGGAAAAGGGAGAATTTTGATTGGGCAACGTCATCCGGGGAACGGAATTCCGCTGTTATCCGGGGAACTCGATGAAGCTAGATTTTACGATCGAGCCCTCTCGGCTGAGGAAATTTCGATGTCGTTTCTTGCCGGGCCAGAAGGGGTTTCGCGAGCAGAGATCCTCGAGTCACTCGCTGCCGACGAGGCGACGCGCCTGCTGAAACTCGATGCCGAGTATGCCCAGGTGATTCGCGAGATCGCGGCTCGGGACGAGTCCACCTTGTCGTTGACCAAGTCCTTTGCCGACGCGCAACGGAACTCGTCGAATCCGCTTCATCCCTGGACACAACTTGCGGGGCTTCCTCCCGAGGCGATCGCAGAGGGTTGGAATAAACTTGTGTCGCAATCACAATCGACGGCCGAGGAACGCCGTCATGCCAACAAGCAACAATTTCACTCGGGCTGGGATTTGACTGCAGGTGCGATCTCGGAATGGTTTCCCTCGGGGACCGGTCTGGCTGACACCGCCTCGTTGGGGGGCGAGTTCAGCGTGGAAATCGAGGGGGATCCGATCTTAAGAGGGATCTATCCGGCGGGAGTCTATTCCCACAAACTCTCCCGAAAACAGAATGGTGTTTTCACATCGCCACGCTTTGTGATTCCTACGGACAATGTCAGCATCAAAGCACTTGGGGATCAGAGCACGGCGCGACTGGTGATCGAGAACTATCCGTTGGGGAATGGCGGAATTTATCCGGCCACGCGGCTGAATCGAGACGAAATGGGTTGGATACGACTGGATACCTCGTATCGGAAAGGTTCGCACGCTTATTTTGAATTTGTGACAGATGATTCTGATCGGGCCTACTTTGGCGTCGCACAGGTCGCCTTTCATGAAGGGGCAGCCTCACCACAGGAATGGATTCAACCGATTCAGTACCTTTTACGGCAACCATCCCCTTCTTCGGTGGCAGAACTGATTGCGTGTTACCAAACGGCGCTGCGCAGCGCAATCGCCGCTTTTCAGATTGGCCGGATGACGGATGAAGAGGCCCTATTTCTGGATCATTTTGTTCGCAGCGGACTGCTCCCCGTAACGCGAGAACAGCTGCCCGGTGTTCGTGGTCTGGTCGAGGAATACCGTCAACGGGACCGCGAGATTACGATGCCACAACGTGCCCCCGGTGTTAGCGAAGCGGCCGCATTTGATCAGCCGCTGTTTGTTCGCGGCCGCCATACGGCACCGGCAGATCCGGTGCCACGTCGGTTTCTTGAATCGCTGGGGGGCAAACCTTACGACGGTTCGCAAAGTGGTCGACGGCAATTGGCCGAGGAAGTTTCCAGCCCGAACAACCCGCTCACCGCACGTGTGATGGTGAATCGACTCTGGTCTCATCTGTTTGGCAACGGGATCGTCGGGACCGTTGATAACTTTGGGCGTTTGGGAAATAAGCCTACGCACCCGGAATTGCTCGATTATTTGGCGGTCGAATTCATGGTCAATCAAAAATGGTCGATCAAAAAAATGCTCAGGCTGATGATGACTTCGCAAACCTACCAACAGTCCGCAATCCCAACGCGAACGGCCCGACAGCGCGATTCGAACCGGGCATGGCTGTCGCACATGCCGATTCGTCGTCTGGAGGCGGAAGCGATCCGGGATTCGATGTTATCCGCTTCCGGGCAGCTTAATCTGTCGATGTATGGTCCAGGGGTCAATGTGTACTTTGTCAATAAAACCGAAGGGGGAGGTCCGGTGGGACCGCTGGATGGGGATCGGCGGCGGAGCATCTACCAGCGAATTCGCCGGAATGCCAGCAACCCGTTTCTGGAAGTTTTTGACGCCCCCAAGCCCTCGACAACTCGCGGAAAACGAGATGTGACCAACGTTCCAGCGCAATCGCTGACAATGCTGAACGATCCCTTTGTCATCGATCAATCGATGAAATGGGCCAACAACGTCCTTCGTGATGATCTAGGAATGGAAACCCGCATCCAACAGATGTTTGAAACCGCTTTGAGTCGTCAGCCGCATGAGGCCGAACTGCAAGCGGCGGTCAGCTACCTTGCCGACCTGGCTCTGCAGCATGATGTGGCTGCGACCGAGATCCAGAGCAGTCTTGCCGTCTGGCAAGACTTCGCCCATTCGCTGTTCTGTCTGAAAGAATTTCTCTATGTCGATTGAACACCGGAATCTCTTGTCGAGCTTTTCCAGACGATCAATGCTCTGCCGCAGTTCGGCGGGATTTGGAATGGCCGCACTGGCCGGACTGATGGCGTCTCGACCGGGCCTCGGTCAAACGTCGGAGGCAAGTGGGCATCGTGTTCGTCGCGCGCGGGCGAAAAGTGTGATTTTTCTGTTCATGTCAGGGGGCGTTTCACATGTGGATACCTTTGACCCTAAGCCACGACTGAAGTTCGATCACGGGAAATCGATGCCTGTTCCGGTCAAGCCAACGATGTTCAATGCGAACGGGAACATCATGACGAGTCCCTGGGAATTCAAACAGTATGGTGAATGCGGCCTTCCCGTGAGTGATCTTTTTCCTCAGATTGGATCGTGTGCTGACGAGTTGGCAGTGATTCGTTCGATGACCAGCATTGGTAACGAGCATGCCCAGGGGAACTATTTTTTGCACTCGGGGTTTTCTCAGGCGGGGTATCCCAGTGCCGGGGCGTGGGTCACTTACGGCTTGGGGACCGAGAACGAAAACTTACCGGGTTATGTGGTTCTTGCCAGCGGTGGCTCTCCCTTGGGTGGGATCGGGATCTATGGCAATGGATTTCTGCCTGCCGTTCATCAGGCCTCGCTGATTGATCCGAGCCGGTCCGAACCCCTGGTGAATATTGTTCCCCGTGAAGCCTCTGATCGGCAGCGTCGGCGACTAAAGTTTGTCGAACAACTGGACCGTCGGCACCTGCGTGAGTTGGGCGATGACAGCCAGATTGAGTCGGCAATTCAGAACTACGAAACGGCATTTCGGATGCAGACCGCGGTCCCTGCCCTGGTCGACTTATCGGACGAGACTGCTGCGACCCGGCACCTCTACGGACTGGACTCACCCGTTAAAGAGACCGCCGCTTATGCAGAGCAATGCCTGCTGGCGCGGCGGCTGGTCGAGCGAGGAGTCCGGTTCATCGAGCTGACCTGCCTGCCGAGACCTGCCGAACTGGGGCAGATCGGAAACCCCTGGGATCAGCATGGCGGGCTGAAAACGGGACATGGCGACATGGCTCAACAAGTGGATCAGCCGATTGCCGGATTGATCCGTGACCTGAAATCACGGGGACTGCTGGACGAAACCTTGATCGTCTGGGCAGGGGAATTTGGCCGGACGCCGTTTGCTCAAGGAAGTGACGGCCGGGATCATAACCCCTACGGTTTCAGCGTCTGGCTGGCGGGAGGAGGGATCAAGGGGGGAACGACGTACGGGGCGACCGATGAATTGGGCTATCATGCGGTCGAGAACGTGGCGACCGTTTACGACCTTTGGGCGACGGTCCTGCATCAACTGGGTGTGAATCATGAAGCGTTAACCTATCGATCAGGTGGTCGTGATTTTCGTTTGACGGATGTGCATGGCTCAGTGATTTCTTCGATTGTCTCGTGATCGTGCGGGAAGGTTTGTCCCTGTGTTGTGCCGCTTGAATTTTCGTCACTGCCGACGCAAGATTGCCGACGCAATTGCGATGACGACGCAATCACAGTTCACTGCGGACATCACTGTAGAAAAAGCCGAGCGGGCATTCCATCGGAAATCCAAGGTCGTTGATCCAAAGTATGGGGTGGGTTGTCGACGTACACATGTGTCATTGTGAACAGATTTGTTAACATATTTCGGGCTCGTTTTTGCAGTCTGTGGGATTGAGTTGGGAGCTGACGATGCTGATCGGGTGCGTGATTGTCTACATGGCTTTAACTGTGGCCGTGGGAATTTATGCCGCTGGACGTGTCCATAGTGCAAAAGACTTTATGGTGGCGGGGCGATCACTGCCGCTGTACATGAATTTTGCCTGCGTCTTTGCCACCTGGTTTGGTGCGGAAACCGTACTCTCCGTGAGCTCGAAGTTTGCGCACAAGGGGATGGGATTCGTCTCGGGAGATCCCTTCGGAGCTGCAACCTGTCTGATTCTGGTGGCGTTCTTTTTCGCGAGAACGTTCTACCGCATGGAACTGCTGACGATCGGTGATTATTACCATCTGCGATACGGAAAGTTTGTCGAGGTCATCACCTCGCTGGGAATTGCCAGTTCCTATCTTGGCTGGACAAGTGCCCAGTTATCCGCATTGGGACTGGTGATCAACGTGTTGTTTCCACAGCTTGAGCTCAATCAATCCATTCTGATTGGTGCGGCGATTGTGACCGTCTATACCTTGTTCGGCGGGATGTGGTCCGTGGCATTTACGGATGTGATTCAAACCGCGGCCATCGTAATCGGCTTGATCCTGGTAGCCCTGCTTCTGGGCAATCGAGCAGGTGGTTTCGATGTCGTTTTTGCGGAGGCGCAGAAACAGGGTAAGTTAGATCTGTTCCCTCACATTACGGCGGCAGCATGGATGACTTTTATTGGAGAATTCATCACGATGTCGCTCGGCTCCATTCCCCAACAGGATGTGTTTCAACGGGTCACCAGCGCCAAGGATGAGCGGACCGCTTTTTTTGGTACGCTGGGTGGTGGATTATTTTATTTCGCGTTCGCTTTCGTTCCCATGTTTATTGCCTTTGCTGCGACGGTCATCGATCCAGCCTATATCGCTCACTTCGAATCGACAGACCCCCGGGCGGTGCAGAAAATTCTGCCGACTCTCATTTTGAATGCGACCCCCATCTGGTGTCAGGTCCTGTTTTTTGGTGCGGTCTTGTCGGCAATTCTGTCGACGGCGAGCGGGACATTGCTGGCCCCTGCAAGCCTGATCACAGAAAATGTGCTGCAGCCATTCACCAAACATTTCAGCGACAAAAAAATGCTGATCTTGCTACGAGTGATTCTGGTGCTGGTCGGGATTGTTTCCACCTGGATTTCGGTGAACTCGAAGAGCACGATGTATGAAATGGTCGAGGGGGGATACAAAGTCACGCTGGTTGTTGCCTTTGTCCCATTGGTCTGCGGCATTTACTGGTCGCGTGCGTCAACTCAGGGGGCGATTTTTTCCATTCTGTTTGGTGTCCCGGTCTGGCTCGGGACAGAATACATTTACGCGGAAGAGAGCGAACAGTTATGGCGCTGCGTTCCACCGCATCTTTATGGACTCGCTGCCGCATTCATCGGCATGGCCGTCGGCTCGATGATGAAGCCTTGGATTCACCACCGTCAGGGGGATGCGGCGGAACTGGCGAAACGACGTGCGATTCCGGCGGGGCACTAAAATCCCGCTCAGAGAGGAATTGTCGCTCCTTTGCGAGCACCTGCAATGGGCGAGCACTCGCCTGATGGAGGTGCTCGCGAATTGGAGAATTTGTTCCCCCAAAAATAATCAGGACTTTTTCCGCACGCGGTCGATTTTGGACAGAAACTTGGGCGGAGGGGGTGAATCGTTCGAGTCGATCGCCAAGGGCCGCTGCTCTTCTTCGGAAAGCTGCAGACTGGCTGGCATGGTTTCGGGTTGATCCACGACCCGCTCAATATCCGCTCCGACCTGATTCAACTTCTGCTCGAGGCGTTCGTAACCACGGTCGAGGTGGTAGACTCGGCGAATGACCGATTCGCCGTCTGCGGCCAGTGCTGCCAGCAGCAAAGCGGCACTCGCCCGCAAATCAGACGCCATGACACAGGCTCCGGAAAGGGTCGAGATGCCGCTGATGATCGAACAGGCTCCTTCACGCCGGACCTGAGCCCCCATGCGCATCAGCTCAGGAATATGCATAAACCGGTCAGGAAAGACTTTATCGGTCACGACGCTGATTCCGGTCGCAATCGAGAGGAGTGCCGTGAATTGGGCCTGAACATCCGTGGGAATTCCGGGATAGGGAAGGGCGGTAATGTCCAGCGCTCGGAGCTGATCTGGAGCGGTGACCATCGCCGTACGGCCATTGAGTTCAATGGTGACACCCATCATGCGCAGTGCGTCAATGACTCCCGCCAAATGTTGGGGATCCAGATTTTCGATTTGCAATCGTCCGCCGGTGATCGCTGCTGCGATCAGCAGTGTGGCCGCTTCAATCCGATCCGGGATCACGGTGTAATCGACCGCATTCAGTTCGTCGACGCCCTCGATTCTGAGGAGGGGAGTTCCGAGACCTTCAATCTTGGCTCCCATGGCGTTGAGATAGCCCCCCAGATCAACGACTTCCGGTTCGCAGGCGGCAGCCGAAATGGTGGTCACTCCTTTCGCGAAGATCGCGGCACACATGACATTACACGTTCCCGTGACGGTACTGCCAAACGAGCCACCGAGGTAAATATCGGCACCCACCAAACGGTCCGCATGGGCAAAGACGTAGCCACGATCGATCGTAATCTGGGCACCGAGGGCTCGAAGCCCCTTCAAATGCAAATCGATGGGCCGGTGACCGATATTGCAGCCGCCGGGCAGTGAAACACAGGCACGGCCTCGCCGACCCAGCAGCGGCCCCAAGACGCAGACACTCGCCCGCATTCGCCGGACCATTTCATAGTCGGCCAAACATCGCTGCTCATCAGACGTCGTGAGTGCCAGTGCCCCATCAGGTCGACGATCGACAGTCATCCCCAAGGATCGCAGGACGCTGGAGAGTGTATTCACATCGACCAGATCAGGGACCCCATGCAATACGGAGGTCCCCCGGGCGACTAATGCCGCCGCCATAATTGGTAACGCGGCATTCTTGGCACCGCTCACGCTGACCCGACCACGCAGAGGTCTCCCTCCACGTACCACAAACATGTCCATCCTTGGACCTCCCCCGAGATGATGTGCATCCAGCTGCCGATATTGAACCAGTCTGAGTCATTTGCAGCAAGCCGAATTTGCCGAAGTCGCCTCGGTCAACTTTTCAACACGGGGCCAGTCCCTTACAGTGGTGACTTCACAACAGTGGTCACTTCATCGATTTGACTCCGAAGC
>JBIKZJ010000614.1:0-3057 GCA_044354755.1 Schlesneria sp. | reverse complement strand
GGCCAGAAATGGATCAGGGAAAATTGGGGATGGCCATTTTCCAGGATCAGCGAATAGCCGCGAAATGCCGCATCCTCGGCGGCGACGCATTGGTGCAGAATCGCAACTCGGGAATGATGTTCTGTGGGCTTCACCCAGCACGAAATGGAAAACTGCGAAGCTCGGCCATACTGCCCTGACCCGGCACAGGCAAACGCATCGTCTCCACGAAACTCGATCGCCTTTCCGGAAAGACCCGGAACCAGCTGATTCTCACCGTTGGGCTTGGCCTCGTCGAAAGTCATCCGCAGCTTGGGAACCAGTTTGAAACCCGCTGGTGCTGCACCGTCATCCGTCGGTTTGGTTTCGGCGGGCAACGCTTCATGGTCCAGCATCTCGGCCAAACTGGCCAAATTTTCGAGGGGCACTTGGGATAATCGATGATCCGTAAACCGCTGCCGGGCCGCGTCACGAATCTGGTTGAGTCCCCCTGCCTGTGCCTGAATTTTGGCGAGCAATTCCCGGTGTTTTTCCTGTTGATCCCCTGCGTACAACGGCATCGCAGGGGTCGGGGCGGTCTCGGTGAAATGCGAATACAATCCATGTTCGTCAATCGCCGCAAAGAAGGCCGATAACTTGTAGAAATCGGCTTGGGTAATCGGATCATATTTATGGTCATGGCAACGGGCACATTCGAGGGTGAGACCCAGAAATGCCGTTCCGTTGGTCACGACACGATCGGCGATATAAGACTGACGAAACTCTTCCTCGACACTTCCCCCCTCGTTCGTTTGTCGGTGCAGCCGATTGAATGCCGTTGCCAACTGCTGATCACGCGTCGCTTCGGGCAGTAGATCTCCCGCCGTCTGCCAAAGAATAAACTGGTTGTACGGCAAGTTGTCGTTGAAGGCCCGAATCACCCAATCCCGCCAAGGCCACAGATGAGTGTCCCGGTCCGATTGATAGCCAAAGGTGTCGGCATACCGCGCGACATCCAGCCATTCGTTCGCCATCCGTTCACCAAACGGGGTTGATTCCAGTAATCGATCGACAACCCGCTGATCCGCATTGGGTGCCGCGTCCGCCAGAAAATCATCCATTTCCGCCAAAGTGGGGGGCAGCCCCGTGAGATCGAAGGTGACCCGCCGCAACCATTTTTCTCGCGTCGTTTCCGCAGCAGGTTTCAGCCCCGCTTGCTGGAGGCGGTTCAGCACAAACAGGTCAATCGGCGATCGCGCCCAGTCCGCCATTTCCCGCGCCTGCGGGACGGGAACCACTTGCGGGACGGGAACCAGTGACCAGTGGGGATGGTACTCCGCACCTTCCTCGATCCAGGTTCGCAGCAACGCTTTCTGCGCCTCCGTTAATGGTTTATTGGTTTTTCGGGGCGGCATCACCACATCGTCTTCAGCCGCGTGAATCCGTTGGATCAGCAAGCTTTCCTCGGCTTGACCGGGAACGATGGCCTTAGACTCCAAGGCCGAAGCGCGCAGGTCTAACCGTAAATCCCCTTGACGAGACTCTTGATCGGGGCCATGACAGGCAAAACATTTGTCCGACAAGATGGGCCGAATATCCCGATTAAAATTGATTCCGGCCCCCTCGGCTGCGGCAAGTGACCGAACGTTCGATGAGGCGACCGAGAATACCAGCGACGCGACCAGGATTCGGAAGTGCATCGAGATTCGTATCGTGAACATGTGGTTTCGATATCCTGTAGGTTCAGACAGCGTAGGTTCAGACAGCGTGGGTCCATTCAGCGTCGGTCCAGACAGCCTGATCTGACGACGATCGCCGCATTCGCATTATCTCGTTTTCCGCAACGATTCGCCAGTTCCTGGCGGCGCCCGTCATTCACGAACGGGAATTTCTTGCAGCTCAACCTCGATCGGCAAATCCAGAATCAGGGTTGGAGCTTCATACACAAATCGATATTGATTCGCCGGAGCCGGCAACTTGCGCCAACGGTAATCGACCGCGACCGCCCCGTCCGATTGTTGCGTCGTTTCAAAATCCGTAAATCGCACTCGGGTCCCTGACTTGGTTTCCAGGTAAACGGCATTGTGAAAAATCCACGTCCGGTGCGACTCGAAGGCCGGCCCCCCCGTGTCATAACTGACCGCGACACCAATCTCGGCATCTAAGTCGTTCGTTTCGGTCGGGCTGAAGAGAGCCTCGCGCAGCCGGACTGTGACTCCCCCGCGCCGTCGGATTGTTCCGCGTGCCAGTGACGTTTGATCAAAAACGACCCGCTCCGTCGCCGCCGCAATCTGACAAAAAAACTTTCCCCGGATCTGCAAGGATTTGAGCTCGATCCCCTCTGCCAGGCTGAAATCCCAGGCGACGGGAACTTCGTGCCCGCCATCACCGACAGGATGTTCGTATTTTGCGTCAGGATTCCAGGGGACGAGCGGCTGTCGATGCTCGGTCATTCCCTTGAGGTCCGCCGCAGCGATCGCCAGGAAAAGTGGCCGGATTCGGGGTTCGACCGAAAGCCGACCACGAACGCGTAATATACGTAGTTGTGGCTCGCCGATCACCGGACGAATCTGAGCCGGTTCAATCGCTAATCGAAAAGGACCGATCCGCTGGATCACTCCACCCGGCGACAATTCCTGCTCCGGCTTCGAGATCCGCAGTACGGCAGAATCCGCAGGGATTCGCCAGCGATATCCGCCACGATCACAAAGGTCATCCACGCACTCCCAAAATGGTTTTTTCTCCCAAAGTAACTCGAACATCTGATGCGGAATCTCAGGTTGATCCTCGTCGATCGAAACCGAATTTCCCGTTTGCGATTGGATCTGCGTCAGGATCTCTTCCAGACTCAAATTCCCTTCGAGTGTCACCAGCGACGCCGTCGAGGATTCTTTCGCTGCGCGGCGCTCTAGCTGAATGCGAACCCGACGTAGGGACTCGCGAGCCGCACGGTTTTCGACCGATTCCATGGCGGGAAGCTTCGAGAGAATTGCCGGCCCCAGATCGAGAATCTGCCGCTCGGCCCGGGATCGCTCGGCCAAGGTCTCGGCCTCCAGGTTTTTGATCAGATTCTGAAGCTGCTCACGGGAAACCGTGGTC
>JBIKZJ010000613.1:0-3064 GCA_044354755.1 Schlesneria sp. | reverse complement strand
ACAACTGACAACTGACAACTGACAACTGACAACTCTCTCCCCTCTCCCCTCTCCCCCAAAGTGACGACTAGAAAATGACTCTTCCCGTTTTTGCAAATTCCGGTTGGATTAGTGATCCTGACCGTGTGACCGAGGTGATTGCTGCGCGGGCTTCACGGGGTGACGCCGTCATCTCTTCGGCCTTTACTGAACGGCATGCGAATCAGTTGCCAGGGACCTGGGAACGGATGAAAGCCCGCGGGATCACGGGAGTTTTTCTCCGCGATCGCGAACTGTCGTTACTCGGTCACTACCGTCGTCCGTTTTTGCAGCGAGCCGGAACCTGTGTCAGCCGGGGGATGTGTCGTGGCGTTCAGGCGTCACTCGATGTGGCGATCGTGGATCAATTCGAATTACGAGAACCGGTCGAGATTTCGTTCGCACCGATTTACACCATGGCTCGGCATGAATGCGGGCACGATCGCTGTGGATCGGCAGATGGGGCGATTCTGGCGGATGCGGCACAGGCGGTACACGACTTTGGTGTTGCACCGATGACACTTTTTTCCCGCCTGACGGAAGACGAACTCGAACGGCTGGCCGTCCAATATGCGGCTCCCGGACGGGGGACACCCGCTGAATGGATGCAGGCCGCAAAGGGGCACACGTGTGCGACCTTCTGGCCCGAGACACTGTCGCTGGTCTTCGATTGCATCGCCGCAGGCTACGCAGTCCCCTATGCACATCGTTACATCACCGGGATGCCAAACTCTCGGGGTTTCGCTGATTTGGGGCCAATCGGGCCACACTGCCGCTGTTTCGTCGGCCTGTTTGTGGATGAACAGGGCGAGACGCAACTGGAATCGGCGGAATCCTGGGGGCGGTTCCCCGCAGGGCCTCCCAGCGATGCGGATCAGACGATGCCGATCGACCAGATTCCGCGTATCACGCTCCGCTACGCCGGGGGCGAGAAACGTTTGGCTCCGGGAAATGTCGGGGTCTACGCCAAGCGGTTCTGGGAACAGATTCAAGCGGGTGGCGAGGCTTGGGCGGTTGGTCCACCCCGATTTGCAGCCCATTCGGTCGCGGAATTGAGTTTGAAACAACCGATCTGATCCCCGCACAACTGACCGATCCGGCAGTGATGCCGCACCCGTCCATTTTTTACCTTGTTACCCTTACAGGAGGTTGGATGAAGTCGCTCCGATTCTGTTTGATGATGACCGCCGCGATGGGAATTGTCTGGTTTCCCTCGACCAGCCGGGGAGCGCCCATCGCGGCCCACAACTCTCGGCCCTCCGAGCGAGCTTTGGCACAACAGCGAAAAGCGATGGCCGCCATCGCGGTCGCCGCCGCCGCACTGCAGATTGCTGACGAACGAGCGGTACTCCCGAACCGTGGTTCGCAACAGACTCGATTCCCCGAGACCCCTTTACCGGATCATCCGCCGGTCGGGGATCATGTCGGCGGGGTTCATGCGGTAGCAGATCCGGTAGCAGATCCGGTGGAAGCGGGATTGGCGGATCCGCTGCGCGTCAAATCGGCGGGACCGATGCAAATCGAATTCTTGCCGAGCCCCCCGGTCAGTGACACGTTGTCAGCACAATTGGTTGTTGCGCATTGGCGACAAGGTTGTGCCGCAGGGGACCGGCAAGAGCGGGACCTGCTCCGGGTGCTGGGACCGCTCGGTTGGCGGATGGGTCGCTCCGAGACCGACCAGATTCGATTTGTCCCCTTGCCTCAGCATGAACCTTGTCCACAGCTGACGCTTTATCAAAACGGAGCGATCCTGCGTTCCTGGAATAGTTATCAAAATCCTGCCTTTCTCTCGCACGAATTGCGCCGGGCCTGGGACACAGCCCCAACATCCCCACATCACGGGGTGACGGCTGGTTCCGCCGGCGCAATTCATGCTCGAACTCAAATCGACTCGGCCATTACCTGGTGGCGTCAAACCTTGGGCGAGGGGAGCCGCGTTTCTGTCCGCTGGGACCGGACCGGGGCCCAAACGTTCCCCTTGCTGGCGCAGGGAGACTGGTCTGCGGTCGCCCTTTTCGGCCAATCGGGTCGGGTCGAGGTTTCGTGGATTGGCCACACATCCATTCCAATCAAGTCGCTCGGCTTCGCCTATCGGGTTTTGGGAGAAGATCTATCGTTTGATCTCGACCCAATCCTCATCCAAGGTTTGGCGCAGCGCCTGACTCGGTCTGTCCGCACCCGCGAGAATTTGACGGTGAGCCGACCAGAATCCGGAGAATCGCAACCATCGCGACTGGGGCTGATCACGATTTGGACGATCACCTCGGTCGTCCGCGAGCTTGTGTCCCTGCTGAATCCGACGTGCGACTTACAGCTGGGTGGAAATCTCTCGGCGACAGCAGCGCTCCAAGGGGACCAGCTGGCCATCGACTTTCAGCAGCCCCCATCGATCAAGCTGGTGGCGCTGTTCACTTTTCAGCTGGCGGTGCAACGAGTCGAAATCTCGACCGAGTCTGTGCGGCTGATTTTTACCGGTTCCCGTCTGGTGAAAGAACGAACGTTCGCAGTGAAGTGAACAAAATGGTGCGAGGATTCCGCTGTTTTTCCACTGTCTCCCGCCCCCCCCTGATTTTTCGGTTCCACCACGAACCCAGTGCGCGAGATACAACGACTTGACTCTACAGCAACCAAGACGACTTCGGTCCCTGATCCGTCCCCCTGAATGGTCATGACGATTGGCCGACTCGGTCTTCACCGGCGGGGTGATTTTGCCTGCTCTCAGAAGCGTTCAGGCGAAACCATTCAGCACGGCAGTCAATTCGTGAATTACACCCAGTTCTCGAAATGTGAAATGAGAGAAATACGAAGATGTTTAACCACGAATAACACGAATAACACGAATAAAAAAAATCAGAAATTTCAAAATTCTGCCAACTGCCAACTGCCAACTGCCAACTGCCAACTGCCAACTGCCAACTGCCAACTTTTTCCAACCGAGACCCCAACCATGTCTACAGAAATTCCCGCATTGAGCTGGTGGATTACCCAACTGGGCCCATCCGGCATTTTGATTTTTATCGTTTGGCGCGCTTTATTGTTTCTGAAG
>JBIKZJ010000612.1:0-3065 GCA_044354755.1 Schlesneria sp. | reverse complement strand
GATTTGATGTTTCAATAAAAAACGGACGGACTGATCGAAATCCTCAACCGTCATCCGTTTGTTGAGTCCCGCCAGAATCTCGGGGTGGATGGTCTCTAATCCGATGGCCACTTCGAGTCGCGTCTCGAGTTGATCGCGAAATCGGACCGACCGCTCATCCGTTAAGCGGGGGTGATTTTCCACAATCACCGTTTCAAAGCCGCGAACTCGGGCGATGATTGGACCGTGATCTTCCGGCGGAATCGCCTGTGCATCGAAAAAATTTCCCGCGTTATACAATTTAATGTGTCTGGCAGGGGGGGTTCGTTCGATCGCATAATCGATCTGAGCGGGGATGGCCCCCAACGGGACACGCTGGTCGAGTGTATTTCGCCATAAATCACACATGGTGCAGCGAAACGGGCATTCTTGATTGGTCAGGAACAGGGTTAAAACCTCGTCGAGGGTTCCTCGCCGCGAACGCTCGGATTCGACGAGAAAGGCATAGGGGATCCAGGGGTCAAGTCGATTTTTAGCCGGTCTGGCGGCGAGAATTTCTTGATCGATCATCTGTGGCCAGGCCATTTCATCCCTTTTCTCGAGAAACATCGGCTTCCCTCATTTCGCAGGTTGGATTAACTTAAGGGTTATCCTTATTCCAGGGAAGGAGTCAGCGATGTCAACAGCGACGATGAAAGCGAAGCGGAACATGGGCGAGAAGTCGGTAAGCGAAATTATTGCTTCCGCCCGCACGGTCCGAAGTCTCACCAAAGCCCGTGTCGGCTCGCGCGGTGTGCTTGGTATGTCATTGCTTTCCGGGTTGCTGCTGTGGCTCAGCTTCACCCCGGTCAATGCCAGCCCACTCGCCTGGCTCGCACCACTGCCGCTGCTGCTACTCGTACGGATTGAGGATCGGACACGCTGGATGTCGGTCTCGATTTATTTTGGTAGCCTGTTCAGCCAATTGGCCATGCTCCAGTGGATGCGACTCGGTGATCCCACCATGTACATCGCCTGGTGGGCACTTTCCGCTTATTTAGCCACCTACATGGTCGCTTTCGTCGCCATTTCACGCGTCGCGGTTCATCGTTTGTCGCTGCCACTGGTCTTAGTCGGCCCGGTGGTCTGGACTTCGCTGGAATACCTGCGAGCCCATCTGTTGACCGGCTTTGCCTGGTATTTTCTGGGGCACTCCCAATATCGCTGGCTCGAACTGATTCAGATCAGTGATTTGGTGGGAGCCTACGGAGTCAGTTTTGTGATTATGATGAGTGCTGCCGCTCTGACATTAATGGTGCCGCACACCTGGCTGATTCGGCTGCGGCTGGTACTTCCTTCGACGGGACCAGTCACCGCTTCCGGCCTGACATTGTCACAATTGATTCAGGTGACAAGTGCCTTCGCCGTATTTGTCGCGACACTCGGCTATGGCTATGCCCGTCGGGCGCAGGCCGACTTTCAACCGGGGCCGCGAATTGCACTGATTCAGGGGAATTTTCTCGCCTCGTTGCGGGAAGAGCCCGCTTCTCATGACGAAATTTACCTAACACATCTCCGATTAAATGCCCGTGCTGTTCGTGAGCAAGCCGAAGTGATCATCTGGCCGGAAGGGATGTTCCCCTGGCCGATGATGTCCCCTTCCAGCGATTTGACCGACGATCAACTGCGTGAGTTGGTCCCAGCCGTCAAGCCGGAGATGTGGCGCGATGACACGGTTCGCTCGGTCCTGGTCGAAGAGAGTCAACGGTCGGGTGCGGCGCTCATTTTTGGCATCAATTCGGTCGAGGCGACCCCCGGCAATGTGGCACAGCACAATTCCGCTGTCTTTGTCCGGCCCGATGTGGGTGTTGCGGGTCGCTATGACAAAATGCACTTGGTCCCTTTCGGCGAATACATTCCGCTGACGAACATTTTCCCTGTGTTGAAGAGATTTTCCCCTTACGGTGAAGCGAGTGGCATGGTCGCCGGGACAAATCCGTCGGTCTTCGAATACCGAGGCTGGCGAATGGCTCCGATCATCTGTTTTGAAGATACCGTCCCGCATTTGGTGCGCGACATCGTGGCCGCAGGTTCCCAATCCGAACAGGGACCACCGATTGATCTGCTGGTGAACCTGACCAACGATGGCTGGTTTCGCGGATCGAGTGAACTGGATCAGCATCTGATCACCGCCTCGTTTCGTGCCGTCGAATGCCGTACGCCGCTGGTGCGAGCGGTCAATACTGGCATTTCGGCGGTGATTGATGGCGACGGAGCCATCCGGGAACCCGAAATTTTTATCGACGGCGATGCGCGTAAAAACGCGGAAAAACCCGCGAGAACTACGTCGCGCGATCCCAAGACGGGTGCCTGGTACAAAAATTTGAACGCAGCGTTGATTCACACCGTGCCGCTGGATGGACGACGAAGTCTGTACGTGCGGTACGGCGACTGGTTTGCCATGGCCTGTACGACGGCAACGCTGTGCGTGGCCATGTCGGTCTTGATTCCCAAACGGACGGCAGCTGCATGAACGGTGAAATCAAAAGGGAGGCTCGGTGAACTCACCCACCCTCCCCTTTCACCATCAGGTCACCATCAGGAACAACCTCATCCAGACTGAGCCACGACACAGAACGTTTGTCGGGCGTCATGACATGATACGGAGACGCATCTCGCCGTCGCCTCGCGTCTCCTACGACGCCACGTTGACGAAGACCTTGAGGGCTTCTTTGTCTTCCACGAGCAGTCGCATCATCTCTTTGTAATTGTCGAGTCCCGCAATCGGGTTGGTCAAGATCCGCTCGGTCACGCCAGGGTAGGTCAGCTCACCCAGGGCGAGTGCGGCGATTCCCAGCTCGAAGTGACGGCGATTTCCGTTTACGCTCGAGACCAGCAGTTTGTTTCCCAGCACCCATTCCAGATTGATTTTTGCGGCATCCAGCGAGACTTCATGCTTCCCACCGGTGATGCTGGTCCAGACTAAGGCGCCGTTGTGAGCCAGCACTTCCATCGCCCGAAACGCAACTTCAGCATTGCCGGTCGCTTCGAAAATGAGGTCCGGTTTGCCGACCTTTTTCGCCAGTTCGTGCATCGAAGTCTGTTTG
>JBIKZJ010000228.1:0-10144 GCA_044354755.1 Schlesneria sp. | reverse complement strand
CGTGACGGAAGAGAGGGACAGCATGGGTCGGGTAACAACGGCTTTTCGAGCATTTTTCAGATCATTGTTTGACGCTTCCACGGCAACACGTGTGGACGAGGCACTGCGCGCAACGGGATTGTCAGCGGGACGCGATCAAGTCCCCCAGCCGAGCCCTTCTCAGCCGAGCCTCGTCATAACCGAGCCCGTGCCGATCCGTGAGCAGAAACCGGTCCAAAATGGGGCCATTACGTTGCTCGCCAGTCTGCAACGGGACGCCAGACTGGTCGATTTTCTGCAGGAAGATCTGAACAATTATTCGAATGAGCAGGTCGGTGCTGCCGTTCGCGATATTCATCGTGACAGCGCACACGTTCTCGAACGTTTTTTTGCCATCCGCTCGGTGCTCAAACAAGCGGAAGGGGACAAGATCACTGTCCCCGCCGGTTTTGATGCGGGCCGTTATCGCCTGACCGGCAAGTTGAATGGCGCAGCCCCGTTTCAAGGGACATTGCAGCATCATGGTTGGGAGGTCACAAAGTGTGAGCTCCCGGCATTCACGGGAAGTGAATCGGCAGGGAAGACCATTGCCCCTGTCGAAGTCGAAATTCTCTGAAACCGGTCAGTCGAATTACCGATTCGGTCCGCTTGCCCAATCGGTATCCGCTCTCGGTGCCGATGTGGAAGACTGAACGGGGGTTGCCGCGTCCTTCGCTGCGGCCGAATTCCGTTGCACTTCGTTGCGATCGGCCCCCAGCACGATTTTTTCGAAACGTTCGGTCGTCGGCTTTTCAGGAAGTGAATTGGAATTCGGCCAAGTTCCGTTGTAAGGCTGAAATGCCGGATTTCCGCTCCGTTTTTCGGGGGAAATCCCTGCAATGGAGCGGGGTAGCCCTGCGGGTTTTTGGTCTGGCCATGGTTGGGTTTGCACGCCAGGCTTGTTTGGCGAGAATCGATCCCGCGAGAGTTGGGTTTCTTCCGCAGCCTGGGTGTCACTGTCCCATGAAACTGAGTCCTGCAAGCCCTGCAGCTGATCTCGTAAATTGGCGGGCTGAGTACGGATTGATTCCCGCTTTGGCGGGGCAGAACGTGTCGAGTTCAAATCTGCGGAGGCCATCGCCGGTTTTGCGGTGTTGGGGGCGGAACCTGGCAGGCTGCTTTGAGAGCCGAACCGTCCCCTGGATTCTAATCCGGATGTTGGCATCCCTTTCGTCACGGGTTCGACAGCCTCTTTCCCTGCAACAAAGGGAAACATCTGACCCGGCCCCGAATTCATCCCGATCCGCATCGCCAATTGACTCGCAGAAAGAGGGGTCCCATTCTGTGGAGTCACATCGGTCAAGACAGCATGGACGGCACCTGCTGTTTGCTGAATTTCCGGATCTAGTTTGGCCTTCGGTCGACCCGCCTGCAAGGAAGACCGCAAACTGTTTTCGAGCTCTTGATTATCCCAGGCCTCCCCCCGATCCTGAACGACTTGCGCGGGATTTTGTCGCCGCATGATCTCGGCTTGCAGTTGTTCTACGCTCAGGTCGTTAACGTCATCGTTCGCCGCTGCGGTTTTCTGCCGGTTGAGATTTGCCAGCTTTTGACCGGGAGCCGCCACCCCGTCGACTGACTGCGGAGGAAAGAGTCTGGCGAGATGTTGTTGAGCCTCTTTGGAAGTCGCACCGCTGTTTTGAAGCAAGGTGAAAGCCTCGTCCTTGCGGTCCTGTTTGGCATAAATCGCGGCCAGATTCGACAGCGCCCCTCGATGTGTTGGGTCAATCTCTAAGGCTTGTTTCAAAGTCTTTTCGGCTTCTTCCGCATCGCCGCGTAACGAGTATGAATATCCCAGATCGCTGAGCAGGCTTACGTCGTTCGGCAGAACGTTCAGTGCCGCTTGGTAATGCTGATCGGCGAGTGCAAACTTCTGCTGCTTGTCCGCAATGATGGCCAAGCAGTGGTTGACGTGGGGATTTTTCGGTGAAATCGATAAGGCGCTTTGATAGGCGAGACGTGCATCATCCAGTTTGCCACTTCGCCGCAACTGGTCCCCCTGTTCCATCAGGTCTGCAATTTGTATCGCATCTTTGGTGAGTTTCTGCTTTTTCTCTGCGATGCTTGCAGGCTCATCAGCCAGACGGGCTGAAGGATCTCGCGTTATTCCGTTCATCGAAGAATTGGATCTTCGCGCATCACCGCTCTCGTCAACCTGCGATGAAGCGGGTGTTCGTTCGTGAGTGGTTCGCACCAATTTGGAATTGGGAGATTGGCAGCCACACATGATGAATGTGCCGAACACCATCGCCAGTAAGAGATTCCAACGCATCGATATCAGCATTCAACCGTCCCTGGTTGAAAGAGGAATTGAACGAATTTATGCTCACAAACAGTCTTTACCAATTCACAATGACCAGTTCGATCAGGGGAATTGTGACGGACAGGATCAAGAGACGTCAATTTTGACTTTGTCTCGTGATCACGAAAAAATTTAAAGGTTTTGGCCAATTCTGTCGAGACGAGGTTACGCGGAATTCGCCAGCCCCTCTTTTTTCACGACAAGGAACACCTTTGATGACGACCATTGGCGATGTCTGTTACGTCCTGGAACAACTCGCACCGCTGCATTTGGCGGAAGACTGGGATAACGTCGGGTTGCTCCTCGGTGATCGGGCGACCGGGGTGACTCGAGCCATGACTTGTCTGACGCTGACAGCGGATGTCGCGGCCGAGGCCGTCCGCTGTGGAGCAGAACTGGTCGTGACACATCATCCGATCCTCTTTCAACCGGTGAAGCAAATCACGGCGGCCACGGCGGAAGGACGCCTGCTCTCCTTATTGATGCGGCATGCGATTGCGGTCTACAGTCCCCATACCGCATGGGACAATTCCGCAGGGGGAATTAACCAGCAATTGGCCGAACGATTGGCCCTCAACGAGATTCGTCCACTTCGCCCCAGACCTGCTGTTGATCAAGCGTCCGCCGAGGGGGCTGGATCGGGTCGCTATGGAACATTGTCACAGCCCCTCTCGTTACGGGAACTCAATCTCCAGATCGCGAGAGAATTGCAGCAGCCATTTCTGCAAACGGTGGGAGATGCAGGTCTGATGGTTGAGCGACTTGGTATCGCCTGTGGAGCGGCTGCCGAGTTTTTGAGTGACGCACATCGCCTCGGCTGTCAGGCTTTGTTAACCGGAGAAGCCCGATTTCACGCCTGCCTGGAAGCGAGAGAACGGGGAATGGGATTAATCCTGCCGGGCCACTATGCGACGGAACGGTTCTCGATGGAGGTGCTGGCGCGCCAGCTTGGTGATCATTTTACGGACCTGGTGGTGCAGGCAAGCGAATCCGAGCGGGACCCGGTGATGACGCTGTCTGCATCCCTTTGAATTGGACGACACGGTCGGTGGACCTTGCCACCATTCCTGCAAACAGGATGCGGACCATGAGATTCGATCAAGTTCAGTGGCCCCGATTTTCTGCGGCCGTTTTGCCGAGTTGTGTAATCGCCCATTCCAACGCTTCGCGAACCATTGGCGAGGCGTCCTCGAGACTCGCCTCCAATTCCGGGATCAGGGCCGAGTCACCCGAATTACCCAGGACGATCGCGGCATTGCGGCGCAGACCCTCCCAACCGGGACGAGCCAGCGGAGTCGATTTGTAACGCGCCACAAAATCGGCTTCGCTCAGTTTCAGGATTTTCAGCGCACTGGCGGGGTGCAAATCCTGCTGTGGCTGAAATGTTGGTTCGAGCGTCAGCGGAGCTTTGCGATTCCAGGGACAGACATCCTGACAAAGATCACAACCGAACAGCCAGTCACCGACCCCCTCACGCAACTCCAGCGGAATCGGCTGACGAAGCTCAATCGTCAGATAGGAAATGCAGCGTCGGGCATCGAGAACATAAGGTGCGACAAACGCATCGGTGGGACACACATCCAGGCAGCGGGTGCAGGTTCCACAATGCGCAGTCTCGTGGATGGGATCGGCCTCCAGTTCGAGATCCGTCAACATGGCGGCCAGCAGCAACCAGCTTCCCGCCCGCTTGTTGATCAGCATGGTGTTCTTGCCAAACCAGCCCAGTCCCGCAAGTCTGGCGAAATCACGTTCCAGCAGCGGAGCGGTGTCGACCACCCCGCGGGTATGACAACCAGGCTGGAGTTCGTGCAGTGTCGTGGCCAATTGCTTCAGCTTCGCCCGCAACAGGTCATGATAATCCAGTGTCCCCTGCGCATACCGCGCGACGCGAGCAGTCGCTGACGACCCCTCGGCAAGCGAACTTTCGGCGAGCGAACTCTCGGCGAGCGAACTTTCGGCAAGCGAACTTAGCGACTCACCCGTGTAATAGTTGATCGCCAGCATGATCACGCTGCTCACGCCGGGCATGACATGTTCGGGGTGGGCATAGGCACCCGCCCGGCGCGGCAGGTATTGCATTTCCCCCGCAAAGCCCTGATTCAGCCATTCCGTGAAACGAGCAAAACCGGGAGGGGATGTTGCCGGCGTAATACCGACCAGGTCAAATCCTGCATTTTTGGCGGCAACCTTGACAGCAATGGTCAGTTCCCGTTGGCTGATGACGGGGAGCCCCTTTGGGGGGTCAGGTTGGTTCTTTGCCATGGACGGACTATTTTCTTTTCCTGCAACACACCATTCCCCGGGAACGGATCGGTTAACATCACGAATTCTTCATTCGGTGCTTGTTTACGCGGCCCGTCGCCGGTCGAATTCCATCGTCGAGGGTTCGAAATTTAACGTGGTGCGGATGGTATAATGGGTTTGATTCTGTGCGGAAAAATAGATTCGGGAACAAAGTTCACCCAGCATGCCAAACGAGAGAAATTGCACCCCCATCATGGCGGAAAGTGCGGTCAATAACAGCAAGGGATTACCGGTCATATCGACCCCCTGTTGCTGCTTCATCCAGAGGGTTGCGGTTCCTGCGAGCCCACCCACCAGGAAGCAAATCAGGCCCATCGAGCCAAACAGCTTCATGGGACTGACCACATAGTGCGTCAGATACTTCACCGTCAGCAGATCAAACAGCACGCGAATCGTACGCGAAAGTCCATACTTGGAAACGCCATGTCGACGGGGATGATGAGTGGTCACCACTTCGAGACAACGCGCCCCCCGCCAATGGGCCAGGATCGGAATGAACCGGTGCATTTCTCCATAGAGCTGCAATTCCTGCGCGATGTCGGTCTTCATGGCCTTCAGCGAGCACCCCAGATCGTGAACGGGAAAGCCTGTCACCCGTGAGATCAGCCAGTTCGCGATGCGCGAGGGGAGTGTCCGATCGAGAAACGAATCTTGTCGATCTTTTCTCCAACCATGGACCAGATCAAAACCGTCTTCCAGCCTTGCAAGCATCATCGGAATGTCCTGCGGATCATTCTGGAGATCCCCATCCATCAGGACAATCACCCCCATCGACGCGGCCTGTATTCCCGCCTGCATTGCTGCGGTCTGCCCATAATTCTTACGAAATTCAATCACTTTGACGCACGAGTCCCTCTGTGCCAACTGCCGCAGTTCGTTTCCGGAATCATCCTGCGAGCCATCGTTGACGAGCAGGATTTCGTAAGGGACATTCAGTGTCCGCAGCACATCCGTCACCGCTTCGTGTAACAACGAGATGTTCTCTGCTTCGTTGTAAATGGGAACAATTACCGAGACGCTCATGCAAGATTTCCTGAGGGATTTTTTCCAGTAAAGGGATGAGATCGAGCGGAATCAAATTCTTGGCTGTTCCGTTCGCGGTTTTTATTCCTCGTACTTTTGTTGCGAATCGTGCTGGGGTTGGTCAACGTTCATGAAAATGGTTTTTACACCAGAAAGAGTATGTTCCCGTCGGTGTTCCCGTCGGTGTCCCCGTCGGTGTCCCCGTCGGGGGTGCACGGGTGATCATCGTTTGCGAATTGTGATTGGTCCCTAAAATTGTGATTGGCCCCTGAAACGGTGCTCGGAATTTCATTCACGATGCCGAACCTCAATCAACTGATATTGTCCAATGCGGGGTGCGGGAAGTGGGCGAAGTTCTTCATCAAACAGTCGGCAAACTAATCCATAATCGGGGGCCAGCTGACAGAACCGTTCGGCGCGCATGCGGCCACCATCAACAAACCAGGCAACCCCGGTCCGCGTTAACATCTTGCGGGTGAGTTCCAAGAGCGGTTCATGATGCCGATCTTCGTAAAGCAGCTCACAACCCCAGAGATAGGGGAATTGCCGATCAGGGGGCGATCGCCAGTCCAACACCAGTCCCGCTCCCTGTAGAAATCCATTGCGACGGGCATTGTACAGGGCGAGATCAACCGCCTTCGGTTCATAGTCACTGATCGTGACTTTCAGGCCACAGGCCAGGCCCGCCAAGCCGGCGATCGCGATCCCCGCGCCAAGCTCCAGCACCTCAGCCCCTGCAGGCCATGAGGATTTCAGGATCGTCGCCGACATTTTTAAGGCGGCCGGCCAAAGAAAAGCCCAGTATGGCATGTACTCATCACGCTCAAATGCGGCGTGAACTTCGGGATCCTCAAGAAACGCATCCGGAACGGCAGGAAGTGTTAATCGAAATGTTCGCCCTTCAATCGTCCAGGCACGCTCAGTCCACCCACCGGGAATTTCAGGCAATTCCGTAGGCTGATTGACCACAGGCTGGGGAAGCTCGCGAATTTCGAGTGTGTCGGGATGTTGTGGTTGAGAGGGATCCATCAAATTCACATTGTGCGTCAGAATTAGTGTGGGTCGACAACGAGTGGTGTGGATGCGGTCATTTCCGAGGCATATTCACCACCATGTGCCGGGTCAGCTTGAGGGATTAAGGGGGGCCCGCTGGCCATCACCGGACTCGATGCGTACGTCGATTCCACAACTCGCGGTGTCACGACTTGCTCCGAGGCGACGATCGGTTGCTGAAACGACATCGGCTGTTGTTCGACCATCATTCCTGGCGAAATCCCCGCCATCGTGCTGGCGGGCATCGTCCCCGCAGGGACCCAGGAGGCGACAGCCGGGGCATCGAAGTTTGGCAAGGGATAAGCAGCGATCACGGTCGCGTCATTCGCGTTACGTCCACGCCGACTGATGCGCGGAGCAGGATTCGCATTCACATCTTCCAAAGCGAGGACTTGTGGATCATTTCCAAACGGTGATGACGAAGCCATCATCGGTGCCCCACCCGAGTTCTGCATCATGGCTGAGCGTTTCATGCCACGAGACCCCGCATTGGGTTCTGTCAGCGTTGCCAAACGGGACTGCACTTCGGGCTGGTCCCATTTCGCCGCCAGTGATCGTTGATAGTAGGCCGCTGCCTGACTGCTGCGACCCGATTCCTGGTATAATTGCCCGAGATGGGCCAAGGCGGTGGGGTGCGCCGGATTGGCTTTTAATGCATTCTGCAGCGATTGCTCGGCGGCAGCAACGTTGCCGTTTTCTCGTTGAATCCAGGCGAGTTCCAGGTTGGCTTCCGGAACATAGGGCTGCGTTTCTGCCCATCCGGCAATCAAGTCCTGAGCCTCGCTTCCCCGCCCTTCACTCGACAGGATCTGCGCCAGGGCATGATACGAGGGCTGATGCATCGCATCGATCGTCAGATTGTGTCGCAAGAGACGTTCGGCCGAGGCGAGATCCCCTTGCTTCTGCACCGACATCGCCAGATTGTGTCGATAGTCCGCGTTTTTCGGAGAATCGGCGATGGCCCGAGCAAACTGGTGGCGGGCTTGAGCGTAGTTACCACGCTGGTATTGTTTCATGCCAGACCGGTTCATCGCCCAGCCATTCGTGGCATTACAACCAACAGTCATCAGCAGTAGTCCGAGCACGAACGCTCGTAACAAACCACTCGACGACAAAAGGCCGTCCTGATACATGATTTTGCAGCTCCTGATTTTCGGGAGAAGAACACGGACACGATTTCAACCAACCGGGAGTCAGTCGTTAGCGTGATTTGTGCAATGGGATAGGCTTGGGGAAATGGAGAGCGGGAAGATAGTTCAGATCCCCGAGTCCGACAAGACAACTTTCGCCGATGTCGACTTCTGGGGGCGAAAATCCGGAAAACGAAGCAAATCCGGTCCAACTCAGGTCAAATCTGCCGGTTCGGCTCTGGCCAACAGAATCCTCAAAGCGACTCGATGTCCTGGTCCCGGTTTTTCCAATGGGCCTTGGCGGTCTTTCGGTTCGCATGGTGCATGTCCAGTCGTTCTTCAATTTCCTCTCGCTGCAAAGCAACGGCGGCATCAAATTGTGACAAGACGTCCAGTGCCTTGTCTTTCGATGTCACCAACCCGATCAGCAAATATTGAGCGATCGCCATGCCATAACAGACCCAGCCAAATTGGCCTGAATGCAAAACCGAGAGAATGGCCAGCACGGGGGATGAGCGATTCAGATGCTGGCAGATCAGGCCCCGAATCAGCTTGGGGAAATAGCGAAACAGGCTTCGAATCCAGTGGCCTTTTTCCAGTGTTGGGGGCTGGGGACCGGGGTGAATCAGCGCAAACAGGGCCTGGTCGGGCATCCCTTCGATCACACCAATCGCCAAGAGCAGACGACCTGCCATGAAATAGGGGCTTGATCGGGCCGCTTCAGAAACCCAGCCAAACAAGGCCCCTTCCATATTGTCGGTCGCAACCAACAGCAATAAAGAACTGCGAAACCAAAGCTCGAGATCCTTTTCCAGTTCTTCATTCACGTCCTGGACCCGGATCATTTTCCGCATGATCAGGCGGAAAATCGGAATCGCGATGAAACCGAGCAAAAAACGGGTGATCGGCTTCAGGACCGGCTGAATGATTCGACTGGGGAGCAAATACTGAAGCAATTGGAGCACAAAAATCTCGATGGAAAAGGCGATACACACTTCGCGGCGGCCTCTTCATCCCGAGGCCATTTCCAGGTCCTTTCAACGAGTCATACGCCATCCGTCTGGTCATCGTCAACGCAATTCCGCTGTTTGTGGATCACCCTTTTGACTCGTCGAGCCAAAAAATATTGACAAGAGGATTTCTCACGCGAGGTCCCCCAGCAGCGCCAACATTTGTTCACCCGTCGAAGCCTCGGACGGTTCTACTGCGGGAAGATCGAGTTGTCGTAGCATCGCTTCCCCCTTTTCGAATGGGCAATATCGTTCCCAGCGCGCGACCAGTTTTTGAAAATCCTCGTTTCGCAATCCGTCCGCAATGGTTGTGTAGCGCGCGGCCAGATGGGCGGGATTCGCGGCTATCAGACGCGCATGACAGCGCGCAGCGACCTCGGGCCACCCGGCACGACAGGCTTCGACACCGGCCAGTAGCAGGAACCGACCGCAGACTTGCGACTGATGTCGTTGTTCAGAAATGACCGCCAACTGGACATAAACAGTCATCGCTGCTTCGTGGTCGCGCATGAAATCCCTCGCTGGAAATGATCGACCCCCTCAGGCGGAAGCCGAGTCAGTACGGAATCCGCAAGGAATCATACGCAAGTTCGACACCGGCGGGGAGCCGGGCATTGGTCGAGGCATAATCCAGATAGTGTGAGACATGAGTCAAATAGGTTTTTCCGGGCCGAATACGTTCGACCACTTCCAGTGCTTGCGGGATGCCAAAATGAGTCGCATGCGGCTGGTCACGCAAGGCATCAACGATCAGCACCTCTAACCCTTCGAGTAGCGGCCAACTTTCGTCGGGAATCAAGCTGACATCCGTGCAGAAGGCGACGTTACCGATCCGAAAACCCAAGACAGGAAGTCGGCCATGCATCAGACGAATCGGTTGAATCCGTTCCCCCAGCACTTCGAATGGCTCGAGGCCGATCCGCTGAAATTCGAGCAGCGGGATCGCACCATGATGCAGGTCGTTGGCGGATTGATTGAAAGCATAAGAAAAACAAGTTCGAATCTGCTGTTCCACATTCTCTTCGCAATGCAAAACCACAGAATGTTCCATCCGGTAACCAAACACACGCAAATCATCGAGTCCGAACAAATGGTCTGCATGGCCATGAGTATACAGCACCGCTTCGACCAGATCGATTTTTTCACGCAGCAGTTGAATCCGCAGTTCCGGAGACGTATCAATCAAAAACGTCCCCTGCGGCGTCCGAATGGCAACCCCCGTTCGGGTCCGATGATTCCGAGGTTCTGTCGACTCACAGACCTCGCAATGACAGCCAATAACAGGTACGCCATGGCTGGTTCCG
>JBIKZJ010000227.1:0-10152 GCA_044354755.1 Schlesneria sp. | reverse complement strand
ACGAAACCGCTTCACTGCGTCATTGATCCCCTCATTATCGCGCAACCGCAACTTAACCACGCAATCCTCCAGTCGGATGTTTTGAGAAACTCTTGCAACCCCACCAATTCCGGAAATCACCGAATTGTGAGTAGGGTTGAAAGTGTAGCAACGCCAGACAAGTGAGGGAAGCGAAGGAAATCGACAATTTCCTGAAATAACGGAATCTGAATGATGAAAACGGCTTGATTACCTCTTCAGCAACCGCGGTTTCCCGTGGTGTTTTTTCGGTGTTGCGCCAAGGGGTTCGCTGTAACGCATTACATTGTAGCCGGTTATGGACAGCGGCTCTTGAGAGGGGCTGCGGGGAAGGTGATAATCTGATTTCGCCAGGATTTCCGGGCGAAAACAGGGGACCGGACCCTCTCTTTCCTGGATCAAACCGACAAAAACGGAATCTTCGTTAAATTTTGACTGGATCGGAGTGTTTTTTCCGAAGTTTGGCAATCGCTACAACCGATACTGCAGGTATAGCCGTTAGTGTCGGTGCGTTGAGTCCTTGATGGCAGGGGCTCATATCACTGAAGACCCGTCGGGCTGCACTTGTCAGGGAACCATCATGACCGGACGGATTCCATTCGGTTTGCTTACAGTACTGGCGGCATTGGTTTATTCACCAATCCAGGCCCAATCACCTATGGGGGTACCTCCGGAAAACGGAGTTCAGCCTGTGGGGTTTCATGCGTTTCAGGACGCAGGAGGACCTGGCCAGTATCACGGCATTCCGTTGAGCTCTCAGCGCGGCCCCAATGGGGCTCCATCAGGACCAACGCCGCCAACGATGTATGAACAGTTGCCGGATGATCCTGGATTCATGTACGACGACTCTCCGCTTGGCAATATGCTGACCGAGACGTTCCGTCATGCCTGGTTCAGGAGCGAGTACCTGTTATGGAACATTTCGGGCCCAGGAAACAAGGTACTGGGTGAGCAGCCTTTAAATGGCGTCACTGCAATCAATAGTGCGAATCCTCTATCGCTTTACGGGCTGCCCGGGAACCAAAGTGTGGGACAAGGGGTCCAGTTCGCACGGACGGTGAATGGTGTCGCAGGTATCGGTATGGCCCCTGGGCTGAACGATATCTCGATCGACAGTCTGAATGGATTCCGTGGAACATTTGGAGTCCCGCTGCAGTCAGGGCAAATCGAGCTCAGTGCCTTTATACTGGCTCGCAGTTCCGATTCATTTTTCGGAGGAAACACCCTTGCGAGCGTCTTCGCAGGGTCTCCTGGTGTTGGGACAGGGTACATTCAGACTTCAATTGCCGAGAATCCACCGGAAGTGATTGGGGGGAGCGTCGGGCTTGATGGGCTTCCCGCCAGCAACGGCCAAACGGCCCAATTCATTACTCAACCCGTCTATGTCAATGGCGTTCCCATTCCGATGACGGCAAGTTCTGCGGCGATCGATTACGACGTCAGCTATCAGGCTCGTTTGACAACTTCGGCATGGGGGACAGAAGGAAACTTTTTCCTGAATAGCCCTGATCCGAATTCGATTTTTCAACTGAGGCCATCGATGGGTGTTCGCTACTTCAATTTCCAGGATCGGTTGAAGCAGTCGGGCCAGTACAACGAACCGACGGTTGCCAATCCGACGCAGATTGTCTCGAGCAACATCAATTCTTCGGCGAACAACGATCTTTTCGGCCCTCAGGTCGGTTTGCGAGCCGAAGCGACGAACTCGTGGTTTCTCATCGGTGTCGAACCCAAAATCATGCTGGGGATGAACGCATGGAAATCAACGCTCGACACCGCCAGCGTCTTCTCCGCAACAGACCCTTCGCAAAGCCTGTTGTCCAAAGGGACGACCTTCAGTCCGCTCTTCGACGTGAAATTTTACTCGAATCTGGCACTTTCCAAGAACTTGTCCGCCTACGTCGCCTACAATTACCTCTGGGCTGGTCAGGTGAATCGGAGTTATAACAACATTCTCTACAACCAGAGCGCGGGCGGACAATCGGATTTCAAACTGCTTCGCCAGTATTCAGGAGCCACGTTGCAGGGTCTTTCACTGGGCTTTGAATTACGATTCTAACCAATCCTGTCAGCCACCCTCGACATGGGGGTGGCTGGTTGATTTCTGTTTGTCCGACGTGTCATGGTTTCCCGCTCCCGATGAAGCAACACGAAATTTACCTGTTATTTTCGTCTGCTCGGTGGTACTTGCCTGCTTCGTATTGACCTCAATGATCTTCCGTTCTAGATTCCGTAAAAATCACTCCCCGATGCAGACAATGGATTGTCTCGATCGGAAATGCGTGAATTCCAGCGGATTGCAAATGCGAAAGGACTCGCAGATGACTTACACCCTGTCCATGTCAGAAGAGCGACCAGTACCCTTTATCGATCTGGTTCCTCAGTTCAATTCCATGTCTGCAGAGATTATGGCGACCGTGGAACGTGTGTTCACGGAACAAAAATTCATTCTCGGCGATGAAGTTTCTGGACTCGAACAAGAGATCGCGACCTACTGCGATGCTCGGCATGCCATCGGCTGCAATTCGGGGACGGATGCCCTGATGATCGCACTTCAGGCACTCGGCATTGGCCCAGGTGATGAAGTGATCACAACCCCCTTCTCGTTTTTTGCCACAGCAAGTTCCATTTGCCGTGTTGGGGCAACACCGGTCTTTGTGGACATTGACCCCGAGACCTTTAACCTCGACCCACAGGCCGTGGAAGAGGCGATCACGCCACGAACTCGGGCCATCATGCCTGTTCATCTCTTTGGACAGTGCTGTGACATGGACTCGCTCTGGCGGATTGCACAGAAATATGAACTGGAAATCGTGGAAGATGCCGCCCAAGCGATTGGTGCCGAATACCAGGGTCGACGGACAGGAGTCCTCGGTGCTGTTGGTTGCTTCAGCTTCTTCCCGACCAAAAATCTGGGTGGAGCGGGTGATGGTGGCATGATGACCACCGATGATCCTGAGCTGGCTCAAAAATTAAAGTGCCTGCGGGTACATGGGGATGTTGGCCAGTACGAGCATATTGAAGTCGGCATGAACAGCCGCCTCGACTCGTTACAAGCGGCCGTTTTGCGAGTCAAGCTAAAACAACTGGAAGTCTGGACCGTGTCGCGTCAGCGGAATGCGGGTCAGTACGGGGAAATGTTTCGGCAGAATGACGTGCTGGATATGATCTCATTGCCGAAAATTGGCCCCAATCGTCGACATGTTTTCAATCAATATTGTATCCGTGTCCGTCAGGGACAACGAGACCAACTGATGAGCCACTTGAAGTCTCGCAAAATTGGTTGCGCTGTCTATTACCCGAAACCGCTGCATTTGCAAAAATGCTTCAAATACCTGGGTTATCGAGTGGGTCAATTCCCCGAGGCCGAAGCCGCCTCGCGTGATATCCTGGCATTGCCGAGTTATCCGGAACTTCCTGCCCGCGACCAGTCTCGCATCGTTTCGGCAGTCACCGAAATTTGTCAGGACTTGCGTGCCAATCGTAGCCAGCGCCGCGCAGCCTGACGAATTGACGTCCGTGATGCCCTGCATCCGACCCATGATCAAAGCCCCGGCAACAGAACCTGTTCTGATGTCGGGGCTTTTTTGATTCTTCAGAGTCACTCGCCGAATCTGCGCTACCCACCGTTCCCGTCTCCGTTACGATCTGCGAACGATGGCGGGTGCGAGAAACTCTTCCGTTTCGACTACCCCAAGTAAACGAAGTTGTATCTCTGCCAACACGCCCGCCTCATCAGCAGGGTACTGCCGAAGCACCCGGTGGGGATCGACCGCTGCGCGGACGGCAGTCAGTTCTTGTGACATTCGCAGGCGGAACGAGTTCAATTCCGGTGGGGTCAAATCACGTCTCAGCAACGTGGTTTTCGTCACCGTGATGGCTCCGGTCTGTTCATGCGTTCGTTGGCGCTGCAGCATTGAGAGTACGGTCCCCGCACTCCGGTACAACATCCCCTCGACAAAAGCTCGTCGTAAGCGGCCCCGCTCATCAAACCGGTACATCAACTCGGCCGCAGGATAGACAAATAACCAGCCCAGCGCATTCAGGCCCAAAACAAGGGGATCTGGTCGCGAATCCTGACGACATTCAATCCGCTTGATCAGCGAAACCGCTTCACTCATGAGGTCTTCGCGGTCGGATTCATTCTGAGCCATCTTTCCCACTTTCCTGAAATTCGCTGGCCAGCAGGTGGGTCTCTGGTTTAAGCTCAACTCGGTCGAACCACCGTTGACGGTCCACAGACGGACTGGCTTTCCCCGCAAACAAATCAAAATGTTCCCCAGCGCCTGCAACCTTCCTGCGATCGTCTTATGCTATCGTCTTTCTCGTGGAATCGTCCCGACAACCTGATCCTTGGCTCTCGAATTTGAGTTGCCCTATGAATCTTTCCTCGATCGACCTTTCCGATCCACGATCGTCCAGCGAGTTTGCGGTGCAGGATCTTGATCGTATGGCGGAAATTGATCGACGACACGCACTCATTCGAGAATTTCTCGTTCGCGAAAATTATTCCGCATTGCTGATACAGCATCCGGCCAACTTTGCCTGGTTCACGGCGGGAGCATCGAACCAACGGGGCGGAACAACGGGACTCTCTGCGGCCCTGTTTGTCACCCCCGATGCGCGGGTAATCGCGTGCAGTAACGCCGACACATCCCAGATTTTTGAAGTCGATGTGGCCGGCCTCGGTTTTCAACTGAAGGAACGACCTTGGTCAGAGCTCCGCTCGGTGATGGTCGCCGACCTCTGTCGAGGTCGCCGCGTCGCGAGTGATACCGGCGTTCATCAGACCAATGACCAGAGCCAGATGTTGACGGGGATGCGGCTTCCCTTGCTGCGATATGACATCGAACACCTCCGTCGTGCGGGCCAGATCCTTGCGCGTGCCATCGAGGCAACCGCCCGTGGATTGACGCCCGGGCGAACCGAGACAGAGATCGCTGGCGAGCTATCGCATCGGCTGTTGAAGCAAGGGATGACCCCCGAACGAATTCAGATTTTGGCGGATGGGCGTGGACGGCGTTTTCGCTATTGGAACTTCGATCAATCCCCGGTTCAACGCGACTGCACAATTTCGGCAGTGGGACGATATCGCGGCTTACATGTCGGTGCAGCCCGCACGGTTTCGCTGGAAGATCCGGCCCCCGATTTGTTGGCTGCGTATGAACCTGCGGCGATGATTGCCGCAACGGGAATGCACTTTTCGCAAGCAAATTGGGAGTTTTTCGAGATTTGGAATCGTGTTCGTCGCATCTATGAAAAAACGGGCGTCGCGTCGGAATGGCATCAGGCGGATATCGCGGATGTCGTGGAATACGAATTCGGATCCATCCCCTTGATGCCCCGCGGCGAGTATCGGTTATCAGAGGGAGTTCCCCTGTTCTGGCATCCGTCGGTCGGTCCCGTCCTCATGGGGGATACGATCCTTGTTCACGACGGCCCGATGGAGATCCTGACTGCGTCGCCAGACTGGCCAACCCTCTGCATCAGCGTGAAAGGGACCAATATCACGGTTCCCGCGATGCTCGTCATCAAATCTTAACCGGGTTAGTCAGGCAACCGGGTTAGTCAGGCAACAGGGTTAGTCAGGCATTTGCGGCAAGTCCCGCAAACAGGCTGCTGCCGATACGAATGATCGTGGCCCCTTCTTCAATTCCAATCTCAAAGTCATTGCTCATCCCCATCGAGAGTTCCGGCAACAGCACTCTTCCCCCGGCGGCGTCCCGTAACTGATCACGAAGTTCGCGGAGTCGCCGAAAAACGGGTCGCGCGGATTCCACCTGATCCGTCTGCGGTGCCATCGTCATCAGCCCAGAAATCTCGAGCGATTCGCACGTTTGTAACTGCGGCCAAAGTGCGAGTAATTCCACCGGATCAAATCCATCCTTGCTGGATTCCCCTGAAACATTCACTTCGAGCAGGATTGAGGTCCGACGCTCCTGTTTCTGGCTCAGTTTGGCTAAGTGATCAAACAGGCGCACCGAGTCCACTGAATGAATCCGATGAACGATCGGCAACAGATCTTCGGCTTTGTTTCGTTGCAAATGCCCAATCAAATGCCAGCGGATTTCGGGATCCAAACTGCGGGCGCGTGCGACCAATTGCTGCGGTCGGGCCTCGCCCAATTCCCGGCATCCCAGTTGGATGAGTTCTTGAATCCATTCGAGTTCGGCATATTTTGTCACCGCCACCAGTGTCACCTCGTCCACCGCACGCCCCGCACGCAAACAAGAGCGGGTGATACGGTCCCGAATGGACTGCAAATTTCCCAATAAAAGATTTCGTATTTCAGCAGACATAAGAAGCGATTCGTTTTTCGTAGTGTGTGTTGTTTGTTAAGAGAAAATCCGGAACCGGCGGGAAGCGGGGCTACCCAACGGCATTCAGGGTGACTTCTGCAGGGAAACCCCATCAGACTCGATCAACAAATCGAGATAGGATCGGGGTTCCGCAACGGACAACCCCAGCGAATGAGCCAATCCCCAGACCTCCCGTTCTGCAGCCTCACGCTGGTCGGAATCGGTGATCAATTCGATTTCCAGAAAAGTACCGAGTTCGGGAACATGATCGATCGCCAGCTCGAAAGTGGTCCCCTGTGCATCCAAAACCCAAGTGCTGCGCGACTTGCAGACTTCTCGTACGAAACGAAAACCGAGCAGCTTTACCATTTCCGCAAATTGCCCTGCCGAATCAGACCCTGCGGCAAACCCGATTTCGATTTCATGCCGACTTTTGGCGGTCGTTCCGATCACAGCCCCCTTATACGTCATCCAGTTTTCATTCCCAACCGATCGAATTCGGAAAGCCTCGTCCGTCGTACGAAAGTCACGTGTCGGATGATTAAAGTAGGCATCCCGGTGCGACACCCCCGCTTGCTCGACGGCACCCCGTTGCCGCAGCTGCATTTCGATGGCATTTCGCTCGGAAATGCGAAATTTGAGTTCGACTTCACAACGATCGGCCATTCGGCCTCCAGCAACAAATGGATCGGTTCGACAGCGTTAGATCCCCGGATCTTGCGCGCACTTGGTTTCGGTGCCAAGGCATTCTAACATATCCCCTCAGTTCAGACTTGCAGTCCTCGCCGTGTGGAGAGAACTTGTAACTGATTCGGATTCCCCAGGACAAAGCACTTTCGATCATGGCCAAAAAGACTATTGCCGACGTGGATGTCGCAGGCAAAGCCGTTCTTATGCGATGCGATTTTAACGTTCCGCTGGATGACCAGCTGCGAATCACCGACGATCGTCGGATTACAGAAGCACTTCCGTCCATCAAATCGGTTCTCGATCGTGGCGGACGCGTGGTTCTGATGAGCCATCTTGGTCGTCCTGAGGGAAAAGACCCTGCGGAAGATGCCAAGTTCAGCCTGAAGCCGGTTGCCGCACGATTAAAAGAGTTGCTTGGCTCACCGGTTCACTTTGCCGCAGACACGGTCGGAAGCGATGCGACATCGTTGTCAAAAGTCTTGAAGAACGGTGAAGTCCTGCTGCTGGAAAATGTCCGCTTCAATAAAGGTGAAAAGAAGGGGGATGCCGATTACGCCTCGGTCTTGGCATCCCTGGGAGACATTTATTGCAACGATGCCTTCGGGACCTGTCACCGGACCGAAGGTTCGATGGTTGCCGTCCCGAACGCGATGGTTGGCAAGCCCAAGGTTTGCGGCTTTCTCGTTGAAAAAGAAATTGCCTTTCTTTCCGATGCAATTGCCAACCCGACGCGGCCATTCGTTGCGATCGTGGGGGGGGCGAAAGTCTCGGATAAAATCAATGTGATTCAGAACCTGTTGGCGATCTGTGACAAGGTTTTGATCGGCGGGGCCATGGCCTACACCTTTTCCCTCGCCCTGGGGGGCTCGGTCGGTCGCAGCCGGGTCGAGAAGGACAAAGTCGAACTCGCAAAAGAACTCATCGCCAGCGGTGGAGATCGATTGCTGCTTCCCCTCGATACCCATTGTGGGGATGCGTTTGTCGGGACCTGTAACAAGCAAGTTGTCGCGGCCGGCCAGATCCCCAATGAAGGGGGCTGGGAAGGCTTTGATATTGGTCCCGCCACAATCGCCAAGTATGCCGATGTGATCAAGTCGGCAAAGACGGTGGTCTGGAACGGTCCGATGGGTGTCTTTGAAATGCCCCCATTCGACGCGGGGACACGAGCCGTTGCCAACGCCATCTGCGACAGCGGAGCCACCAGCATTATCGGTGGTGGCGATAGTGCCGCAGCGATCCAGGAATTTGGACTCGCCGACCGGGTGACCCACGTCAGTACTGGCGGTGGTGCCAGCCTCGAAATGCTCGAAGGAAAGAAATTTGTCGCGGTCGAGTTGCTCGACGACAAATAGGCAATCCTGATTTCCGTTTGCGGATTTCTGTTGAATTTCCTTTGATCGCCTGGACTACATTGATCGCCTGGACCACAACGGCCAGGCGGTCAGGTTTCTTTGCCGGTCTCGTCGCGCGTTACTCCAAACCCAACCGGATCACAGTAACAATCCATGGCGATCCACCAGGCTCGCGCGTACCGAAAAAGAAAAATCGGCATCACGATGCAGTAAATCAGCAGCGGAATCGTGAGTCGCTCGTTCGAGATTTCCGCCCCATAATGCAGTGCAAAGTAAGCGGTCATGACCGAGATGGACATGAATCCGTAATTGATATACGTCGAGCCCAGAAAATATCCCGGATCCCGTTCATATTTCAGTGAACAATGCGGGCACCGTTCGTGCATCATGATGAGATTCCGGAACAGTGGTCCCACACCACATCGTGGACATCGCAACTTGAATGCTCGTGCCGCCATCGTCTGGTACGTCGTTTCCGCCAATTTCCGTCTCCTTCATCACTACGGCAGGATCTCAAGACTGCTGGCATTCTAACTCAGGATCATCACGTGACGAGGGTTTTATGTGCGTAATTTTGTACGAGGACAATCATTGTCTCGCAATTGACAAGCCTGCGGGGCTACTCACGATGGGTGATCATACCGGCGGACCAACGCTCGTCGAATTCGCGCGCGAGTACCTCCGTGAAAAATATCAGAAACCGGGAAATGTCTTTGTGGGGGTGGTGCATCGACTGGATCGTCCAGTTTCGGGGGTGGTCTTGTTTGCCCGAACCACGAAGGGGGCCAGTCGCCTCTCTGAGCAGTTTCGGGTGCATCAAATTGAAAAAACCTATCTGGCGGTGGTCGAAGGGGGAGTCTTGTCCCGTCAGGGAGAACTGCGTGATCGGCTCGTCAAAGACCGGGAACGGAACGTGGTCTCGTTGGCAGACGAGCACGAATCGGGTCAGGACTGCGTCCTGTTCTATGAACGGCTCGAACGATTCGGTCGGTTCACCCTGCTGGAAATTCGTCCCCAAACTGGCCGCAGTCATCAGATCCGTGTCCAGCTTGCGGCGCAAGGCTGGCCGATTGTCGGTGATCGGAAATATGGTTCGCGAACATCCGTCGAAGGTTTCATCGCCTTGCACGCCGCGTCCCTGACGTTCGCTCATCCCACCACGAAAGCCCCGCTTACGGTCTCAGCACGGTACCCCGCAGCTTGGCGAAAACTGATGCTCTGAGCCAGGAATTCATGGGATCAGCGGACCAGCTTCAATTCACCCAACCACGCCAATGACTGCTCCTGCCAGGCATCCCACATTGGCCCTTTGTAACCATTTAACCCGTGCCCCCCTGAGGGGAGTTCCAGCAGCTTGCCGGGAACTTGATGAGCCTGCATCGCCTGGTAAAACAACTGGCTGTTTTCAATGACCACCGCCTGATCGTCCTTGGCATGGGCTAAAAACGTGGGGGGAGTTTTTTCCGTCACCTGTTTTTCATTGGAAAAGAGTTCGACCAGTGTGGCCGACGGTTCAGCCCCCAACAGATTGGTTTTCGATCCCCCATGGGTTAGCTCGCCCATACTGATGACAGGATAAACCAGAATGGCAAAGTCGGGTCGACAACTGATTCGCTCGACCGCCAGGGTGGCGTTCATGTTCCCTTGATCAAAGTGTGTTGCCGCGGTCGAGGCGAGATGCCCCCCTGCGGAAAATCCCATGATTCCGATCCGTGCAGGATCTAGTCCCCAGGTTTTGGCGTTCAGGCGAACGGTCCGGATCGCGCGCTGGGCATCGAGCAGCGGGACATAGG
>JBIKZJ010000611.1:0-3082 GCA_044354755.1 Schlesneria sp. | reverse complement strand
CGCGATGGTGAGTGTCGCGATTCTGCCCGGCGACGAAACGCATCCTGGTGATGGCGTATTGCGAACAGTCCAGGGGGTTTTGTCGGGAATTGGATTTCTGGGAGCCGGCGTCATTATGCGGGCTGCTGGCAAAGAAGAAATTCACGGACTGACCACCGCCTCGTTGATTTGGATCGCATCAATCCTGGGACTGATCTGTGGACTGGGACAATGGGTGCTTGGACTGAGTACCTTCGGTCTGGCTGGTTGCATTCTGATCGGAGGCCGGTGGATTGAACTCAAAGTCTCACAAATCGCAATCACTCCCCCTGCAGGTTCATCAATAAATCCTGATTCAAAGCCCTGACCAGAAGTGGGGGAAAATTCTCTGGAATCGAGCGAGGCTGCCGCATGGTATCAGGGGATGAAAATCGAACCCAATCAACCCTTGTCAACGCCCTGAATCCTGGTCCAACACCTGGCACAATCGAAATCTGACAACAGTTCCAGCCGGGAAACTCGAAATCAAACGCGGTTCGTCCGGAATTCATTTTCCGCGATTCAGTCAACCACTTCGATTTCTCCGGGTGTCATCTCAGGGGGTGAGACCATCGCGAACTGCAAGCCGTTTTGCCAGCGAGGCACCTGAATTCAGTGCACCTTCCATATAACCGATAAATGGATAGCACGTATGTTCTCCGGCAAAATGTAATCGTCCAATCCCCGATCGTAACTGGGGTCCCACGGTCATGATTTCGCCCGGCGCAGGAAAGGAATATCCCGCTCGCGTCCACGGTTCACCGATCCAATCCGCGCTGATCCCCTTGAGAAATTGAGCGCGAAATCCGGGATACAGTGCTTCATAGGCGGTCAGGTAGGCCGATTCGCGTTCGGCGATCGGCAGTCGATGAATCGCGTCTGCAGCAGGCCCACCCGAAAAGGCGATCAAGGCTTCGGGCCCCTCACCAGGCTGACCGCTCGTACCATGCCAAGTTGAACCGATCATGCCATCGGTATGGCCGTCGGGAGACCGATGAGACTCACGCCAAACCGGCGATTTGACAACCGCGAGATACTTCACATTCGCCCCCATCTGTACGACCAATTCTTTGGGCAACGCGGGGTCGAAACGAATTGTCGACCAGGTTGAAGGAGGAATCGCCAGGACGAGATCATCAGCCTCATGTTTTCGACCGGCGAAATCGACGACGCGCACGCCCCGATCGGTGGCTAGAATTTCGGTAATCGGGCAATTTAGTTTCAGCCTGTCATCACCCAGTTCCCGCGCGAATCGGAGTGCAAACTGCTGGTTTCCCCCTTTCAGGCGAAAGACTTCCGAATCGGTCCAGTACTTTTCCAGTCCCCCCCCTTTGACCTGCGCCAGATTCCCCAAGTAGCTTTGCCGCGAAGTCGCCACCCCATTACTGGAGGTAAAACGCAAGGTTAATAACTGATGCGCGAACTCAGAGAGTTTGAGCCGCTCCAGCCATTCTGCGGTGGAAATTCGATCGAGTTGTTCCGCCTGAGGACTGAGCCAAGGTTGAACGGCGTCGATGGAACGAGCATCCTCTGTCATCTGTCGATAAGCCCCGCGGACCTCGTTTCGCTCAGCATTCTGCCTGGTACGAAGTGTCAACTTTCCTTCCAGAATCGTAGGTGAGGGGGCCTCGTCGTCCACCACATCCAGAAAGTCAAAGCCAAACCGGGTCGCATAGGCGACGACATGAGGGTGGTTTGAGCCGAGCAGTTCTCCCCCCGCCTCTACGACCTTACCGGGGATCAAATTCGTCAGCGACGAAACTCGCCCCCCCACGCGATTTCGCGAGTCAAATACCGTGACCTCATAGCCAGCGCTGTTCAGCTCGTAAGCACAGGCGAGTCCTGAAAAACCCGCTCCCACCACGATGACCCGTCGCAACTTCTGCTTCGGTTCTCCCTGTCCCAACAGATTGGCCGAATGGGATAACAACTCGACAGCAGCAATCCCCCCGATCCTGAACAGCCCTCGACGCGAGAATACCGGAATCTTTACATTTTCGAATGCCTGTACAGTGGTTGGAATAGGCATGATTGATCTCAGATACATGTAGTAGGAGCGAAACTCTTTGAGAATTATCATCAAAACGATCGCGCACCACAATATGACGATCGCGATAAATCACAAGGTGCCTGGTCGTTAAGAATACACTGGTCGAAAAAAAAGAACCGAGTCAAATTCATTCTGAATCAGGAATTAATCTGAACTTTATTTCGATAAAATTTTTCCGATAAGTTCGTTTAATATCGAAATTTTATTTTCCGCTTTGATATCAACAAAGTCCGGTTCGAATGAATAAAACTTTGACGTGTCGGTAAGCCCATTTTTGGGGTCTAGTGTGTAGGTGAGATTGTCGCTCTGGATGGGTTTAGCACCCAATCTGATGAGAGTGTCGCCGGGGTTTTCAGAACTCTCTGTAGCGGCTTCATCAGATCCTTCTATCCAGGTAAATATCCCCTTGAGCGATTTTCCTGCGGCAACCGAACTATCGCGAAGAACTACGGATCCTCGCCAAATTAGTTCTCTACCAATCCCCTGTTTTCGAAATAGGGGATCCACCGCCAAATGAGTGAACCGCCCGCATTCGATGCTCGGATACCACTCAATCACTAGGCAGCCGAGAACTTTGCATTTTGAAACATTATCAAGATTTTTGCCAAATACCAGAAAATGTGTCTCTGGTTCTTGTGATTTTTTCTCGCCCCAGAGTCGCTCCTGAAGTTGCTTGAGTCCCTCTCGCTCTTCTACACCGCGAAGACCACTCTTACAGAGTTGATCAGCACGATTCAGTATCGTTTCGCGTAAGGAATTTTCATCGCCGGTTTCTTCCGTCAAATCTCGTAAATCTTGCCAATGATTATCGTCGCGCAACTCGTCATGGCTAAGTGAGTTAGCACGAATCGACTGAAAATATTGCCCAACAATCTCTGGCATTCTGCACGAGGTGATCTCCGGAACAGCGTGCTCTTCCAAGTGCAATCGCTCGGTCCAACCCGCCTCTTTGTAGGTTGTATTCAATTCAGAATTCATGTACTCTCGAATGGTTGATCCGGACCTTGAAGCGAG
>JBIKZJ010000017.1:0-32502 GCA_044354755.1 Schlesneria sp. | reverse complement strand
CTTGCGGAGTGCTGTGGCGGTATTCGGTGAAAAATGTACGATCGTAACGGATAAACCACTGGATGATGCCAGTGATCTCGTGAAGACGGTCCGCAAAATCAAATCCGAATCCTCGGGTGACGAAAACACCTTCCAAGCCGTCAATCAAGTTGCCAACAAGTTCAAATCGCAAACCGACAAAGATCATCGCGTGATGATCATTGTCGTAACGGATGAAGCGGGTTCAGATCCTCTCAGTCTCGAACAGGCGATTGTCACCTGCAAAAAGTATCAGATGCGATGCTACTGCGTAGGCGATTCGGCACCGTTTGGTCGACAGACCGTCGAGGCACCATTTGAAATGGAGAATGGTGAAACCGTGATCGGTGTCATGCAAAAGGGCCCCGAATCCTTTTACCCTGAACTCGTGCGAATCGGTTTCTGGGGAACCACCAGTTACGATTTAGACGATATGTCATCGGGGTTCGGGCCGTATGGGTTAACTCGATTGTGCGCCGAAACAAACGGGCTTTATTTTATTGCGGATAATGGACGGGGCCAGCATCGGTTCGACCCGGCAGTCATGCGGAATTATGCTCCTGATTACCGTCCGATTCCGGTCCTTGAACACGATCTCCGGCAAAATAAGTCGAAGGCATCGCTGGTTCAAGCCTGTGCCGCTGTCGTCAGCGAAACACAGCGGCGTAAAGTTCTGAGCATCTCGATGCCCCGACTTGATTTCCGATCTGATAATGACACGGTCTTGCGACAGGAATTGACCGAGGCTCAAAAACCGATTGCCGATCTCGATCTCAGCCTGGACAGCCTGCTCAGACTGCTGGAACAAGGTGAAAAAGATCGCCTAAAAATCAAAGAAGCCCGGTGGAAAGCCAGCTACGATCTCGCGATGGGACGGACCCTTGCCTTGCGAGTCCGGGCATTTGGATACAACACGATGCTCGCCGAAATGAAAGCCAATCCCAAAAAATTCGAGAAGCCGGGCAATAATCAGTGGATTCTCGTCCCGTCCAAAGAAATCACCTCGGGGGCCACGACCAAGAAAATGGCGGCCAAAGCCAACGATTATCTCAGTCACGTCATCGACGACCACCCACGAACACCTTGGTCGCTGCTCGCTGAACGTGAAAAAGGGGTCCCCATGGGCTGGGAATGGAAAGAATCGCATTACGATCCCAATCCATCGATGGGTGGGGGAAATCAAAAGGCGGGACCGAAAATCATCGAAGTTGAAGATCCTGTCACCAAGAAAAAAGTGAAGAAGCAGGTCAATGCCGATCCACAGCGACGCGATATCTGATCGCCCCCCTTTCCGCTTCTTCTCGCGCTCGAGCCTATCGAGTCTCGCGGTTTCGTTTGCTATTCACGCCCTCGTCCTCGTTGGACTGTCATTAATCGTTTTTCAGGGCCCGCTGGATCAATTACAGCTGATGGTCGATTCGGTGTTTACCGAAGAACGCCTTCAGGAAGAATTTAATGAAGAGGTCGAGCAATCGACCGAAGCGGCCGAGACCATGAACTATGTTGCTGGGGCCATGGCCACCAGTGGAATTTCTACGGGAGGAACCGGAGGGCCAGTCGTGGCACAGCAAAAGCTGGAAGAAGCAACCAGTCTGCAGGAACCCACGGTGAAGGTCAACATCAGCAACATCAATCTCCCTGGGCTCAAGACCATCTCGCAGGATCTGGGCTCGGGACAAGTGACTGGTGATATTGGACGCGTTGTTGAAGGCTACGGTGCTGCACTCGGCCAAATGACGCAAGAACTGGTCCGATTGATGCGCGAGCAAAAAATCCTGGTCGTCTGGCTATTTGACGAATCCGAAAGCATGAAGGACGATCAAAAAGAGATCCGCGAGCGGTTTTATAAGGTCTACGAAGAACTGGGAATTGTCCAAAAGAACGATGCGAAGCTCAAGATTTCCGACGAAATCCTGCTCACGTCCATCATGAGCTTTGGCGAAAACGTGAACGAACACACGGCCAAGCCGACCGCCAACGTTGATGAAATTAAAAAAGCGATCGACAAAATTCAGATCGATGAAAGCGGAATCGAAAACACGTGTTCTGCAATCCAGGTGGCGATCAATAAATACCGAGACGCCGCTCGCAGTCAGCGCCGAAAACTCGTCTTGATCGTGGTCTCAGACGAATCCGGCGACGATGGGAAAAACATCGAAGAAACGATTGAATCCTGCACACGAATGAAGTCTCCGGTTTATGTGCTGGGGCATTATTCGGTATTTGGGTATCCTTACGCCCACGTTCGCTGGATCGATCCCAAATACAAATTGCCCCATTGGATTCAAATTAATCGTGGCCCGGAAACCCCCGAGCCCGAATGTCTTCAATTCGATGGGCTGCATAGTCGTTGGGATGTCTTTTCCAGCGGATTTGGCCCCTATGAGCAGGTGCGGATTGCCAAACAGACCGGCGGCATCTTCTTCATGTTGCCGGGGAACGAAGACAATCTCTCTGGAGCAGGAACCAACGAACAGCGAAAATTCGACTTGCTGGATATGCGCGAATACTTGCCCGATCTCAGCTCGCGACAGGCCTATGTCAAAGACCGACAAGAACACAAATTTCGTGAAGCACAATGGCAGGTGGTCGCCTCGCTCAATCCCCACAAGGATCAAGAGCTCAACATGCAGGCACATTGGTACAGTGTCGAACCCGCAATTTTTGACGAGCAGGGTGAACGGACATTCAAACGTGCATTGCGAGCCATGGGGATGCTCAATGACCAAGTTCGCGTATTGGACTCGGTGAAAAAACAACGAGACAAAGAGACCTCGCAACGGTGGCGCGCGAACTACGACCTGATGCACGCACAATGCCTCGCCTTTCGTGTGCGACTGTTTCAGTTGCTGCTGTCGCTCGATCAGCATCGAAAACAACGGCCTCTTCCCAATGATCCGAATAACAACAGCTGGGATATCCATCGAACCAAGGATTTGCTTGAACCCGACAAAGAACAGATTAAGCAAACCCGCGTTGACTTTGACGAATTGAAAAAACAGAACGACACGGCCCGAAATGAACTCGAGGCGGTTGTCAAAAACCATGCGCGGACCCCCTGGGCTCGGCGAGCACAATTTGAACTCGATCATGGGTTTGGCATGAAGTTCGTCGAGGTCTATCGGAACCCCAACTATGATAAACTCAAGGAAATCAAAATTCCGAAACAATAAGCCGCTCGATTCCGACTCCACTTTCCCATGATCCTGAAAAAATCTCCCGTGGGGATCGGATCGCAGATCATTCTTTTCGGAAGCACTTCACTCAGGAATGCGAACCTCGACAAAAAATATCGTTTGAAACTCGTTTTTCTTTCAATCCTGTTATAAAAAAATTCCGGGCTCCTCTTTCAATCGCCCACATATTCTGTCTTTCCGTTGTTCATTTCCGGGTTCATTGCCGGACATGCGTGAGTCTCACATGAGTACCGAACGTATCGACTCATCACCGCCACCACTCCCCGTACGGAATTCCTCGTCATTACGAGCGAATCGCTCGGCGACGATCATCGCCGTCGCAGAGCTCCGATCTGGGTCGGTGCTTCGCCCCCAGCGATCTCTCGACTGGAAAACCTTGCCCGTGGTGATTCTGAGTAGCCTGATACTGCATCTGATTGCACTTGGGCTCTGCGCCATGATTGTTCTGAACAGCCCGCAACTGATTGAGGATATCTTCACCACCATCACAGACAGTGAGGGAAACACTGATCCCATCGTCGAGCAGTCGCTCTTACAACCAGACGATCTGCAAGAAAAAACACCGCAAAGCATCGTCTCACAGGAATCGACGGCAAATCTCCAGTTTGATAACACCGGGCCGATTGATCTGAATATCAGTGACACCCTTGCCCAGATTGAATCGGATTCCAGCAATATCCCAGGCTTAGCGGACCTGAAAATCGCAAACGAAACCGCCGGGCGCATGACGGCTCAGACCAAAAAGGCGATGCTCACCAAGTTCGGCGGAAATTCGGCCAGTGAAGCCGCCGTTGCGTCCGGAATGAAATGGCTATCCAACCATCAGCTCCCAGATGGAAGCTGGAGTTTTGCCCATTCAAAACATCTCGAGTGCAAGGGCCAGTGCTCACAGGATGGCAGTTTTGTCTCGTGCCCAACGGGTGCGACGGGCATGGCACTGCTGGCGTTCCTGGGAGGGGGGCACACATCTCACAAGGGGGATTATCAGCGAAACGTCAAACGGGCGGTCGACTTTCTGCTCAGATCAGGCAAACCGACTCCCACAGGACTCGACCTGCGAGGTAAAGTGATCGCCAATGAAGGGATGTACGTTCAGGGGCTTTGCGCGATTGCCCTCTGCGAGTGCGCCGCAATGACCAAGGATCCTCGAGTCAAAAAGGGGGCTGAGGGGGCGATTGACTTCATCGTTAAAGCGCAAAATCAAGCGGATGGAGGCTGGCGTTATCGTCCGGGTGAACCAGGTGATATGTCCGTTGTTGGGTGGCAGGTGATGGCCCTGAAAAGTGGCTACAACGCCAAACTTCGCTTGCCATCACAGGTCTTCAAAGGAGCGGATTTATTTTTGAGAAAGGCAGAAACGGCAGGAGGATCTCAGTACGTGTATGATCCGGCCGCTGATAAGCCCCCTTCGACACCAACCATGACCGCCGTTGGATTGTTATGCCGAATGTATCTGGGATGGGACCGCAAGAACAAGAAACTCGCCGAGGGAGTTGAGTATCTCGATAAACTCAAGCCGATGCCCAACAACATGTACTACAACTACTATGCAACGCAGGTCATGCATCACTGGGGTGGCGAAGAATGGAATCGTTGGAATGAAGTCATGCGAGAGCAGCTCATTCGGACCCAGCATCCCCTCACGGATGGACATTTAGCGGGGAGCTGGGATGTCGCAGACCCTCACGGGGGCGCAGGAGGCCGATTATACATGACCTGCCTGTCAATTATGACGCTGGAGGTCTACTATCGACACCTGCCAATGTACAGCCGAGAAACGCTCAAGGTCGACTTCTAAGCGAATCAAATTCCGTCATCAAAGCAATCGGATATCGATTCAAGATCGGCCTTAGTCCTTGGCCTATTCCTTAGAATACATGAGCGCGGTCATGTATTCACGGTTCAACTTGGCGATGTTTGTTAATTCGATTTTTGCCGGGCAGGCGGCTTCACATTCGCCCGTGTTCGTGCAGTTACCGAAATGCTCAGCATCCATGGTCGCCACCATGTTCAACACGCGTCGGCTCCGTTCGGATTGCCCTTGGGGAATACTGGAGAGATGCGAGACCTTGGCCGACACAAATAACATTGCGGAAGCGTTCTTGCATGAGGCGACACAAGCACCGCACCCAATACAAGCGGCGGCCCTCATCGCATCCTGCTGCACATGGTGAGGAACCAATGTCGTGTTCGCTTCCGGGGCGTTGCCAGTGTTGACTGAAACATAGCCCCCAGACTGAATAATCCGATCAAATGCCGAGCGATCCACAACCAGGTCGCGAACGATCGGGAAGGCCTTGGCCAACCAAGGCTCGATGACAATTGTGTCTCCATTTTGGAATCGTCGCATGTGCAGCTGGCACGTTGTTGTCCCCCGATCAGGACCATGGGCCTGCCCGTTAATCACCACGCCACAGGTGCCACAAATTCCTTCCCGACAATCATGATCAAAGGCGACTGGTTCTTCACCTTTCGCAATCAATTGCTGATTTAAGACATCCAGCATTTCCAGGAAGGACATATCGGTTGAAATCCCCTCAACCTCATAGGTCTTCAAGCCGCCAGCCTGCTGCGGTCCGGCCTGTCGCCAGATTTTCAGGGTCAGATTCAGATTCTTGGATGATGCGTGGTTCATGATTAAAAATACCCCGCGCGGCCCAAATTAACGGACGCGAGTCAAAAAACGCGGAAAAACGTCCTCTTTGCGTCAGATCACCGTTGCGACACAAATCAAGGAAAATTACTTGTAACTGCGGATACCGAGCGGAGCCTCAACAAATTTAAGCGGCTCCTGATGCAAAATCGATTCGGTGCCAACCCCTTGATGTTCCCAAGCAGAAACATAACTGAAATCGGCATCATTTCGCTCACATTCCCCGTCTTCCGTCTGATGCTCTTCACGGAAATGGCCACCACAGGACTCATCACGATGTAATGCGTCCCGCGCCAGCAATTCTCCAAACTCCAGGAAATCAGCAACACGACCAGCATGTTCGAGATTTTGGTTCAGTGTTTCACCGCTCCCCAGCACTTTCACATCCTGCCAGAATTGCTCACGCAGCGATTGGATTTCGGAAATTGCCTGCAACAATCCTTTTTCATTCCGTGCCATACCGACATGATCCCACATGATCTTGCCCAGTTTGCGATGGAAATATTCGGTGCTGTGCGTTCCATTCACATTTAAAATCGCCGAGACACGAGATTTTGCGGCATCGAGCGCGGCCTGGAATTCCGGACGATCCGTCGAGACTGGCGTCACTTTCCGTGTCGCAATGTGATCCCCGACCGTATAAGGAATCACGAAATATCCGTCGGCTAAACCTTGCATCAGGGCGCTTGCACCCAGCCGATTGGCTCCGTGGTCAGAGAAGTTCGCTTCACCCAGAACATACAAACCAGGAAGGTTGCTTTGCAAATTGTAATCCACCCAGAGACCACCCATCGTGTAGTGGACAGCCGGGTAAATCCGCATCGGTACCTTATATGGATTTTCAGCAGTAATTCGTTCGTACATGTGGAACAAATTGCCGTATTTTTCCCGAATCGCCGACTCGCCATCTTCACGAATCGCTTTCGAGAAATCAAGATAAACCGACATTCCAGAGGAGCCAACACCATAGCCGGCATCACATCGTTCTTTCGCCGCCCGTGAAGAGACATCGCGCGGTGCCAAGTTCCCGTACGAGGGATATCGACGTTCAAGAAAGTAATCGCGATCCCCGTCGGGAATTTGATCGGGTGAACGAGTTTCTCCCTTGTTTTTGGGAACCCAGACCCGGCCATCATTCCGCAGACTTTCACTCATGAGAGTCAGCTTTGACTGGTGATCACCACTGACGGGAATACACGTAGGATGAATCTGTGTGAAACAAGGATTCGCAAAGTAAGCCCCGCGCTTATGACATCGCCACGCCGCCGTCACATTGCAGGTTTTCGCCATTGTCGAGAGGTAGTAAGCATTGCCATAACCACCCGTACACAGAACCACCGCATCCGCCGCGAAGGTTTCAAACTTGCCGCTCACCAAATTGCGCGTCACAATCCCCCGTGCAATCCCATCAACAATGACCAGATCCAGCATTTCTCGGCGGTTAAAGACCTTAATTCCACCTTCATAGACTTGCCGCATCATTGCCTGATACGCACCGAGCAACAGTTGTTGTCCTGTTTGGCCACCACAATAAAATGTACGGGAAACTTGTGCACCGCCGAAAGAGCGATTGGCCAGTGTCCCACCATATTCACGGGCAAAAGGGACACCCTGTGCGACGCACTGGTCGATAATCGATGTGCTGACGCTGGCGAGACGATAAACGTTGGATTCCCGAGCACGCCACTCGCCCCCTTTGACGGTGTCATAAAACAGCCGCCAGACGGAATCCCCATCGTTTTGATAGTTTTTCGCTGCATTGATCCCCCCTTGAGCCGCAATACTGTGTGCTCTTCGAGGGGTATCCTGAATGCAGAAAGATAGCACATTGTAACCGAGTTCGGCCAGGGATGCGGCAGCGGAGCCACCCGCCAGGCCGGTTCCGACCACAATGATTGTGTACTTCCGCTTGTTGTTTGGCGCAACAAGTTTCAGGTCGCGTTTGCGCTGATCCCAACGGCTGGCAATGTTGCCATCTGGACAACGTCCATCCAACGGGGTGTCAGCTACAGTCACCATGTTTCTTCCTCACAACTATGTTCATGCCCGGCTCACGAATCGGAGGTATCCCCCTGAATTTGCTCACCGCCAGCCAACTCAAAAACGGAATTCAAATCTTTAATCCCAGGGTCTTCCCTGCTGATAGTCTCTCGGCACACCAGTCTGCCGTCCCTGCCGGAATGACCGATTTGCCAGGCGGTCACCCCCCCACAAGAATCACTTCCACATCCCAGGAACAAACACCACGATACTGGCAAACCCAACTGCGATGACCACGGCAAAAATTTTGCCAAGAATTCTAATCAACGGAGTATACTTCGGATGGTTAAAACCAAGAGACTGAAACGCACTCGCGAAACCATGTGAAAGATGCACACCTAACACAATCACACCGACGAAATAAACGACACGACTGATGGGATTACTGAGAACCGCAACCGTGTTGTGAAACGGGGCTCCAGGATCCCCTTCCACCAGGTAGTCGATACCACTCCTTAACGCGAATCTCAGGTCAATCAAATGCAGAATCACAAATCCAAGCACGACTGAACCCGAAATAAACATCCACGAGTTAGCACCGATGATCCGACCGGGAACCTTGGTCTGCCGAAGCGTGTAAGTGTTCGTTCGTGCCTTCAAGTTGCCGATCGTGGTCGCAAAAGCCAGATAAATGTGAACCAAAAACAGCAATAATAACCCCGCTTCGGCGATGGCCAGTAACTCCCATTGAGCATGCAGGGCATGAGCATACTCATTAAAGGATTTCTCGCCCACAAAAAGAAGCATGTTCCCTGCCAGATGAGCCACAAGAAATCCGCAGAGCAAAAGCCCTGTCACTCCCATGACAAATTTCTGGCCAATGGACGATGACAACAAGCGAAGAAACCAGCCTAATCCCAGTCGATCAATCAACCCAGTTCTGGACCGACCGAAATAACGAAATCCGACCAAAACGAGAGGGCATTACTCAGGGTGGCCATCGTGGTTGATCATGATCAATTCATTCCCGAACAGTCGTTCACTCGGAAGATTATAGGAGTCCCGACGACAACTGCAATTCCGCCACAACAGATTGCTTCGAACCTTTTGAGAATTCCAATTTCCAGCAAAATCAACGCGTTCGCCAGCAAAGTCAAAAATCATGCGATAACCCGCCGCACCCCGTTGTTCGTGGCGATGGCGACTTACTTACCGGCGAGCCGGGGAAATACAACATCGCCAGTAGCAAACAAAAAGACCTCGTCGGGGCCCCCTCGACAAGTCACATTTCCGTGAACTCCGGTCCCTGACGCCGATCACTGCATCGGTATCCGGCCCAGAAAACAGGTTTATGCCCCGACAGCATCGGGCAAAGAAGTCGATGGCGAAGTCTCAGGCAGGCGACTCGGATAACCATAACGATCAAATGCGGACTTCCAGCGAGTGTACACCTGCCGCATCAAGGTCGCATCCATCTTAAATGAATTTTTACGATAGCGAGTCAATTCTGGCAGTTTCTGTTGAATGGCAGTCTCCAGATTCTCCCACCCCTGCAACTGCAGCCCCTCGTAGACCTGATGCATTTGCCCAATCGGATCGGTCTCAAGCTCTTCAAACCGAATTTCATGCAAATTTCCCGCTGGGACCAACCCCTTGGTTCGCTCGTAAGTCTCAATACAATACGAATACATCGCCAGGGCGTCCTCTTTCATTTTTTCATCCATCACGACTTTCGAGAGACCATTCTCGGCAAATAGCGTTCGCCGTAGGTGCATGCTTGAGCTAAACACGGCGTAGGGATCACGGTAGATGTAGACGAATTTGGCATCCGGAAACATTTCAAGCAGGATCGGAATGCGATACGTGTGCGTTGGCGATTTGAATACTATCGGCTTGTCCTCTTCAATCGTCAACTTCTTCATAAAATAAAGAAACTTCTCTTTCCATCGCTCGCGTTGCCCAGCGGGCAACTGATTCAGCTCAAAATACGGATTGTACTGCTCTGGTTGACAGGGAAAGGCCAGCATCCGGTAAGGAGAGAGCCCCGACATCAATAACAAGGCAATCTCATCCTCTTGAGGCAAATGAAAGCCTGATTCCACGTCATCCATCGGTCTCGTCTTCGGAACCAGCCAACTGGTCAAACTTGTGACGACCTTCTGTGTCAACAAAAAATTGGCGGGAAACATCGTCTCGTACAAATTCGGGTACGTAAACTGCGGATCCATCGTCATCAGATTGTGGAGCAACGTGGTTCCACTTCTCCAATGCCCCAAAATGAAAATCGGGGGGTGATGGATCTGCTGACGAGCGATCTTGCGACCGAAAATTGCGGCCTCACAAAGATTGCTGAATGAATTCACCAGACTTAAAGCTGTGATTGAAGCGACTTTATGCAGCCGACTCCAATGAATCCTGGGCCGCGAAGACAACAGTTTCATCCAATTACCAAATGAGGACCCATGCCAAATGCAAAAGAATCCCTGCGGATCATATTTTGCGCCGGGTCGGATCACGGAATTCAAGCTCGGTTGCTGGTTGTTCTGCTCGGTCACTCGACAGCATCCATTAGAAAATCAAGCGGAGGAGGGGGCACTGCGTAAAATTATCAGGACGACAGAAATCACGCGAGGGCAATATGAGGTTCCCCAAGTTTGCCGATCAAGTTCAAAATCCGATCTCATCAACAGGTAATCTCACACCGAATCTGCTGCAATTCTGTGGCATCAGACTCAACTCAAACACCAGACCTCAATCAGCTCGACTCTCACTACAGTAAGTATGGGTACAATAGGGGCCTTTTTCTGGTTGTCGCGATTGTATGGGCTTCGCAACGGCATAACGTCGATAACAGAGGGAAAAGCGAACGAATTCAAAATGGTGAAGCATTTCATCGCTCGGAATCATCAGAACGATTCTCATGCGTGCGGACCGCTTGATTCCGTTCCCGTTCGGCGGAAAAATGGCATCAGTAGAAATTGGCGGGGAATGTCTGATTACCGGGTACAACTTGATTCGTTTAGCGGTCCCATGGATTTGCTGCTGTATCTCGTGCGCAGAAACGAAGTCGATGTCGTCCAGCTGCCGATTGCCAAGATCACCCATCAATTTTTGCAGTTTCTGGAAGTGCTACAACTGCTGGACCTCGATCTGATCGGGGACTTCATCGTGCTCGCCAGCTCACTGATCGAAATCAAAAGTCGACAGGTTTTGCCCCGAGCCGATGAAGAAGTCGCCAGTGAACTCCCACTGACAGAAGACCCCTGCGGAGAACTGATCCAACAACTGCTGGAATACAAACGCTATAAAGACGCCGCTTTGGCCCTCGAACAACAGGCCGCTTCCTGGCAGGAACGCTATCCGCGATTGAGTGACGATCGCCCCACCATTGGTAAAGATCCCAGCGCCGATTCCATCAAGGAAGTCGAACTGTGGGACCTGGTCAGCGCCTTGTCACGTGTGATTCAAAAGAAAGTGGTCGAGTCGACGTCCAGTATCCGTTACGACGAAACTCCGATTGCCGTTTACATCGAACGAATCAGCGCCAGGGTTCGCGAATCGGGAAAAGTCCCCTTCAGCGAATTTTTTGAAGGGAGCAATCTCCGCAGCAAGATCGTCGGAATCTTTCTGGCCGTCTTGGAATTGCTTCGGCATCATGGCTTTCGAGCGGAACAACCCTTCGAATACGGTGAAATCTACGTGTTGCCACCCGTTGTCGCCGCAGAGTCGACCGAGAAAACACCAACAACTGCTGAGCAAATTCCCGCGAATTCCGCTGCAGACATTGTCGACAATATCACTGCCAGCAACGTCGCATAATTCGAACAAGCACTATTTCGACGAAGAATCCGCCGTCTGGAATGTTCGTCCCTTGGCAGCGTTTAATCGCTCAAGCTGAGCTTTCACTGCTGCGGACTTATCGGTCGCCACCTTGGCACCTGCTTCCGCATCCGTGAGCTGCTTTTGCTGTTCCGGTGTCACAATCGCTTCTGCAACGGCTTTATCCGCATTGGCCTTCGCAACCACCGCACCCTCCGTTGCGGCTTTTAATTTGGCGACCGTGTCCACCGCCACTTTTTCCGAAACGGTTTTTTCCCCAATGCTCTTTTCCCGTGCCACTTTGGCCCCATTCAGCAGCGCCGTGGTCGTCATGAATGCTTCACTTTTGGCTGGCAATTCCTGCACGGCTGCTGAGGCTAATTTTGACGATTCGGACAGGAAATTCAGCATTTCTACCAGCTTCTTGTTGGCGGCAGCATGTGCCGCCTTCAAGTTGGCATCGTCCGGTTTTGCCTCATAGGCCGCCAGAGCCAATGCCATTTCCGCTTCGGCAGCAGCCACCGATTCTGTCGCCATTTTGGCTTTGGTCCGCAAATCCGCAATCAATTTGTTGATCGCATCTCGTTCCACAGCCGCCTTGGTTTGTGCCGCCTGAGTTGCGGTGAGATTGGTCTCAGCCGTTTGTAATGCCTGGGTTTTCGCCGTCAAATCCGCATCCGCTGTGACTTTTTCTTTGGTGGCGGCTTCCATCGCCACCACTGTCGCCGCCGCGACTTTCACCGCAGCTTCGGCTGCCCCCTTGCGATCCGCAATCGCTTTGGTCAATCCCCCCACACCAGCCACCGCTTGATTGGCGACCACTTCCGCAGCAGCCAATCCCTGCATCGCCAGTTCGATTTGCTTGACCAACGGCGGGGGATTGGTGTTAAGTTGCCCCAAAACCACCGCGTCTTTGGCATTCCAGACATGAACGATTCCCGTCAGATCCCCAGCGAGAATCACATCGTTTTCCGAATCAAACGCGACTTCCATCCCAATGTCACCGAGCCCACCGAAAGCACGAATTGCGGCACCGTTGAGATCCCACAGTTTGGCGGTGTTATCACGACCGGTTGAGCAAACCCGGCTGTCACGAGTGAATTCCATCGAAGAGACGCCACCCCCGTGTGCTCCCCAGTTCTTCACCAAGCCCCCATTCTGCATCTCCCACAACCGAATTGTGGTGTCTTCACTCGCAGAACCAAGCAGATTGCTATCCGGAGACCAGCTGACATCCGTAATGGCTCCCGTATGTCCCGTCAGATTATAAAATTCCCGTCCCGTAAACGCTTCCCAGACAATCAATCCGTTACTGCGGTCGCCCGTTGCCAACAGCACACCATCAGGGCTGAACTCGATCGCAGTCACCCAATCGGTATGTTTGTTCTTTTCGTAAAGCAGTTCACCTGTCGAGGTGTCATAAACACGAACGATTTTCTTAGGGCCACCCAACGCAACCTGCGTGTGATCGGGACTGATATCTGCCGCCAGAACCACATCGTACTCGGCTCCCACTTCGGCCACACGCTTCCCCGTTTTGACCTCCCAAAGTACAACTTTCCCTGAATGAGCCCCGCGGCCTCCCCCCGCCATCAGCCATTGTCCATTTCGGCTGAACTTGAGGATATGAGCGACTCCTTCCGGAAACGGAAGTACCCCTGCCACTTCACGGGTCCTCGTATCATACAGCAGAACTTGCTTATGCCCTGCGACGGCAGCCAATGGGGACCAGGGATTCACGGCGAGTGCCGTGGTCCCATTGCCGCGACTGGAAATCACCAGCGGATCCAGTGGCAAGCCTTCTGGCATCGGAGATGGACCCTCGGGACGCTGATTCGAGACGGTCACTTTTGCGACCGCCAGATTCTTTTTGGGCTTGGCCTTACTGCCGGAATTTTCCAGCGAGCCCCCTTCAATCCACTTTCGAATTAACAGCAGTTGATCATCGGGAAGTTTTGGTTGCTGCGGGGGCATCTTCGGCTCAGCCAAATGCGCTACGACCAAATACAACTGGCTGAGCGACGCATCGCCGTCCGTCCGCACCACCTCGCCCGAAGCCCCCCCTTGCATGGCGAGCCCGTAATTGTCGAGTACCAAATCACCCTTTTTATCGTTCGCGTTGTGGCAAGAACCACATTTTTCCCGAAAGATTGGCAGGATGTGCTGCTCAAAAGTGATCTTCTCTTCTTTCGGCGCAGCCGCTTTTTCTTCTGCAACCAACAGGCCGCCAGTGAAACTCGAAACCACCAGCGTGAACGCAAAGAAACGCATGACGATCAACTCCACTAATCCGATCCAATCCGCTCCCAAAACCATCGGTTTGACCCGGGAATCGATCAAGGCTAAAGCACCAAGACCGATGCGAGCAGCAATTGCAAACAGATAATTCTCTCTTCAGGAAACAACAGAATTCAATCTGTTTTTTCGACGACAACAAAACTCTGTAAAAGGTTGAACCCTCTGCAGAGACCACAATTAATGATTGAACAGAAACTCTCGACTGTTGAGTAGCGCCCAGAAGATGTCATCCAGTGACCTTTTCACGTCGTTTCCTTCAGCGAAAAGCGGCTTGAGAGCAGCAATCTCTTCCTGTTCGGGTTTGCGACTCACACAGCGAACGTACAGCTTTTCCAGAATCTGCTCGGGAGTCAATTTCTGAGCTTGCAACCCGGCAATCACTCCCCCCTGCTGAATCTTTTGATTTGACGTGTCTCCATTCAGCAAATGCAAGGCTTGTGACAGCGTTGGCTCCATTTTGACCTCACAGGAACAAGCCGTTTCTCGCGTCGCCCGTCCAAACGTGGTCAGAAAGTAGGTGCTGGTAGCACCGTCCGCAATTTGTACGGCTCGAGCCCCGATCGGAAGCAGCGGGAACTTGTCCTGCGTGCTGGTGACCTGACTGATGATGTCCAGCATCGACTCGGCCTTGATGCGACGCAGTGTTTGTGAGGCGAAATTTCGTTCGTCTGTGGCATTACTCTCATTCTTTTCGGTCGATCGCTGATAGGCTTCGGACCGGCAGATGTCCCGCACGAGACTCTTGAAATCATAGTTCGACTCAGTGAATCGCTTGGCCAATTCGATCAGCAACGGGTCATTGGAAGGTGGATTACTGACCCGAACATCGTCGACCGGTTCCACAATCCCAATCCCGAAAAAGTGGTGCCAGATCCGATTGACAAAGTTTTGGGCAAAATAAGGATTGCGAGGCGAAGCCAGCCAGTCGGCCAAGACTTCCCGTCGATCTTTTCCAGCAACATCCGCAGGCCCACCGCCGAGAAAGACGGGGGGCATTACTCGCCCGCCGACGGGATGATTCACTTCGCCACCACCCGCATTGAAAACAATTGTTTCACGGTAATCTTCCGCTTGCTTGCGTCCCACCTGCTTAAAGAAGGCCGAAAACGAATAATAGTCGTCCATCGTCCAGCGATCGAAAGGATGGTTGTGACACTGAGCACATTGGACCCGCATCCCCATGAAGATCTGTGCCACGTTCTCACTGACCTTTAACACATCCGGTTCAATCTGATAGAAGTTCGTGGAGGGATTCTTGAAGGTCCCGCCACTCGCCCCCAGAATGCTGCGTACCATCTGGTCCAGCGGCACGTTTCCCGCAATCTGCTCGCTCAGCCACGTGTAATACAGTGTGATCGACTTGGTGCTGGTCTGATTCGAAGAACGCATCATCAGCCACTCGGCCCATTTGCTCACCCAAACTTCGGTGAATTCTTTGCGACCCAGCAATTCATCGATCAGTTTGTCGCGTTTGTCAGATTCGACACTTGATACGAATCGATTGTATTCGTCTTCTGTGGGAACCAATCCGACGAGATCGACGTAAACACGACGCAAAAAGGCTTCGTCCGCAGCACGACCCGAGGGATCAATCCGCAGCTTTTTTAGTTTCAGATTCACGAGTTCATCAATATAGTTCACCTTGGCCTTCGGCGTATCTTCATAGACCAAGCCCTTGGGCAAAACGACGAAATGTGAGCCGACGGTGAATGTCGCAAACCGGGCCATCACGAAGGCCTCGCCCCTGGCCCCTGCTGTGATGATTCCGTCCTGTGAAATCGATGCCGAGGTATCATTGTTCGAGAGATACAGAGCCAGTGAAGTGACATCGCGATCCGTCCCGTCCGAGTACTTGGCTCGGGCGGTCACCCCCTGCTTCGCACCCTCTCCATCCAACACACCATCGCGTGGATAAATTTCCAGTCCGATGCATGTCGGAACATCGGCGGGATCACGAGGACAGCCAGCGGTAATCCAATCGACCACGATCTTGCAAAGCTCGGAATCCCGCTCAAATCGCTTGCCTCCCGTATGAGGTACGACACCAATTGACTTTTCGATCAGCAAACTGGCATCAGGAACGGCAAGATCGATTCGGCGTCCAGGTAATTCGCGGGTAATACGCAGGTAATCTCCATCAGGATCAAAACCAAACAGCGACAGCCGAAATCCGTCTTTTCCCCGTGCCGCTCCGTGACAGCTTCCCGTATTACAACCTGTCTTCATCCAGACAGGCATGACATCCAGCTTAAAACTGATGGCCCGCGCCTCAGCAGCACGTTCCACCTTGACAGGAATCGTGAGCATCTTGCCACCAAATTCAACCTTGAGTTCGGTTTGACCATCGGCGATCGGGTAGAGTGTAGTACCATCACGGCGACAAAGAGTGGGATTGGCTAACGTGAACGAAGCCTCTTTGCTGACATCGCGCGTAATTCCGTCCGCCTGAACCGCCTGCACAATCACTAATTGGCGGTCACTGGACGTGGTCAAGTTGATATCGGCAGGATAAACGTTCAATTGCACCAATGGAGACTCGGCCATCGCAGCTGTGCTGAATGCCCCCATCATGGCCAATGTAATCGACATCATGAGCATGAAAGTACGACGCATATCATTGTCCCTGTGTGCTTTGACGCAGTCAGCGTCACCGGTCGGTCCTGGAATTCTTTCCTTGCGGCGAAGACCAGAATTCTGATTTTGCTAGTTTTGTCTCGTTCTCTCTCGATCAACAGCAATCAAATTCCTGCTTGATCCTAACTTCTTTTCAGCGAGCCCCGGTTTAAGAACCAGACTCAAAAAAACATCTCTTCGTATCACTGCCTGCTTGTAAGGCTTCGTATCACTGTCCGGTTGCAGGCTTGGCGTCGGCCGCTGGAGCGGGCCCGTTGGCTGCCTTAACGCGCTGTTCCTGTTCCAATCGTAATTGTTCCAACCTCGTAAGTCGTTTGACCGGTGCCGCGACTGCGGGTTCGGGCATCGGTACAGGGACCGCTTGTGCGACCGGTGCCACAGGAGCAACCTTGGGTGGCAAAGGTTTGTCGACACGAATCTGGCCGGTGCCGATATTGTGAATGATCGGCTCGCCATTTTCCGTGATGATCACCTGACAAAACAAGCTCTTGTTAACTCCTTGGGCGGCGTCCGCTTCCGCCTTGACTTTGAAGATCAGCTCTTTCAATTCCTTATTGAATTCTGCCGGCACGGTGGTCACCTTGTTGGGCAGTCCTAGCAACTGGACCTTGGCATTCCCCTCGAACGGAACTGGGGACTCGATCTTAACAACCAATTCGGTCTCAGCTCCTAATTCCACCGCAGCCGCTTCATAAATGAATTTCACATAAGGCTCAGCAACTCGCAAACCAACAAAAGGAGAGCAAACCATCACCGGACCATTTCCCACAGTTGCTTCACCCCGCACGGCAATCTTATGTTCTTTGACTTGTGCATTTCCTGCGGCATTCATCGAGATCAAGGCCTCAGTCTGTCCTTCCGCGATCGAGATTTCGCGACTGGAATTGACACCGTTCGGATTGAGAATCAGTTCAATCTTGATCGGCCCTTTGAACTCACCTTCGCGTGTCGCCATGACTTTCAACGCCATCTGGCCACCCTGAACGAGCGGCACCTTCGGCTCGACAATTTGTAACGTGAACGGAACTTTTTGCGTTACAGTCATGGACATGGAATTGGTAGGCTCACTCCAGAAGGGAATATTGTTCTGACCCCGTACCAGCACGGTCGGCAGGCGAACCTCGCCTGACGGAGGTGCTGGGTTATTCGCATCCACCAAGACTCCTACCAATTGTGAAAATCGACCAGCAACCGGCGCATCAGGAGTTGCAGCGAGAATCACTTGAGCAACACCCTGATCCGCGGCCATGCCAAAGGACTCGACCGTCACCCCTGCGGGCAAATCCAAGCCCTTGAAATCCAGAATACCGCCAAAAGCAATCCGACTGGCGTTGATCAACAACGGAAACCGATTTCCCTGCGGAATTGCGATTTTGGGTTCGACATATTGTGCAAATTCGCTGACACCCAACTGCAGATCGGGAACCAGCGGACTCACTTCAATGCGGTAATGAAACGAATTCCCACCCCTTCGCAAATGATCCCGGACTTCGAGAAAATATTCCCCGTCGGCTGGCACCGCAAATCGAATGAAACTATCCGGGCCCCCATTATCGTCGTTGCTGGCAATCGCGGCACCCTGTGCATTGTAGAGAATCAAAACGGAATCCAGTTCCGACCGCAATCGACGAGCCCAGACGTGGATTTCCAGTGTTTGACCCTGCTTGGCGGTAAAGCCAAAATAGTCAACATCGGTTTTGGAACTGAGGACTCCGTTGAACGCGATCGGTGCTGCGGCTTTCGTTGCCTGTGCGATCGTTTCGTTCGGCTCTTGTTCAATAGAATTATCCAAGTCAGTCAGCCGAAAACGGTGACCTGAAGGAGAAATCCCTTTGTCATCCTGAGCAAAAACTGCATATTCGGCCTCGGCCTTCGCAGGAAGATCAAACTCGCGAGTGAACTCGCCCGAAACATCTCCCAAAAACTTGACGGCAACTTTCTGACCAGGCTTGCCACCCGCAGGCACAATCGAAAATGGTCGAGGATAGTTGCCGATGTGACAACGATAGTAACACGCCCCGTTCCCACCATAACTGCTCTCTCGGATTTGGACGATGTACTTTCCGTCGGCGGGAGCGATGATCGCGGCAATCCCATCCTGCCAGACCAATGCAGCGTCATCGCTGGTGGATAATTCAAATCGGGCTTCATTCAGAATCGCGACATACGGATCGAATAGTGTGTCGCCGAGTCGGATCCCTTCAACCTCGGCCGTAATCCGGTCCCCTTTTTTGGCTTCGATCACGAAGTAATCCACATCTTCGTTCTGAATGATCCCTTCGACGGTCACATTGTTTGCCACCACCTGCGGTTGCTTGAAGTCACTATTTGGCTCAACCTCCAGCACCGTCGGCAACGCACTCACCCGCATGGTCCTCAGGTCCGATAGGCCGCTGGCCGTCCGGACACGAATATGTTTGGTCCCGAGCGTACATTCCGGTGCAATCTTCAGCTTCGCTTTGACCTGATTTCCGTTGACCACGGCGAATTCAATCACCTCGATCCCCGGTTCGTAGATCATCAATTCCTGGGCATCTTCCAGCCGCTGGCCGTTGAAGAGTACTTCTGTTTCCACCCCCCGCTGAGCTCCTCGGGGAAGAATGTTCGACAAAACAGGGCTGGCCGCAAAAATTGACGCCCCATGATTTGCCAGCAAGAGCACCACAAACATCAGCAATGAACGACGCATGAAAATGACCTCACCAACTCAATTCAGAAATTCGGCTGATTCAATCCTTTGCAGTCCCAAGGCTCGAGCTGGTCAACTGACGACTGAGCAAACTGCACACCAATGATACTACTCTCAGGAAACGCTTCCCAACACGAAAGCTCCCATCCCGCAGAACGGGATGGGGCGGCAAAACATCTGATTTTCAGTCGATTAATCATGAAGATTGGCATTCGGCCCATCAATGACCAAATGCCGCCATCAATAATCAAACGCCCATTACACAGTCCGACCGATTTAGGCCAGCAATTCCTTGATAACCTTACCACCGTCCACGATTTCAATGGGACGATCGCCAGGAGCCATCAATTCCTTATCCGCCACAATCCCCATGCAGTGATAAACTGTGGTGAACAGATCTTCGCAACCCATTGGCGACTCTTCGGGCTCGGAAGCGGTCGAATTGGATGAGCCATGAATGTAGCCCCCCTTCACACCACCACCCGCCAAGACCACGCTAAAGACCTTTGGATAGTGATCGCGTCCAGCTTGAGCGTTGATCTTGGGTGTTCGACCAAATTCCGACGAGACCATCACCAGAGTTTCCTTTAGCAAACCGGTGCGGTCGAGATCATTGATCAACGTCGCAAAGGCCTGATCGAACGCCGGCATCTGACCACGGAATCCCGCAACGATTCCATTGTGCATATCCCAGCCACCGTAGGTCAGATTCACTAACCGCACACCCGCCTGCACGAGACGCCGGGCCAGCAGCATCCGAGCCCCAGCGGTATTGCGACCATACTCATCACGAATCTGTGCTGGCTCTTTCTCGATATCAAACGCTTCACGGGCGGCTGGCGAACTGATCAGGCTGTAGGCGCGATCATAGAAAGTATCCATCGCAGTCAGATCGTCCGACTTTTCTTTCTTCTGGAAGTGGGCATTCACCGCCTGCAAGGCAGAACGACGGGTCGCAAATCGACTGTCGTCAACTCCCCCTGGGAGATCAAGATCACGAACTTTGAAGCCCCCGGCCGCTGGATCGCTTCCCAGACTGAACGGCGCGAACGCAGAACTCAAATAACCACTCCCAGCGAACTCGGTCGGCATGTTGGGAATGCAAACATACGGTGGCAGATTATTCCGCGGACCGTACTCGTGACTCACCACAGATCCGATACAGGGATAGATCAGAGCGGGACTGGGGCGATAACCGGTGAACATATTATGAGTCCCACGCTCGTGTGCTGCTTCACCGTGCGTCATTGACCGAATAACAGTCAACTTGTCTGCCACCTGAGCGGTCTTGGCGAGCGTATCACCGAAGACTTCCCCGCTGATCTTTGTCGCCACTTGACCCATCTCACCACGATACTCGATCGGAGCATACGGCTTGGGATCAAACGATTCTTGATGAGCCATCCCCCCTGGCATGAAGATGTGAATGATCGACTTGGCAGTCCCCTCGAAATTCTTGTAATCCTTCAGATCACCATACGCCGTGTTGCAGCGCAGCAATTGAGGCAATGTCAGGCCTGCCCCGGCCAGCATACCAACAGAGAGGAAGCCTCGACGGCTCAGACGATCAAAGTGACCGGGATTACAACTGAGAGACATGCAAAATCTCCACACAAACATGGGGTGAAAAAAGGGAACCAGAACGGTGATTCACAGTCAAACAAACAAAGCCGTTATGACATACGTTGGCAATTGCCATCATCAAGTTACGAAGTTTTTGGTGGGCGAATTCGCGATTCCGCAAATTTCAAACAGCAGGCAGATCAAAGGTAGGGTAGCAGTCTTCATCGTGTAATTCAAAAAAGTTCTCCAAATAGCCTAACTCTTACGCATCAGAATCGTCAAGTGTGTCATCCGTTTCTGAAGTCAAATTGGCTCAATTCAACAAAAAACACCCCGCATAATCGCTAAAAAATCCCGCCAAAGTGACAAAATCTGGGAAAACTCTTTAAATTCTATCCTGTCTAACTCACCGAATCCGACGATTCCCGTCCCAAACTTGCAGCAAATTCCTTACCAATCCCGATGGAAAACTTCGCATGCAGCCTTCGATGAACACAACGACCGATCGCCCAACGTTTGTTTCGCATCTCGAATGCAGCCTGACGGGGACTCGGTATCCTGCGGATGTGATTCACGGACTCTCTTCCGCCGGGCGACCGCTGCTAGTCCGGTATGATCTCGAAGCTCTCGGCCGTTCTCTCACTCGCGAGGATCTGGCCCACCGCGATCCTGATCTTTGGCGGTATCGTGAATTTCTCCCGGTCCGGCAGACCAATAACATCGTCAGTCTTGGAGAAACGATGACACCGGTGATCGACGTTCCAAGACTGCAATCCGGCACCGGCCCCTTGTTCATCAAAGACGAAGGGCGTCTCCCCACAGGTTCTTTTAAGGCGCGCGGACTCTGCCTGGCAGTCTCGATGGCCAAGGAACTGAAGCTGAAGCGACTAGCGCTCCCCACCAATGGCAACGCCGGTGCCGCGATGGCGGCGTATGCCGCTCGAGCGGGAATCGAAGCCTTCGTCTTCTGTCCCGATGATACGCCGGAAATCAACGTCCGCGAAATCGCGGCACAAGGGACACGGGTCTGGCGTGTTAATGGCTTGATCAATGATTGCGGGAAAATTGTTGGGGCAGGGAAAGAGCCGATGGGTTGGTTTGATTGTTCAACCTTAAAAGAGCCGTACCGGATCGAAGGAAAGAAAACGATGGGGCTCGAGCTAGCAGAACAATTTGACTGGCAATTACCCGACATCATTTTCTATCCGACCGGGGGTGGTACGGGTCTGATCGGCATGTGGAAAGCATTTCGCGAACTGCAGGAACTCGGCTGGATCACCGGTAAGTTGCCCCGCATGGTCGTTGTTCAAGCCTCGGGCTGTGCTCCCATCGTGAAAGCGTGGGAAGAGGGACTGGAACACGCCCCGCTCTGGCCGAACGCACATACCATCGCCGCCGGGATTCGCGTTCCAGCGGCCGTGGGGGACTTTCTGATGCTGCGAGCGGTCCGCGAAAGTGGCGGTTTCGCGATGGCGATCGATGATGACGCCATTTTACGAGCGCGTGAAGAAATGGCCCTGCGCGAGGGGTTTTTGATGTGCCCCGAAGGGGCCGCCACCTTGGCCGCCTATCAGCAAGCCTACCGTGAAGGACGAGTCACCAGCAGCGAGTCTGCAGTGCTGTTCAATTGTGCCAGCGGCCTGAAATATGAACTTCCCCCCGTTCACCGCAGCCTCGATTGCACCCGCCCCATCTCGTTCGCCGAATTGCAATGATTAAGTCGGTCCCCCAGGCAACATCCAAGGGACGTCACCCCGTTGTGTTCGGTCGATACAGGGCGGGCCCGATCAGGAAAACGCTCATCGGCGCACACCAGGCAACCCAAAATGAACTCAGATCATCCCGATCTCAGGTCAATCCCGCCTCTTTCGCCAAAGCCTGTTGGGCCTTGTGGAGAGTCGCGTAGGCACCGTCGATTTTCAGGAGTTCTTCGTGAGTACCGATCTCCACCAGACGACCACGTTCAATCACCATAATTCGATTTGCTTGACGGAGCGTGCTCAATCGGTGCGCGATCGCGATGGTCGTCCGGCCACGGGTCAGGTTTTCCAGGGCTTCCTGAATCTGCCGTTCCGTGGTCGAATCCAATGCCGATGTCGCTTCGTCCAGGATCAGAATACGGGGATCGATCAGCAGGGCTCGTGCAATGCTGATGCGCTGGCGTTCGCCACCCGATAAAGACTGACCACGTTCCCCGACCAACGAATCATAACCGTCGGCCAGTTGCAGAATGAATTCGTGGGCCCGGGCAGCTTTCGCGGCATTAATAATCTGTTCTCGCGTCGCCTCAGGTAGTCCATACGCAATATTTTCCGCGATCGACCCGTAAAACAGGAAAGGATCCTGCAATACGATCCCGACATTTCGGCGATACGGCTCCACCTTGTAATTTCGGATATCAATCCCATCCGCAAGAATGGAACCCTCGGCCACATCAAAAAATCGACAGACGAGATTGATGAGTGTGCTTTTTCCCGCTCCTGTATGGCCGACCAGTCCAATCATTTCTCCCGCTTCAATTTTGAGCGATAAATCTCGAATCACTTTGCGATTGCCATAACGAAAACCAACGTGACGGAACTCAAGCTCACCCCGCAATTTGCCCACCGCAATCGGTTTGGCAGGCTCGGGTACACTCGAAACCCGGTCCAGAATCTCGAAAATCCGCTGAGTACTCGCGGCCGCTCGTTGCGACGCGTTAACGATTCGACTCATCATCTCCAGCTTGCTGTAGAATTTTTCACTCAACAGCACCACAGTCGTCAGCGATCCGACATCAAAATTCGGGGTACGGCGACTGATCAGCCAGACGCCACAAACCCACACGACCAGCACGCCAAGGTGATTCAAAAAGGTGATCAGTGGCCAAAAGAAAGTCCAAAGTGAGTTCACGCGATTATTGGCCGTCACCACCGATTCGTTTGCGGTCGAGAACCGATCGATCTCTCGATCTTCCTGTGCAAACGCCTTGACGACCCGAATCCCCGGAATCGTATCCGCCAGCACGCTTGACATCGTGCCCCAGGCCCGGCTTGAAGCCAGAAATCCAATCGCCAATCGGTCCCGAGCGTAGTACATCAGCCAGATGATCAAAGGAAACGGAAGTAGCGCTACCAAGGCGACTTTCCAGTTTTCACTGAATAGTGCGTAGGCCACCACGAACAGCAAAATGGTATTCGCCGTAAAATCCACAATGCTGTCCGACAGGAACGAACAGAGCCGGTCCGAATCACTACTGATCCGTGACATCAGGTCGCCAGTCCGCTTGCCACCGAAATATTCCAGCGACAACTTTTGCAGATGGGAGTATGTTCTGCGCCGCAGATCGCCTGTAACACGCTCGCTCACCCAGGCCAGGATCGCTCCTTGCCCCCAGCCCAGCAGCCACGCAATCACCGCCGAACAAAGCATGATTCCCAAATAAAAGATGGCCTGATTCATGATCGACGAGTCCGGGGCAACAGCCGAGACCGGTACATCGGGGCGAGGCGCGTCCTGATCGGTGGTCAAACCCGCTGGCATCGCCTGCGAGGGAGAACTCGTTTCCACGTAATTCTTCAGCAGATTCACCAAGGGCTTGGTCATCTGGATCGTTTTCACTTCGGCAATCGCCGCAGTCAGCGTCATCAACAACGCGACAAGCATCCAACCCAGATGCGGTTTGGCAAATTGCCACAGTCTCAAGAGCGAGGTCGTATCGGGTGGTGCTTCATGGTCCTCGGCATCCGGAATGTCATCCTCATCCGCAGGCTTTTTGAGCGTTGTCCTTACGGTTTTCACATCCTCAAAACGGTCACCCAGAATTAATGCCGACGGGCCTTGCGCAATCGTATAGTGCCAAACCGCCAACCGACGATCAACTCCCAGCAATTCCAATGTTCCCAAGCCACCCCGGTCTTTGGTTTTCAGCTTTTCAATCTTGGTCAGATCCCAAGCATGAAAACCTGTCTCGGCGGAATTGCTGAGAAACCGACGATTTGTCAGCACCAGCAGCGTTGAACGATAAAAGCGAGCCGAATCAATATCAGACGCCATGAATGCGACAATGGTTTCGCCAGCCGTCAGTTGCGCCAGCAGTGGTTGCGTTAATCCGAGATCGACAGCCGCCCAGCCCTCAGGAAGAGAGTCAGCGGGGGAAACAGCGTGGTTCAAGGGTGAGGTCCATGATGAAAACGAAGTAATGGACAAACAGGAACGGAACAAAGGGTAACGCACAACCAGCGACGATGGCGAGTCGCTCGGGCCGATTATGAGCCTCCGACCTCGCATTTTGCCTGATTTCCTGTCGCTGCAGCCACTGACCCGGCTCAAACAATCGGTTCGGCTAACGCGAGACAAGTGAGCCTGCCGAATACGCATCATTTTGGTTGCGGTCTGGGACAGTAAAAAACCGTTTTCTGACCGATCCACCGGGCGACTGGTTCGCACCGTTGATGCGAGCGAGTTATCATTTTCTGCATCGTTGAGGCAAAACGAATTGCTCAACTGAAGCTTGCACACTCTGGATGATTCCGTTCCGATCTCTTTTCCCGTGATGACAGCAGGAGTTTTCGATGTCACTTTCTCGTCGTGATCTACTTCATTCCGCATTTGCCGCTGGTGCCGTCGCCAGCGTCGGTTCCGAGGCCATGCTGGAGGGGGCGGACAAAGTCGCAACAAAAGGCCGAATCAAGCATTCGGTCGTCTTCTGGTGTTTCAATGCCGCAGGAGACAAATGGGACATCGAAAAAACGTGCCAGATTTCCAAAAGCCTGGGCTGCGAATCGATTGAAATCTGTGGCCCCGAAACTTGGGACGTCCTCAAGAAACATGGTCTCAAGTGCGCCATCGCGCCGAATGGAATGCCCGGAGCCCCCTTTATGAAGGGCTTTAACAATCCTCGCTATCAGGCGGAAGTGATCGCGACGACCAGTAAAATGATTGATGATTGCGCCGCAGCAGGAGTCCCCAACGTCATTGCCTTCACCGGGTACAAGTGGAACGATGCCGAAGATCCCACCAGCGGCGAAATCTCTGCCGCAGACGGCGCCGCAAACTGTATCGCCGGCCTGAAGAAAATCGCCCCCTATGCCGAGAAAAAAGGGGTCACGATCTGCCTCGAACACCTCAACTCGCGCGATGGCTCGCATCCGATGAAGGGACATCCAGGCTATCAGGGAGACGACATCGATTATGTCTGCGATATCGTTCGCAAGGTCGGTTCACCACGAGTGAAAGTCCTGTTTGACATCTATCACGTCCAGGTCATGAATGGCGATGTCATCCGCCGTATCGAACAACACAAGGATGTCATCGGCCATATTCATACCGCCGGAAATCCGGGACGAGCCGAACTCGATGATACTCAGGAAATCAACTACCCGCCCATCATGCGTAAGTTGATCGAAATCGGTTACCAGGGTTACGTCGGCCACGAATTTATTCCCACCCGTGACCCCCTCGCCGGACTACGCCAAGCCGTACAGTTATGCGATGTCTAAGTCTAGTCCAAGTCGAGGTTGTGCGATGTCTAACTGGGAACGCTACGCACACCAAGATCAGCCAACTCAAACGATCCGTCAACTCAAAAGTCGGTCGCGAATCATCCTCGGGATGGTTTGCGACCGACTTATTTTTCGCCCCCCACCCGGCGGAACCCGGCATACAGCCGGATCGGGCTGATGTGACCGACTGCCTGCCCGCACACGCAGTGATCCGTGTCAAATTGACATGAGAAATTGCGCCAGCAGACTTTTCTGGTCGGGTGAGAGCCTGCGGTAGTGCTCTCGAGAATTCGTTGCCTCGCCATCATGCGCTTGAATGGCGTCCTCCACCGTAGCGGCTCGCCCGTCGTGCAGATAAGGCCCGCTGCTGCGTAATCCCCAATGGGGGGCGGTTTTCATTTCTTGCCCCGTGGCCGTTCCTTGTCCAATTCCGTCACCCAGCGAACCCATGTCGTGTAACAGCAGGTCCGAGAACAGCATTACTCGCTGCAAATTGAGGGCCGGAATTGAACTGGGCCCCGTCGTCAACATCGGGGTATGGCAACGGGCGCAGCCAATGTCCAGGAAAATCTTCCCTCCAAATCCGGTCGATGCCGTGACAGGAAGTGGAGGTGGGGGACTGAGCAGACGCATGAAGTCTGTCAGTTTCTCGATACCATATTTGCTGGTCGCGGGATCAAACTGGTCCTCGGGATCTGCCACCCGATCCATTTTTTTGAGGAGTTCCAGATTCCCGTTCGGTGCATTTTCAGTCGGAAACAGCCTGCTTGTGATCCCCATTTTATTCAGATAGGCATCCCCCGCAAACGAAAGTAACGTTGCTTGCTGCGCCCTCCAGCCAAAACGGCCCACCAGACTTTTTCCCGTCGCGATATCGGCAACCATCGAAGCTCGGCCTTTGACGCCATCCACCGGCGTCGCTCGGACCCCCTGCAGAATGGTGCCATCGGGAATCGCCTCGATCAAGCCAAGACCAAATAGCGGCGTTGACTGACATTCGCTTCCAGAACTTACGAAATAACATGAATCTTCTCCTTGTACTGGATTGTCTGAGTGTTGGAGTTTCTCAGTGGCGGGCTTTTTCAACCATGATCCCAAAAAATGAACAGGCTGATCCCCGACTTCTGTCGCCTGAGCTTGCCGTCCACAAGCAGAACACAAGCAAGAACCTCGTGAGATTGGCCTGACAATTCTAAAAACGCCAAAGAGCAGAATCCCTCAACAAGACTTTTTCCAGAAAATGGAAAATAATGATTCTGAACCAAGATTTCGATCGCTCTGTGGCGAAGTGATCGCAGGTCAGCGATAGTCTGCGAAGAGGGGTTCCCGGGCAATTGAATTCATTGCCTCAACAGAAAGCCCTGATCCCGCTGGATGCGTTACCGCAGAAAGAATTGCCATGAAGTTTTTGATTTTTGGCTGTGGATACCTGGGAAAACGAGTCGCGTCCGCCTGGATTCAGGCTGGACATCAGGTTTTTGCAGTCACTCGGTCCGAGCAAAATGTTGAGTCGTTTCGCGTACTGGGAATCCGACCGATTATTGCTGATATTTGCGAATCCGAGTCGTTGAATGACTTGCCCCAAGTGGATCTGGTTCTGAATTCCGTCGGGTTTGATCGCAACTCGAAGCGAACTCATGAAGAAGTCACCTGCGGAGGACTTCTGAACATCCTGGCCGCGACGGAAGGTCGCTGCACACGTTTCCTGCAGATTTCCAGCACCAGCGTGTATGGACAGTCCGAGGGTGAGTGGGTCGACGAAATATCCCCCTGCGATCCGAATTCCCCCGGTGGCCAGTTGTGCGTTCGGGCGGAACAGATGGTTCGTGAACGGTTCTCGCATCAGACCGGTTGCTCGGCCCAGATTCTGCGACTCGCCGGAATCTACGGCCCCGACCGAATTCTGTCGCGGATCGAATCCCTGAAGGCGGGATTGATCCTGGTGGGCCGCCCAGACTCGTGGTTAAATCTGATTCACGTCGACGATGCGGTCACCGCGATCCTGGCCTGTGAACAACAAGTTCACTCGAATCAGACCTACCTCGTGGTCGACGACAAACCGATTCTTCGGTCAACGTATTATGAAACGCTGGCGGAATTGGTCCACGCACCCACGCCGGTGTTCGACTCTAGTCAGCCCAGTCCCCGTGGTTCCGGCGGGGTCAATAAACGTTGTTCGAATCGCAAATTGCAGATGGATCTTCGCTGGAACCCCGCTTACCCGTCAATTACAACCGGATTGCCACGGGCGATCGCTCAGTGATGGGATTCGATTCGAGGGAATGTCGCCGTCTGGGGATCTCGCGATGCTTCGATTCGAATGAAATGCCAGCGGGCCGAGTGAACTTCGACCATGTAATGCTGACTTGCGGCGGGGGCGCGATTAATCTTCACGCGGTTCGGAACCTCTTGGGGATGGATGACGCGGATTTCCGTTCGGCCAAACTGATCGGCAACAAGATAGGTCCCCGCGACGATCCCGACAGGAAGCGGAGCGTTGGTGGGGGTTCCCAATGCCAGCATCGCCCCTTCGCGGATGAGTCGTCGCGCCTGGGGATGTACGTCTGTTGGTGTTTCCTGGCGGCGATTCGGCAACGCGTCTTGCCGGAAGTCCGATTTCGTCTGCGCAGGTTTGGTCGGTTTGATCTCTTGAGGATGATCACCAGACCACATCGCAGCAAATGCGCCAGTGACCAGAATGAGGAGTGTTACGCGGGCAGCCATGATCACAGTTTCCATCGCACTGAGCAAATAAAAATGAATCTCTGAAAATTTGATATTGCTAGAGATATCGTCCACGGCAGAGATTGCCGCTAAGCGAATTTCGTTCACTCGCGCAGAATAAGATCCGAGAGGCCGACCCTTCCGAATGCAACGGTTAACCGGGGAATAGGAATCGGAAAACTGCACACCGCGCTCTCAAACCAGCGAGCCGGAAACAGGCTGCCGACAGGGAACAGTCTCGTGACCATTTCGGTTAGCTCAAGACCATTTCGGTTAGAATTTCGATTTTAACTTACCACCCGCATTTTTTTCGGCGGCCCACCAGAGCTGCCAGGTCCGCTTGTCAAAGCCAAAATTCTGTTGAGTCAACTTTGACAAAGCCCCCAAGGTTTCTGCATTAAAGTGTTCGATACGAACTGTGACGAGTTTTTTAGGGGGGGCTGGCATGTCGTTGGAAGGAGCAAACACGGGGGGGAGCAGTTGCCCCGTTCGCACGGCGGCCATGACTCCTGGAGGAACGGGTGGAGTGTTTGAGGAAAAACTGCCATCTGTGTTAAAACTGTAAGTCTGATTGTTGGGAATATCCATCGCCACCTGATATTGATGGACTGTGATTAATGCCCCGATCAGCGGACCAATCGCCTCTTTATCACCGATTTGCTCCAATGCCAGCGAAGCTCGGCAGACAATCGCATTCGATTCGTGCTTCAGTGCGGCGACAAATCCCTTTTGCGCCCGCTCAAAATGGGAACGCGCAATACCATCCAGTGCCAGCGTGCGGATGTCGGGGGATTCATCCCACAGGGCAATTTTCACGAGGCCTGTGGTCCCTTTGGCACCAGAAATCTTCACCAAAATCATCACCCCCAACTCCCGAACAGCGGGTCTGGGATCCATCGAGAGGAATTTGATGACGGCGGGGGCCGCATGGGGGTCATCAATCGCATTCAAGTTCTTCCATCCTTGCTCGCGGCGAGATTCATGCTGACCATCGAACCAGCCGTGCCAAAGACGAATTTTTTGAAACCACCCTTTTTCTCGATCCAGCTCTTCGGCGGTATTCTCGATCACTTCCAGTTCTTGTGGCGTGATATATTTATTCTTGTACTTCACGTATCCCTGCGATGTCATCAGCTCATCGCGGTCAATCCACCCCCCCTGATGCCAAACGCGTCCAAGAATTGACTGAGCCTTTTCATGATCGGGAGAGAGTTCGGTTACCCGAATCAATTGAGCTTCCCGCTCTTTCGACAACCCCCGCTGACGACACCACTCGGCAAGGTCCCAATGCGCTTCCGTTGTGTCGGCAAGCTGGCGACATTTTGTTTCATAGTGTTCATGCGCCAATGACCGCATCGTCACAAATTGCGTCTCAGTTCGTTCAATCACGACGATAGCACCCGTCATGGTCTCGATGCGGAGATGCTGTTGACTCGCTACAGCCACCGCAATCTTTCCGCGAAACTCGCCGCCGCCAGTCAGTTTCACCAAATCTGCCGTCGCATCACTCGGTCCAGACAGCAGTCCCAACATCATCACCCCGAACAGAACAAGGTTCAGAGCGGCACGGTGATCAACAGGGGCGATGCCCGGATCAACAGGGGCGATGCCCGGATCAACAGGGACGATACCCGGATCAACAGGGGCTATGCCCGACCAAATTTGGCAGGGATGATTCATCAACAGCCTCTCTCAGGGAATCACCAAAACGATCCGACGGACAAAGGACCTGCGCCCCTTTTTCAAATTCATCGAAATTCATCAGCGTCAGGGATCATATCACACTTCCCCTGCCGATTATCGGCCTTATGATTCCTGATGTCGAGGCTGATTCCCGGAAAATCCTGCTGCGGCGCTCGACAAATCGGGCTGCTCGCTTGAGGAATACCAATTGGTCATTTACGAAAAATCTGACGAGACTTATGCTGGCGATCGGTTAGGACAGCTCGGTAGTATAGTGGGGTAGCGACGATCTTGTGCAACAGACCGGTGTTTGAATCGAAACTCACCCTGAGGTGAATCTGCGGTCGACGCAAGAAGAATTCCGAATAGTTTCGTGTCGAAGGGGTTCTTTCCAATTCGATATGTGAAAGTCGATGCGTGAACGTCGACAGACCAACACGGGCGGACAGGCCCGATGATTCCCTGCGACCCGATGATTCTCTGCGACCCGATGATTCTCTGCGACCCGATGATTCCTTGCGACCCGATGATTCCTTGCGAAGAGAGCGATGAAATGAAGAGTTCGCTGCGGCTGATGGCAATACTCGCGATCGTCGGGACTTGTTTTATCTCCCCTTCGTTTGCGCAATTGAAAGGGGACGCCCCCCTGCCGACACACCAGCAACTGAGTCGACTCGGCTTAGAGCGTTCCTGGTGGGCTCAGGCGGTGCTGAATCCTCATCGAGATAAGGTGCGCCATGTCACGATCGACGAGGACATCATTTATGCGCAGGCCTCGTCAGGGGTCACCACGGCGTTCGATGCAGAAACAGGACATCAGCTCTGGGCCGTACAATTTGGACGTTTTGATCAACCCAGCTTTCCCGCGATCTCGAATGAAGACTCGGCAATGATCATCGTCGGTTCAACCATGTATGGCATCGAAAAACGGACCGGCAGAACGATCTGGAACCTGGTACTCCCCGGACAGCCCTCAACCTCCCCGGCCGTCGATAAAAAACATGTCTACTTCGGCACATTAGACGGAAGCGTCTACGCCTACAGCCTGCGAAAAATCAAAAAGCTGTACGAGGAACGACGCCTCCCTCAATGGTCGATGGAAGCACAAGTCTGGAAGTACAAGGCGGGAAAAGAAATTACGTCGCCACCCATTTCGAATGGATCCTTCGTCAATTTTGCCAGCCGCGACGGCTCTTTGTACTCGGTCAGTGCCACAGAGCGGCAGTTGAAATATCAACTCGAAACCGAAAAGGCCATCGTCGCCCCGCTGACAACCTTGGGGAATTCCATGTATCTGGCCTCGGAAGATTTTACGTTCTGTTCCTTAAGCCTGTTTAATGGATCGGTACAGTGGGAATTCACTTCGGGATTGCCCATCCGCAAGGCCCCCTGGGGTGTTGATAACGAGTTGTTCGTGATGCCGGATCGGGGTGGAATGTACTGCCTGGAACCGGCAACAGGTTCCCGCCGCTGGTGGAGACCCGATCTGACCAATTTTATTGCATTGACCGGAGGGGCGGTCGCTACTTCTGATCTCGACGGAAATCTGATCATGGTTTCGCGCGATCGGGGCGAAACCATCGGGTCCTTACCTTTACGCCGCTTTTCCGTCCGAACGGGAAACGATCGGACCGATCGAATCTATCTCGCAACCGAAAGTGGCCTGCTGATCTGCCTGCGTCAAATCGGCCACAACTTCCCGGTCTATCACCGTTACCCGGATCGATTGCCGATTTTACCTGAATTGCAATCTGAAGAAGG